>NZ_QGKS01000112.1 GCF_003172935.1 Micromonospora sicca | reverse complement strand
CCCCGGCCCCGACCAGGAACTGCCAGAGCCCCAGGCCGATCAGCAGCGCGCCGAGGACCCAACCGGCCCGGGCCGCCACCACCGAGGCCTTCGTCCGGTCGCCGGTCGCCTTCCACACCGCGGCGCGCAGCAACCGGCCGCCGTCCAGCGGCGCCGCCGGCAGCACGTTGAAGATCGCCAGCAGGATGTTGATGCCGGCCAGCCAGGCCAGCGACCCGAGCAGCAGGCCGTGCGCGCCGGCCAGGGCCAGCAGCATCGCGATGCCGCCGAAGAAGAGGCCGATGATCAGGCTGACCAGCGGCCCGATCCCGGCGATGCGCAGCTCCGCACCCGGGTCGCGGGCCTCGCCGCGCAGCTCGGAGACGCCGCCGAAGAGCCAGAGCGTGATCCCCTCGACAGCGATGCCGTTGCGCTTGGCGATCACGGCGTGGGCCACCTCGTGGGCCAGCAGGCCGAGGAAGAAGACCACCGCCGCGCTCAGGCCGGCCGCCGCGTACGCCAGGGCCGGCCGGTCCGGGTAGGCGCGCGGGAACTGGTTGGCCGCCAGCCCCCAGGCGATCAGCAGGAAGATGACCAGGACGCTCCAGTTGACCCCGACGGGTACCCCCGCGATCCGGCCAAGCCGGAAGCTCGCCCTCATGCGTCCGTCATACCCCCACCTCGCCCCGACATGCCACCGCCCGCACCGATCACCGGCCGGGGGCCTCGCTGACCACGGTCGGCGAGAACTCGTTGGCCGCCTCGACCGCCCACTCCAGCGCGTAGTCGGCCTCCTGCTCCCAGCCCGGCTCACCACCGACGAAGTGCGACCGGCCCGGGAACTCGTGATAGGCGGTCACCGCGCGGGACGGCCGGTAGAGGCCGGCGGCGGACCGGGCCAGCGTCGGCGGCACCACATGGTCCTCGGTGCCGGTCGTGATCAGCAGCGGTGCCCGGTCGTCCCGGTGGGTGTCCGCCTTGGTGGCCGAGTTCGGGTCCAGGTTGGCGAAGGCGCCCTCGAAGAAGACATGCCCGGCGCCGGGGACGGCGTACCGCTCCCAGGCCGCGTCGGAGTCCTCGCGGCTCAGGGTGTTGCCGAAGGCGTAGGCGAAATCGTCGGGGGTGAACGGCACCGCCCGGTGCCGGTTGGCCGGGCTGCGCAGGATGGAGAACCCGGAGCGCAGCGTGCTGAGCGGTAGCTTCAGCACCCCCTTGACCGGGGCCGGGTGCATCGCGACGCCGGCGGCGCCGAGCCCGCGGGAGATCAGCAGCTGGGTGACCAGGCCGCCGAAGGAGTGTCCCATGATGATCGGGGGGCGGGGCTGGTCCCGGATGATCGCCGCGTAGTGGTCGACCATGTCGGCGATCCGCTGCTCGGCGATCGGAGTGGGGTCGGCGCGCAGCGCCGCCACCTCGGCCTCCATGCCCGGCCACGCCGGGGCGAGCACCTTGAAGCCCTGGGCCGCGTACCGGTCGACCCAGTGTTCCCAGCTCCGGGGCGTCATCCAGAGGCCGTGGATGAGCACGATCGTGTCGACCCGTACCGTCGGCGCGCTGGCCATGGCGTTCCTCCCGGTTCCGCGGTGTGGTCCGGGGGCGCTTACCCGGCGGGGCCGCCCCCGCACCTGTGCGGCCTGACAAATGTCATGGCCGGAACGTGACGCCCGCTCCGGGGGCGGGACGGCCGGCCGCCGGAGCATTCTTGTCATGACCGACACCGCACCGGCCGTCGAACTGGCCGGACTCACCAAGACCTTCGGCCCGGTGACCGCCGTCGACGGGCTCAGCCTCCGGATCGAGCCCGGTGAGGTGGTGGCCTTCCTCGGCCCGAACGGCGCCGGCAAGACCACCACCGTGGACATGCTGCTCGGGCTGGCCCGCCCGGACGCCGGGAGCGTCCGGCTCTTCGGCGGCACCCCCGCCGACGCCGTCCGGCTCGGCCGGGTCGCCGCCGTGATGCAGACCGGCGGGCTGCTCAAGGACCTCACCGTCGGCGAGACGGTGCGGATGACCGCCGAGTTCTACGGCCGGACCCGGCCGGTGGCCGAGGTGCTGGACCGGGCGGGCATCGCGTCCATCGCCGATCGGCTGGTCGGCAAGTGCTCCGGCGGCCAGCAGCAGCGGCTGCGCTTCGCCCTGGCGCTGCTCCCGGACCCGGACCTGATGGTGCTCGACGAGCCCACCACCGGCATGGACGTCGAGGGGCGGCGCGACTTCTGGCAGGCCATCCGGGCCGACGCCCGGACCGGCCGGACCATCATCTTCGCCACCCACTACCTGGACGAGGCCGACGCGTACGCGGACCGGATCGTGCTGGTGCGGCAGGGCCGGGTCGTCGCCGACGGCACCACCGCGGAGATCAAGAACCTGGCCGCCGGCCGGATCGTCCGGGCCACCCTCCCCGGCGCCGACCAGGCCGTGCTCGCCGCCCTGCCCGGCGTCCGCGCGGTCGAGGTACGCGGCGACGTGGTGCTGGTCCGCACCGACGACTCGGACGAGGTCGCCCGGCACCTGCTCACCCGGACCGCCGCCCGGGACGTCGAGATCACCTCCCGCAACCTCGAGGACGCCTTCCTCGCCCTCACCACCGACGGCCCGGCCTCTTATACACATCTGACGCTGCCGACGAAT
>NZ_QGKS01000526.1 GCF_003172935.1 Micromonospora sicca | reverse complement strand
CGTCAAGAGCCAGACCTCGCGGGCGCTCGGGGGTACGCGGCACCGGCCGGGCGGGCGGCGTGGCGTCCTCCGCCGGCAGGCCGAGAGCGGCCTGGGAGCCGAGCCGGCGGCGCAGGGTGGACAGCGCCCGCGAGGTCTGGCTCTTGACGGTGCCCGGCGAGATCTCCAGCAGGGCGGCGGTCTGCGCCTCGGACATGTCCTCGTAGAAGCGGAGCACCAGCACGGCCCGCTGCCGGGCGGGCAGCGCGCTCAGGTGCCGCCACAGCGCGTCCCGGTCGAGCTGCTGCTCGATCTCGTCGACGCCGGCCCGCTCGGGCAGCACGTCGGTGGGCCGTTCACCGTGCCAGCGCCGCCGCCACCAGCTCGTGGAGGTGTTGACCAGGACCCGCCGGGCGTACGGCTCGATGGCCTCGATCCCGCCGAGCCGCTTCCAGGCCAGGTAGGTCTTGGTCAGCGCGGTCTGGAGCAGGTCCTCGGCGGTCGCCCAGTCCCCGGCGAGCAAGTAGGCGGTGCGCAGCAGGGCACCGGAGCGGGCCGCGACGAACTCGCGGAACTCCTCCTCCAGCGGGTCCCTGCTCGCCACCGCTCACCTCCGCGCCCCGTCTTTCATGGCAGGCTGCCACGGCCGGCAGGGTCGGGTCGACGGCAAATGGTGCGCAGTTCCTCCGATGTTCGGACGAAAAGTTTCACGCCCCGTCGTCGGCCTTGGCCTCGTCCGCCTCCTTGCCCAACCGCGCCTCGACCGCCTGCGGCTCGTACATCTCCTCGACCACACGCAGGTAGAGCTCGTTCGGGTTGGGCAGATTCTTGATCTCGCGGAGGGCCTGCTCCTGACCGGCGGACTCCAGCACGAAGGTGCCGTAGTTGAGCGCCCGGCCGGTCGGCGTCTGCTCGTACTTCATGTCGGTGACCCGGACCAGGGGCATCATCGCGACCCGCCGGGTGATGATGCCGTTGACCACCATCACCCGCTTGTTGGTGAGGATGAAGCGGTCGTACCACCAGTCGGCGACCCGCCAGGCGACCCAGCCCATCACCGCGAACCAGAGCAGCACCGCGACGGTGGTCAACGCGCCGACGTCCCGCCCGGCGAGGAAGCCGGAGAGGTAGCCGAGCACGAACGTGGCCGCGATGCCGACGATGATCGGTGTGGAGAGGTGGATCCAGTGCCGCTTCCACTCGCCCCGGTAGCGCTCGGTGGGGAAGAGGTAGCGGGCCACCAGCGAACTGGGCTCGTCCTCCAGGGGCAGCACCCGGCGGGGGGCCGTGCCGGCCGCGTCCGCGCGCAGCCCGGCCAGCTCGTCCTCGGAGATCTGCGGCGGCTGGTAACCGGCCTCCGGGTCCCGGATCCAGGCCCGGCCGGAGCGGCCCTCGCCGGCGTAGCCCGGCCCGGCGCCGTAGCCGACGTCGTCCGAAAGGGAGGGACCGTCGCCGAGACCCGGACCGGCGCCGTAGCCGGGGCCGTCGTCGGGATCGATCCGGGGGATCGGCTCGGTGTCGCGCTCCCGGCGCTCCCGGTCGGGATCGTCAGGGTCGAAGGGCGGACCGGAGGGGCTTCCCATCGGCGGCTAGGCGACGAGGCTGGTGAAGAAGTCGCCGAAGCCCTGAGCGATGTCCATGATGCCGCCGCCGAGGGACTTGAAGACGTCGGCGGCGGAGTTCGGCCGGTAGGCAACGAAGAAGATCAAGAATGCGATGCCGGCCCAGGTGAGGACCTTCTTGACCATAGCGGGCCATCCTCTCGCGCGGAGCCGGGTCCGTTTACCGCAGCGGCACCCAGAGTATCAGTATGGTGTCGTACAGTGAATATCTGCGTCCGTACTCCGACTCACCCGGACCGGCCGGTCAGGCCGCTCCGTGCAGGTACGGAGTTGGTGCGCCGTACACGAGTTCGGGCGGAGTCCACTCGGCGAGGTCGTGCAGCACGACTTGTTCCGCGAGGAGGTGACCCGCACTCGCCGGCCAGGCTATCGCATGCAGCCACATTCCCCGAGCCTCGCCGGCGTACGCGCTTCGGTCGGTCGGCGAATTGACCAGCCACAGTGGAGTGGGATGGCCACCCACCCGGATCTTGGCGTGCGGTACGCGTTCGGCGTGACCAGGGCCGGGGTCGGTGAGCGCCGCCGCCAGTTCCGGACCCGGGTCCGGCCCCGGCACGCCGGCGAACCGGGTGCCCAGGCCGACGCCCGGTTCCTCGGCCACGAAGAGCAGGTCGGCCGGTCCACCGTCGAGCGGGGCCGGACCGGCGCAGGCCACCGCCGTGGCCCGTACGCCGTTCCGCTCGTCCCCGGCCCAGGCCACCC
The DNA here is from genome assembly GCF_003172935.1 of Micromonospora sicca. Lineage (GTDB taxonomy): Bacteria > Actinomycetota > Actinomycetes > Mycobacteriales > Micromonosporaceae > Micromonospora > Micromonospora sicca. Next base: position 329 of record NZ_QGKS01000526.1, on the reverse strand, counting down.
CGGTGAGCGTCCATCCGGGTGGGAGCGGCCAGGGGCACCAGAGCGGTACGCCCGGCCGGTCGGGCGGGTCGGCGGCCGACGTCACCTGCTCGACCACACTCGCCATGATCTCGGCGCCGATGTGCTCGGGCACGTGCAGCGGGGACACCGGCCCGCACCGCAGGCAGCGTGACTCACCGTGCATCAGGTCCGGCTCCCGGATCGGGCCCGCACATCTCGGACAACTCACCGCGACACTCACACCCCCACCGTCACCCCGCGCGGGCGGCCCGTCAAGCGGAGCGGACGGACGGCCGGGGGATTCAGTCCGACGGCGGAGCGGGCGGGCC
>NZ_QGKS01000525.1 GCF_003172935.1 Micromonospora sicca | reverse complement strand
CCCCCGGCCTCCGCTCCCGCCCCCGGGGCCTGAAATCGGTGATCATGGAGTTGTTGTCCGCCGTCCCGGCGTCTCCTGGCGATAACCTCATGATCGACGGATCCGCGGGAGCATGAGTAGGCGGCGTCGGGGAGGGAAGGGCCTGAGGCATGGATGATCGGGACGCGAACGGGGAGCGGCCGGCCGGCAGCCCGGCGGCGGCCGTCGTGCACAGCCTTTCGCAGCGGCACGAGACGCTGGCCACCATCGAGTCGCTCACCGGGGGGCTGCTCTCCGCCGCGATCGTGGAGATCGCCGGGGTGAGCGGCACCTACCGGGGCGGCCTGGTGGTCTACGCCACCGAGCTGAAGTCCGAGCTGGCCGGCGTACCGGCGGAACTGCTCGCGGAGCGCGGCCCGGTCGACCCGGACGTGGCGGCCGCGCTCGCCGAGGGCGGACGCCGGCGCTGCGGGGCGGACTGGGGGCTGGCCACCACCGGGGTGGCCGGGCCGGAGCCGCAGGACGGCAAGCCGGTCGGCCTGGTGTACGTCGCCGTGGCCGGCCCGACCGGCACGGACGTGCGGCAGCTCGACCTGGACGGCAGCCGGGACCACATCCGCTCGGCCGCGGTGATCGAGGCGCTGCGGCTGCTGACCGAGCGGATCCGAGACGCCCAGCAGACCGGCGCGGCCCGCGCGGGCGACCCGGCGGGCGCGGGTCACCGGTGACGCCGGCCGCGGCACGGTTCCCGACGGAGCAACCTGCCCCGGGTGGCCGCCGCGGGCGGCTCGGCGGGATTGGAGGGGCGGGGCGGGATGTCGACGGGCCGGCCAACGGGTACGGTTGCGGGAAGGCTTCGACGGTCGACGTCGACGCCGGGGGCAGCCCGCCGGGTCCGGCGCGGTACGCCCCGGTCGGAGATGGTGGTCCCGTCAGGGGGAGGTGCGATGGTCCTGCTACGCCGCGTGATCGGTGACGCTCTGCGGACGCGCCGGCAGGGGCAGCACCGCACCCTGCGCGAGGTTTCCTCCGCCGCCAACGTGAGCCTCGGCTACCTCTCCGAGATCGAGCGCGGCCAGAAGGAGCCCTCCAGCGAGCTGCTGGCCGCCATCTGCGACGCGCTCGGCGCCCGCCTCTCCGAGCTGCTCCGCGAGGTCAGCGACACCGTCGCCCTGGCCGAGCAGATGCCGGGAGTGTTGGTCCCGGTGGTCGAGGAGCGGGCCGAGCCGACGCCGGTCCCCGCGGCCGCCGTCCGCAAGGCCACCAACCGGGGGGTCCGCCAGGTCACCACCGACGGTGCGGTGGCCGTCCAGGTCCGCCAGGATTCGCCGCTCAAGGCCACGCTGCGCAGCACCCGGGTCCGCCCCGCGGACCGGGACGTGGTCTGCGCCGCCTGACCCACGCGCCGCGCGCCATGGCCGGGGTGGCCCCCGCCGCGTAGGGTTTGATCAGGGCAGCGTGACCGCCCCCTCGCCGTACGGATGCCGGGCTGGCGTCGGGCTGGGACGATGGAGGCACGCCGCGCGGCCCGCCGGTCGGCCCCGCCCGGCCCGGCCGAGGCGGAGCGACGCTACTGAGGGGACAACGCGGAGATGGCTAACCCGTTCGTCAAGGGTTGGAAGTACCTGATGGCGCTCTTCGGCGCGAAGATCGACGAGCACGCCGACCCGAAGGTGCAGATCCAGCAGGCCATCGAGGAGGCCCAGCGGCAGCACCAGGCGCTGGTCCAGCAGGCGGCCGCCGTGATCGGCAACCAGCGCCAGCTCGAGATGAAACTGTCCCGGCAGATGTCCGAGGTCGAGCAGCTCCAGGCCAACGCCCGGCATGCCCTGGTCCTCGCCGACCAGGCCCGGGCCAAGGGCGACGAGGCCGAGGCCGGCCGGTACGAGCAGTCCGCCCAGCTCCTCGCGACCCAGCTGGTCTCCGCCGAGCAGGCCACCGAGGACCTGAAGACGCTGCACGACCAGGCGCTCGGCGCGGCCGGCCAGGCCCGCAAGGCGGTGGAGAACAACTCGATGATCCTCCAGCAGAAGCTGGCCGAGCGGACCAAGCTGCTCAGCCAGCTCGAGCAGGCCAAGATGCAGGAGAGCGTGGCCCGCTCGCTGGAGTCGATGTCCTCGCTGACCGCCCCCGGCAGCACCCCGTCGCTGAACGAGGTGCGGGATCGGATCGAGCGCCGGTACGCCACCGCGATGGGCCGGGCCGAGCTGGCCGGCAACTCGGTCGAGGGCCGGATGCTCGAGATCCAGAAGGCCACCCTCGACTCGGCCGGGTCGGCCAGACTGGAGCAGATCCGGTCGAGCATGGCCGGCGAGCAGCTCACCGGCCGGCAGGAACGGCCCGCGGTGGCGCAGGGCGGCGAGAGCGCGCCGGCCACCGACCCGGCCGCCGCCCGGCTCGACGAGATCCGGGCCAGCATGAGCCGGGAACGCGGCACCGGGGACAGCACCGCCGCGAGCTGACCCGGCGGCGCGAGGAGGCGGGGATGACAGACGAGCGAGCGCGACACTTCCGCCGGCTGCGCCGGTTGCGACGCTCCGCCCGGCGGTGGAGCGTACTGGCCGGCGGGCTCGGCGGCGCCGCGGCCGTGCTGACCCCGTACGCCGGGCTCGGCCTGCCGGACGCGGCCTGGGCCGGCGCCGCCGGCAGCGCGATCGCGGTCGCCGCCTGGCGCTGGATCGACCTGCGGT
>NZ_QGKS01000522.1 GCF_003172935.1 Micromonospora sicca | reverse complement strand
GGTGGTATGAAGGCGGGGGGAGGCGCCGGGGGGAGCCGCGATGTCGAGCAGGCGGGCCACGCTGCTGCGACGCCAGAACGAGCCGTTGCAGGCGTCGTTCCTGGAACTGTTCTTCGACCTGGCCTTCGGTTTCGCGCTGCGGCAGCTGTCGTTTGTCCTGCTCGCCGAGTTGAGCCTCGCCGGGGCGGCGCGTACCGCCCTGCTCCTGCTGCCCCTCTGGTGGGTCTGGGCGGTGACGGCCTGGTTCAGCGACTGGTTCGACCGCACCAACCGCTGGGTGCGGGCCCTGCTGGTCGGCGTGACGCTCGGGGTGCTCCTGATGAGCGTCGCCGTCCCGGACGCGACCGGGGGTCGGGCCTGGCTCTTCGCCGGGGCGTACGTCGCGATCCACGTCGGCCGCAGCGTGGTCACCGCGGTGGCGCTCCGGGGGCATCCGCTGCGCCTCCGTACGCTGCGGATCCTGGCCTGGTTCGCAGCGACCGGCCTCCTCTGGCTGGTCGGGGCGGCCTGGCCCGCGGTGCGGGTGCCGGCGTGGGTGGCGGCCGTGGCGCTGGACTATGCAGTGCCACGGCTGGGCTGGCCGATCCCGAGGCTGGGCCGCGCCCAGCCGGGTGAGCTGCGGCTGCGGGGCGAACACCTCAAAGAGCGGTACCAGCAGGTCTTCATCATCGCGCTCGGCGAGCTGATCGTCACGGCGGGGGTGGCCTACGCGGCGACCGGCCTGGCGGTGGCGCACTCCACCGCGTTCCTACTGGTCTTCGCCGCCACGGTGCTCATCGGCCTGCTGTACGTCACGCCGGCCGGGGGGCAGTTGGGCGCCGCCATCGACGAACGGGACCCCGCCCGGTTCGGCACGGTCCCGAGCTACCTGCACCTGGTCATGATCGCCGGCGTGGTCGCCCTCTCGGGGGCCGCCGAACTCGTGATCACCCATCCCACCGAACGGGGATCGGGCGGGGCGGTCTTCCTCACCGTCGCCGGGCCGGGGCTCTTCCTCGCCGGGCGGGTCGCCCTGTCCGCCGTCATCGACCGGCGGTTGTCCTGGCCCCGGCTGCTCGGCCTGCCCGCCCTGCTGCTCATCGCGCTCGCCGGGCACGCGCTGCCGCTGCTCGGCATCGCCGCGGCGACGGTTGCCGTCCTCCTCGTCGTGGCGGTTTCGGGCCGCTGGCTCGCGCGTGCCGTGCCGGAGCCGCGGACCGGGCGATGAACGGGTCCCGCCCGCAGACGCCGGCGGCCGGATGCCAGCGGGCCGGCCGGGAGGCCCTCCCGACCTCGGTGACCGGACCGGTGCGGAACAGGCCGCACCGGTCCCGGTCGCCGGCCGGCAGCGCGCGTCGACTGCCCCCGGGTCCCCGTGGCCGGGTGGTCCACGAGTCGCCGGCCGGCCGACCGCGGTCCCGGCGTACGCTGCTCGGGTGGACCACGAAGATCGCATCGCGCTGTTCCTCGACTACGAGAACCTGGCGTTGGGCGCGCGCGACCATCGCGGCGGGATGGCCTTCGACTTCCGGCCGGTCGCCGACGCCCTGGCCGAGCGGGGCCGGGTGGTGGTGCGTCGGGCGTACGCGGACTGGTCGTACTTCGACGAGGACCGCCGGATGCTCACCCGGTCGCACGTGGAACTGATCGAGATACCCCAGCGCATGGGCGCCTCACGGAAGAACGCCGCCGACATCAAGATGGCCGTGGACGCGGTGGAGCTGGCCTTCGAGCGCGAGTACATCTCGACGTTCGTGATCTGCACCGGCGACAGCGACTTCACCCCGCTGGTGCACAAGCTCCGCGAGCTCAACAAGCGGGTCATCGGGGTCGGCGTGGAGAATTCCACCTCGGCGCTGCTCCCGCCGGCGTGCGACGAGTTCCTCTTCTACGACCGGCTGGAGGGCGTCGAGATCCCGGAGACCCGGGCTCGGCGCGGTCGTCCGGCCCGGCCCAGCCCGGAGCCGCAGCCGGTGGAGCGGGAGCCCGAGCCGCAGCCGGTGGAGGAGGAGGCCCCGCGCGACGTCGACACGCTCGCGGTCCTGGTGGCCCAGACGGTGGCGGGTCTGCAGGGCAGCTCCGGCGGCGCGGTGACGGCCTCGACGTTGAAGCGCACCCTGCTGCGCAAGGATCCGACCTTCAGCGAGTCCGACTACGGGTTCCGCACGTTCGGGGAGCTGCTCCGGTACCTGGCCGGGCAGGACGTGGTCGAGCTGGCGGAGGGCCCGGCAAAGGGCGATCCGGAGGTGTCGCTGCCCGAGCATGGTGACCGGGAGGTGGCGTTCGGGCTGCTGCGTACGGTGGTCCAGGAGCTGGCCGGCGGCGACGGCACGGTGGCGTTGTCCGGGCTGAAGAACCAGCTCCGCCGGGCGCGGCCCGACTTCAGCGAGAAGAAGCTCGGCTATCGCAGCTTCCTGCAGTTCTGCAAGGCCGCCGCCACCAGCGGGCTGGTCGACCTGCGGTGGAGTCCGGAGGCCGACGACTACCTGCTGACCGTGCCGGCGGCGTGACCGCACCGCCCGGCCCGGAACCGACACACCACGACACGGGTGCGCCCCGGCGGTAGCCCCCGGGGCGACTGGCGGTCTTCGACAAGGCCGGCCGACGCCCGGACGGAGGGCTGTCGACTGCTCCCGGTTGAGTAGTTGTTGGTTTGTGTTGGTGACCGTGGAGGAGTGGCTTGGGGTGTGGGTGGTGCG
>NZ_QGKS01000078.1 GCF_003172935.1 Micromonospora sicca | reverse complement strand
CTACACCCGCAACCCCGAACGATTCGTCCGCGGCATCCCACAACCACCCGCCCTACCCGAGGCCGCGTGGATCAACAAGCCCGACGACGAGCCGACTCAGTCAACGAACCCCTGAACCACCCGCCCCGAAAAGGTTGACACCTTCCGTCCCGATGCCCGTCGGACCAGCACGCCGCGCGCGGAGATTCGCCTGATTGTCCGGCAGCCTCGTGTCTTTGGTGCGTCTGGCGGGTACAGCGGACCTATAAGTGCCCAGGGAGATCACAGGCCGAGCATCACTGGCGTGCCCGGGATGTCACCGGCGATCAGCGCCGCCAGCGGTGTGGCGATGTCACGGGGTGAGAACAGGTCGGTTCCGCCGTATTCGGCGATGTCTCCGTGCCGCCACCATCGCATCCCGCTGATGTGCTCGGCGGCGAGGTCGTCATCGGACAGCGCGCCGCGGGGATCAAAGCGCGTGGTGCGGACGAGGAAGTAGTCGTTGACCAACCCGTCGTAGCCGTCCCGGCCGGGAGCGGCCACCTCCTGGTGCCAGACGTGAGGCGGGTCGGCGTCAATGACAAGCCCCGTCTCCTCGTGCAGCTCCCGGCGCAGTGCCGCCAGCGGCAGTTCACCGGGCTCGATGCCGCCGCCCGGGGCCGCCCATACGACCGTTGCGCCCGTCGGTACAGCTGGATGCGGGAAGCTGAAGCGGCACAGCAGGACACGGTCATCATCGGCCAGGATGACCGCCCGGACGGCACGTCTTAGCCTCGCCGTGGCAGGCGTCTCGTTCATATACAGATGATCAGGGCGCCAGCGGCCGGGCCGCAAGCCGTCGAGCGTCGAGGCCGTCCCATGACGAGGTACTCGTTCCGCTTTCCTACGATGAAGCACTCGTGCTTTCTGACCTCCTCGCGCGTTGGTACGAGCAGGGCTACCAGGCGCTCGACTTGAAGGACCGGGCAGAGAAGCGGGTCCTTGACGACCTGTGCGCGACCTTCGAGCCTGTTATTGACCAAGTCTTCTCGGCGAACTACGCCGAGGTCGTCGCGGCGGCGCGGCAACGAATCAGAGCAGCCTGGGAGGGCTGATCGAGCCGGAGGGATGCGTGTAGGGCACGACCGCTCATCGGCACGTGCGTGCACGGGGATCGAGCCGACGCCTGCGCCGGACATCTACGGAGAGTGACGGGAGTTCCTGCGTTTCGGCGCGCCCACTCGGCGGCATGAGCGAGCGTTTGAGCCCGGCGCGGTCAAAATCGGGGGCTGTCAAATTAGTTCTTACACCCCCAAGATCGCGGTTCCCGCGCGTGGTTGTGGCATGGTGCGTTGGGTTGCGCCGCCGGGCGATGGCCTATTCGTCTGTGTGCCTGCGGTGCGGCTTAGTCTGTCCGCATGCGACGCTTCAACGACGAAGACCTCACGGGCGCGGAGTTCCGCGAGTGCGACCTGAGTAGGGCGCGGCTGGTCGGCGTGGTCATGCAGGACGTTGAGATCGACGGTTTGGTCACCAACCTGGTGGTCAACGGCGTGGAGGTGATGTCGTACGTCGAGGCGGAGCTCGACCGCCGGCACCCGGTGCGGCTGCTGATCCGTTCCGATGAACCGGCCGACCTGCGCGAGGCCTGGCGACAGCTGCGGAAGGCGTGGGCGACGACTACCGAGCGGGCCGGGTCGATGGCCGAGGGCAGCGAGGATCTCGGCGTCGACGGCGAGTGGTCGATGGTCGAGACTCTGCGTCATCTCGTCTTCGTGCACGACTCGTGGTTTCGGCGCTGCGTACTCGGGCTGACCGAGCCGTTCACGGCGATGGGACTGGCATCTCCGTTCGTGCCGGATCAGGAGGGGCTGGGGCTGGACAGGTCCGCCCGGCCGGGTCTCGACGAGGTGCTAACCGTGCGCGATCGGCAGGCGTCGGAGATTGAGGCGTGGCTGGCCGAGGTCACACCCGAGCAGCTCGCAAAGCCCGCGCCGGTGCCGGACGACGACAGATGGCCCCCGTATGCCAAGGGCCGGCGCGTGCGGCAATGCCTCGGCACTGTGCTCAACGAGGAATGGGAACACCACGGTTTCTGCGTGCGCGACCTGGACAAGCTGTCGCGTCGGGGGGCTCCGTAGGTGTGGTGATGAGGGATCTCCCGCCAAGATCCCGGCCCGAACGGCGCGTGGCCCCCGTGTTGCGATGGGTCGAACGTTCGGAGCGTCGAGTCCGCGGCTCATCAGCCCCGCGGCTCGGCGACGGTCAAAGGCGCTCGCCCGATGTCATGGGCGGATTGGCGCACGGATCTCGGCATGTCCGGGAGCTGGGCGGCCCAACTCGCCGTGACGTTCCATAGCGAGCTGATCGCGGCAGATGTGCGCACCTGACCTTGTTCAGGCGCCGACGGTATCAAGTGCGCGGGGGCTCTGCTCGAGGGGTTTCCTGAGCTGGGCTCGGACTGCCTGGCACGGTGAGCTGGTTAGGGGCATGGCCCGCTGGGTGAGTGGCCAAATTGCCGGCATTGGTCCGACTCGCGAAACAGATGGACTGCATGTCCTATGAGCCCGTGCGAGCCCACCGGATTTGGTGGCTAACGGTGATAGGTGAGTCGACCTGATTGGGCTGGCCGCTGAAGATCGTCATCCCGGAAGGTGTCAACCTTTTCGGGGCGGGTGGTTCAGGGGTTCGTTGACTGAGTCGGCTCGTCGTCGGGCTTGTTGATCCACGCGGCCTCGGGTAGGGCGGGTGGTTGTGGGATGCCGCGGACGAATCGTTCGGGGTTGCGGGTGTAG
>NZ_QGKS01000384.1 GCF_003172935.1 Micromonospora sicca | reverse complement strand
GCGGTGGTCGCCGGCGGTCCGCCGCCTACCGCGCCGGCGATCGCATCCGCCTCACCGGATCGGCCTGCCGGCGTCGAGGCGGACCGGCAGCGGATCAGTGCCGCGATGCTGGCCGCGATCGACCGGGAGGCGCCCGGGCTGCGCTGGGTGCCCGGCCCGGAGCGGAACCGGAACATCGCCGACTGGACGGGTCCCACCGTCGACACCCCGAGCTGGCCGGTCAACCAGTTCTCGCACCTCTCCGCCTCCGGCTGGATCGGGTTCGGGGTCGCGGCGCGGGGCGACGTCCGGGCCTGGCTGTCCATCGAGATCAGCACCCCGAAGCCGGGCCAGCCGGCGGAGACCTTCACCTGCTTCGAATCTGCCCGGGCGTGTGAGACGTCGAGGGGGCCGAACGGCGAGCGGATCCGGTACCTGGACCTGAACGCCTGGTACGCCCCGCCGGGACAGCGCCCCACGCCGCTGGCCGACAGGAGCGTCGAGGTCATTCGGCCGGACGGGACAAGGGTATCGGTGCAGGCGTCCAGTTCGTCGACCCAGTTCCTGCTCACGGTCGCGGAGATGACCGGGATCGGGCTGGACCAGGCGCTCGCCCTGCACTGACCGCTTGCGCCCGGGCCATCACGGACAAGCGTCGTGGCGCCTATTTGATCGAGCCGGCCGGTGCCAGCCATCGCATCGGCTGGCCGGTCACGGCGGCGATCTGGTCGAAGTCGCGGTCGTAGTGCAGCAGGGATAGCCCCTGGTACTCGGCCGTGGCGGCGATCAGCAGATCGACGGCTCCGGCGGACCGGTGGGTACCCCGGCCGGTCAGCTCGACCTGGATCTCCACCGCCCGTTCGTAGATCCGGTCGGGCATGGCCACCCAGCCGAAGACGATGCGCAGTTGCTGCTCGAGCTGGGCGCGGTCGGCGACGGATCGGGCCGAGTAGAGGAATTCCAGTTCGACGAGGGGGCAGACGGCGACGAGGCCGGCGGTGATGGCCGGTTCCCAGCGGGCCAGCACCTCGGGATCCCGGAGCAGTCGGACGAGGGCGCTGGTGTCGACCAGGTAGTCGGCGAGCTTCACGGCCGGTACGTAGGCTTGTCGAGCAGTTCGTCGAAGTCGCCGCTCTGCCCACGGCTCGCCAGTTCGGCGAGCGCCCGGGCCCGGCGTACCCGCGCCGCCCCCTCGCGCAACGCCACGTTGACCGTGTCCTTCTTCGTCCTGGTGCCGAACGCCTCGGCCGCGTCGGCCAGCGCCTCATCGTCGACATCCACGAGGATCTTGGTCATGCGCCCCCCTATATACGGCAAGCTCCAGCAGTATATCCGGCCGTGGCCTGGTGCAGGGGCGGACGCCCCGTACGAAAGAATGAGGCACGTGACGACGATCCCGAACGTGCTCGCCAACCGCTACGCCTCGCCCGAGCTGGTCGCCCTCTGGTCCCCGGAGGAGAAGGTACGGATGGAGCGCCGGCTCTGGCTGGCCGTGCTCCGGGCCCAGCGGGACCTGGGCGTGCCGGTGCCGGACGGGGTGGTCGAGGCGTACGAGCGGGTGGTCGACGACGTCGACCTGGCCTCCATCGCGGACCGTGAGCGGGTCACCCGGCACGACGTGAAGGCCCGGATCGAGGAGTTCAGCGCGCTCGCCGGGCACGAGCACGTGCACAAGGGGATGACCTCCCGGGACCTCACCGAGAACGTCGAGCAGCTCCAGATCCGCGCCTCGCTGGAGCTGATCCGGGACCGGGTGGTGGCCACCCTGGTCCGGCTCGCCTGGCACGCCCACGAGTACTCCGGCCTGGTGATGACCGGCCGCTCGCACAACGTCGCGGCGCAGGCCACCACGCTGGGCAAGCGCTTCGCGTCGGCGGCGGAGGAGCTGCTGATCGCGTACGACCGGCTGGCGGACCTGATCGGCCGGTACCCGCTGCGCGGCATCAAGGGTCCGGTCGGCACCGCCGCGGACCAGCTCGACCTCTTCGACGGCGACGCCGGCAAGGTGGCCGAGCTGGAGCGCCGGGTGGCCGAGCACCTCGGGTTCAGCCGGGTACTGGACAGCGTCGGCCAGGTCTACCCGCGCTCGCTCGACTTCGACGTGCTCTCCGCGCTGGCGCAGACCGCGGCGGCGCCGAGCAGCCTGGCCACCACGATCCGGCTGATGGTCGGCCAGGAGTTGGTCACCGAGGGCTTCAAGCCGGGCCAGGTCGGCTCTAGCGCGATGCCGCACAAGATGAACACCCGCTCCTCGGAGCGGGTGAACGGCTTCGCGGTGATCATCCGGGGCTACCTGTCGATGGTCGGCGAGCTGGCCGGTGACCAGTGGAACGAGGGGGACGTCTCCTGTTCGGTGGTCCGCCGGGTGGCCCTGCCGGACGCGTTCTTCGCCGCCGACGGGCTGTTCCAGACCTTCCTCACCGTGCTGGACGAGTTCGGGCCGTACCCGGCGGTGATCAACCGGGAGCTGGAGCGCTTCCTGCCGTTCCTGGCCACCACGAAGATCCTGGTCGCGGCGGTCCGGCGGGGCGTTGGCCGGGAGGTGGCGCACGAGGTGATCAAGGAGCATGCGGTCGCGGTCGCCCTCGCCATGCGGGAGAAGGGCGCCCCCGACAACGATCTCTTCGACCGTCTGGCGGCCGACGGTCGCCTGGGCCTCACCCGCGCCGAGATCGACGCCCTGGTCGCCGACCGCAACGCCTTCGTCGGCGCCGCCGCCGCCCAGGTGGACCGCATCACTGCCCGCATCGCCGACGTGGTCGCCGCCCACCCCGAGGCCGCCGCCTACACC
>NZ_QGKS01000262.1 GCF_003172935.1 Micromonospora sicca | reverse complement strand
GCGGTGGGGGGCGGCGCCGGGGCGGCGGTCGCGCCGCTGCCGTCGGTCGCCTTGAGCACCTTGCGGAACCGCAGCTCGGCGGCGCTGCCGACGTCGGTCAGGTCCCGGTTCACACCGGGCAGGGAGATGACGATGTTCCGGTTGCCCTCGGTGACCACCTCGGCCTCGGCCACGCCGTAGCCGTTGACCCGGTTCTCGATGATCTGGCGCGCCTCCTCGAGGTTCTCGGCCGTCGGAGGCTTGCCGTCCACGCTGTTGGTGGCCTCGAGCGCCACCCGGGTGCCGCCGATCAGGTCCTGGCCGAGCCGCGGCTCCAGCCGGTCCTTCCAGCCACCACTGGCGCCGCCCGAGAAGAACACCAAAAGATAGAGGACGACGAAGATGAGCCCGAGAACGGCGAGCTGCCGTCCGGGGCGCATCTGTCCCTGAGGTGGTGCCACGGCTGTCCTGTCTCCCTGTACGGTCGCGCCGCCTGCGCAGCGGCGACGAAAGTCGGGCCGGGGGTGTCCGGCCGACTGCTCTGGCGGGTCGACGCCGCCGGTCGACACGCCTCCGGGTCACGACGCGGCGGCGTCGGGGGAGTTCCGCGTGTCGGCGTCGGGCGCCGACCCAACTATCCACTTGTCGGGATGAATCCGCTGCCCCGTCGGGGCGGTCGGTCACTCCTTGACGGCGTCGGCTTCCTCGGCCACCGGCTCGGTCGCCTCGGGGCGCTCGGCCCGGGTGGTCACCCGCGCGATGGCCGGCCGGGCGTACCGGGTCTGGACGCCCGGGGCGACCTCGAGCAGGACGATGTCGTCGTCCACCTCGGTGACCGTGCCGTAGAGGCCGCCGATGGTCACCACCTCGTCGCCCGGGCCGAGCTGGGACTGCATCTGCTCGGCCTCGCGGCGCCGCTTCTGCTGGGGGCGGATCATCATGAAGTACATGACGCCGAAGAGCAGGGCGATCATCAGGATCGGCGTCAGACCGCCGGCTCCTCCACCACCCGCTGCAAGGTAAAGCACGGTTGTCGACCTTCCCATTGGCCTCCGACCAGCACGAGGGGTGCCGGAGCGGAGGCGGAATCTCACGTCCTGTACAGACCGCGGCGAAGTCTAATCCCTGCACCTGAGAACACCGAATGCGGCACAGATCACGTTCGGATCACGGCTGTTCCGGCGGTGCGGAGAAGAGATCGGGCACGGTAGGGGCATCCGTGCCAAATGTACCATTGGGCGGTGTACGCCCCAGATGGTGCCAGGCCGCCTCGGTCGCCACCCGGCCCCGCGGCGTACGCGCCAGCAGCCCGGCGCGGACCAGGAACGGCTCGCAGACCTCCTCGACGGTGTCCGGCTGCTCCCCCACCGCCACCGCGAGGGTGGAGAGCCCGACGGGGCCGCCCCGGAACGAGTCGACCAGCGCGGTCAGCACCGCCCGGTCCAGCCGGTCCAGGCCCAGCGCGTCGACGTCGTACACGGTCAGGGCGGCCCGGGCGGTCTCCAGGCTGACCACGCCGTCGGCCCGGACCTCGGCGAAGTCCCGCACCCGGCGCAGCAGCCGGTTGGCGATCCGCGGGGTGCCCCGGGACCGGCCCGCGATCTCGGCCGCGCCCTCCTCCGTGATCGGCACGCCGAGGATCCGCGCCGAGCGGCGCAGCAGCACCTCCAGGTCGGCCGGGGCGTAGAAGTCGAGGTGGGCGACGAATCCGAAACGGTCCCGCATCGGCCCCGTGAGCAGGCCGGACCGGGTGGTCGCGCCGACCAGGGTGAACGGCTCCACGTCGAGCGGGATGGCGGTGGCCCCCGGGCCCTTGCCGACCACCACGTCGACCCGGAAGTCCTCCATCGCGCTGTAGAGCAGCTCCTCGGCCGGCTTGGCAATCCGGTGGATCTCGTCGATGAAGAGCACGTCGCCCTCGGCGAGGCTGGTCAGGATGGCCGCCAGGTCGCCGGAGCGCTCGATCGCCGGGCCGCTGGTCACCCGGAGGCCCGAGCCCAGCTCGGCCGCGACGATATTGGCCAACGTCGTTTTCCCGAGGCCAGGCGGCCCGGAGAGGAGGATGTGGTCTGGCGGGGAGCCGCGCCGCATCGCGCCCTGGAGCAGCAGGTCGAGCTGGTCGCGGACCCGGTGCTGGGCGATGAACTCGTCGAGCCGCTTCGGCCGGACGCTCGCCTCCGCGTCGAGTTCGGCGTCGCTGACGTACGCCGAGACCAGGTTCTCCCCGGTCATGAGGGTTCCTTCGTTCGCGACTGCGGGGCTCGCAAACCCGGCTCACTCCTCGCGCTCATCACCGCGTCCGGCCCAGGAGGCGGATGGCCTGCTTGAGCAGGATCGGCACCGGCGGGGTCTGCCCGTCGACTGTCTCGGCGACCGTGGCCACCGCCTGCTCGGCCTGGGCGCTGGACCAGCCGAGCCCGACGAGCGCCTGGCGGACCTGCTCGGGCCAGGCGCCGCCGGTCACCCCGGCCGCGCCGTCGACGCCGACCGGCACCGGGCCGATCCGGTCCCGCAGCTCGAGGACCAGCCGCTCGGCGCCCTTCTTGCCGATGCCCGGCACCCGGGTCAGCGCGGCGGTGTCGGCGTTGGCGATGGCCTTGCGGACCGCGTCCGGGGTGTGCACGGCGAGCACCGCCTGGGCCAGCCGGGGGCCGACGCCGCTGGCGGTCTGCAGCAGCTCGAAGAGCTGCTTGGCGTCGTCGTCGGCGAAGCCGTACAGGGTGAGCGAGTCCTCCCGGACGACCAGGCTGGTGGCGAGCCGCGCCGGCTGGCCGACCCGCAGCTCGGCGAGGGTGCCGGGGGCGCACTGCACCGCCAGGCCGATCCCGCCGACCTCCACCACCGCATGGTCCGGACCGGTCGCGGTCACCGTGCCGCGCACGCTGGCGATCATCGCGCTCCTGCTTCCTACCTAGTTGCTCATTGCTGAGCGGTTCGGATTATTCGCTCTCCGCTCGGCGGTGGCCGGGCTGGAGTCCTGGACCGGCAGTCTGGTCCGGTGGCGATCGGTCCTGTCCTGCAGGATCTGCTTCACCTTGTGGTGCGGGGTGTGCAGGGCGATGTCGGGGTCGCCTGCTCGCTGCAGGATGTTGATCGCGGCGTTCACGTCGGCCTGCCACACCACCCCGCACGCAGTGCAGTGAAACCGGTCCCCGCTGCGTCGGCCGAGCCGGCCGCAGCGGTGACAGGCTTGTGAGGTGTAGGCGGCGTTGACGTGCACGAGCGCAGAACCTCTGCGCTCCGACACGTTGGTTAGGGCCTCGGCGGTGACCCCTTTGGCCCACGCGGCGAGGCGCCGGTTGACGTTGCGGCCGAGCGTCCTGCGCCCGGCGAAGCGTTTGGTGAGGTCTCCGGCGACCACGGTGGCGGCCTTGTCGACGGCGCGGTGCACTGCGGTGAAGATCTCGGTACGCACCCGTGCGCGGTGGCGGGCGGCCTGTCGCTCCCGCTTGACGGTCCCGAGGTTGTTGGCCCTGATCCGGTGCGCTTTCGCATGGTCGCCACGACGGGCGGCGGTGTTCGCGATCGAGCGCAGCTTCGCCCGACGCCGGTTGCGTTCCTTCAACCGGTCCGACTCACTGCTCAGCAGCTGGCCGAGGCGGCCGCCGTGGCGGCCGCCGTCGGAGTCGGTCAGGGCTTCGGTGTAGCCCTTGTCGACGCCGACCGTCCGGTCACCGCACGGCCGCAGCGACGACCGCATCTGCGACGCGTCGATCTGGTAATGCACCTCCACCCGCCCGCCGCGCAGCATCAGCCGCAGCGTGCCCGTCGGGGCCACGGTCGACGACAGCGGGATCTTGACCATCTTGCGGCGTTGCAGGCCAGGGACCGCCAGCCACAATCGGCCGCGCGCGTCGGTGACGGTGTTGTGCTGGTCCGCGCGCACCACGATCTGATCGTGCGTGCGGTTGCGGCCACGCTTCCAGTGCTTGCGCATCTGTCGAGCCAGAAAGGGGTCGACAGCCCATCGGTCGGCCTTCAGCGCGGTGAACATCCGCTTGCGCTCGACCGGATCGGTGGTGCGTCGGGTGATCGCCCGCCGGACCTCGACCTTGGCCGAGGCGAGGTTCGCTGCGACGTCGGCCATGGCGTCGCGGACGGTTTCCTTCCACGCGTTCGCCAGCACCCCGAACTGGACGTGTGTGCCGTCGGCCAGCCAGCGGTCTCGCACCTGCCGGTCCGTCAGCCCGGACCCGACACCGGCGATCGACCCGTACCGCTGCCACACCAAGCTACGCACCCGACCCAACCGACTGGCCTGCTCCACCAGGGCCGTGTACTTACCCGCGTTCAGCCGGTCGGAGTACGCGATCCGGGTGACCGTCACTTAGTCGCTCCTCCTCGTCGGGCCCGCTCGGCCGCGGCGGCCAGCTTGGACCGGGTGCCGCCGCGCCACACGTGGCAGATGGCCAGGGCCAGGGCGTCGGCGGCGTCGGCCGGCTTCGGCGGCTCGGGCAGCCGCAGCAGCCGGGTCACCATCGCGGTCATCTGTGCCTTGTCGGCCTGACCGGAACCGGTCACCGCCGCCTTGACCTCGCTCGGGGTGTACGTCTGCACGGGCAGCCCGGCGCGTGCCCCGGCGAGCACGGCGATCCCGCTGGCCTGCGCGGTGCCCATCACGGTGCGGACGTTGTGCTGGCTGAACACCCGCTCGACGGCGACCGCGTCCGGCCGGTGCTCGGCGACCAGGTCGGTCAGCGACCGGTCCAGGTGCAGCAGGCGCAGCGGCAGCTCGTCGCCCGGGTCGGTGTAGACGACGTAGTAGGCGACCAGCGTGCAGGGCCGGCCCGGCACCCCCTCGACCACGCCGACCCCGCACCGGGTAAGCCCCGGGTCGACGCCGAGCACCCGCACGCCGCCTCCTCCCCCAGCCGCCAGCAGTACGTGTGTTCGACACCCTACTGGTCGGCTCGCGCCGGCACCCGTGGGGACACGCCGGCCCGGCGCGGCGACCGGTCGACCGCCGGCACGACCCGGTCGCCGCTACATCCGCGCGTGGTCGACCTCGACGGCGGCGGAGACGACGTCCCCGTGGTCCTTCCCGGCCCGGATCCGGGCCGGGACCGCCAGCAGCCAGCCCGCCCTCCGGTCCCGCCAGACGCTGGTCGACCAGGTGCGGGCGTCCACCGTGGCGGTCACCGGCACCCGGCCGAACGGGCCGGCGGTGGGTGGCGCGTACTCGTCGGGCACCGGGGCGAAGACCCAGCCGCCGGGACCCGGCCAGCGGACCAGCGTCGCCTCGAAGGCCACCGGCGCTCCCTCGGCGGAGCCGCCGCCCGGCAGCGAGACTGTCGACATCTGCACGCTCCGTCCGGTCGGGGCCGACCGGGTGGATGGTCGGCGCGGTGACGTCCCGCCGCCGACTGTGCCACGCCGGTCGGACACTCCCGACCGCCCGCCGGGTCGCCCCCGGCCCGTCCGGGCCCGCGGCGTTTCCCCACTCCCACACAGAACGACGGTGGAGTATGTGCCGCCGCCCCATGTGCCACCGGCCACACAGCTCGTAACTTCTTGCGCCATGACGGCAGAACCCGTGGCGGTCCCCCACGTCGTACGCGTCGACCTCTCCGGTCGTAGCGCCCTGGTGACCGGTGGTGGCAGCGGCATCGGCCGGGCCTGCGCGCTGCGCCTGGCGGCGGCCGGCGCGAGCGTGCTGGTGGTGGACCGCAACGTGGAGGCGGCCAAGGCGGTGGCCGCCGAGGCGGGGGGTCGGGCCGAGGGGATCGACCTGGCCGACGCGGCGGCGGTGGACCGGCTCGACGCCGACGTGGACATCGTGGTCAACAACGCCGGGCTGCAGCACGTCGCGCCGGTGCAGGACTTTCCCACCGAGCGCTTCGAGTACATCCAGCGGGTGATGGTGGAAGCGCCCTTCCTGCTCATCCGGCGGATGCTGCCGCACATGTACGCCAACGGCTGGGGCCGCATCGTCAACATCTCCTCGGTGCACGGGCTGCGCGCGTCGCCGTACAAGGCGGCGTACGTGTCCGCCAAGCACGCACTGGAGGGGTTGTCGAAGGTGGTCGCGCTGGAGGGCGCCGCGCACGGGGTGACGGCCAACTGCATCAACCCGGCGTACGTCCGCACGCCGCTGGTGGAGAGCCAGATCGCCGACCAGGCCGCCAGCCACGGGATCGACGAGGACGAGGTGGTCGAGAAGATCATGCTGGCCCGGGCGGCGATCAAGCGGCTGATCGAGCCGGAGGAGGTGGCGGAGCTGGTGGCGTACCTGTGCTCCCCGCCGGCGGCCTTCATCACCGGCGCCTCGATCGCCCTCGACGGGGGCTGGACGGCCAACTAGTGGCGTCGCGCACAATGTCGCTCATGTCGTCGCCGGTCGAGTTCCTTGAGCTACTGGCCCGGGAGGCCGCCGCGGTCGAGTTCGAGGGGCCGCTGGTGGCCGCCCGGGCCGCCGGCCTGCCGGCCGAGCGGCTCGCCGAGCTGGAGCAGGCGAAGGTGGTGGCGCTGCGGGTCCGCGCGCTGCTGGAGCGCCGGCGCCGCCGGGAGATCGAGCTCTCCGGCCTGTACGACACGGCGAGCGACCTGGCCGGGCTGCGCGACCTGGACGACGTGCTGCGGGCGATCGTGCATCGGGCGCGGATCCTGCTCGGCACCGACGTGGCGTACATGACGCTCAACGACGACGAGCGCGGCGACACGTACATGCGGGTCACCGACGGGTCGATCTCGGCGCGCTTCCAGCGGCTGCGCCTGGAGATGGGCGACGGGCTGGGTGGCCTGGTGGCGCAGACCGGCACGCCGTACGTCACCTCGAACTATCAGGAGGACGAACGGTTCAAGCACACCGGGGAGATCGACGGCGGGGTCGGCGAGGAGGGCCTGGTGGCCATCCTCGGCGTGCCGCTGCGGCTGGGCTCCAGTGTGATCGGCGTGCTGTACGCGGCGAACCGGTCGGCCCGACCGTTCGCCCGCGAGGAGGTGTCGCTGCTGGTGTCGCTCGCCGCCCACGCGGCGGTGGCGATCGACACCGCCCGGCTGCTCGCGGAGACCCGCTCGGCGTTGGCGGAGCTGTCCGCGGCGAACAGCACCATCCGGGCGCACAGCAGCTCGGTGGAGCGGGCCGCGGCGGCCCACGACCGGATGACCGCGCTGGTGCTGCGGGGCGGCGGGGTGGAGGACGTGGCGGCCGCGGTGACCGACGTGCTCGGCGGGGCGCTGCTGGCGCTGGACGCCGAGGGCCGTCAGCTCGCCCGGGTCGGGCAGATCGCCGAGCCGGACCGCGCCGACATGGTGGAGGCGGTGGCCGCGTCGCGTACCGAGGGGCGCAGCGTGCGCCGCGGCCCGCTCTGGTACGCCGCGGTGGTGGCCGGCGCGGAGAACCTGGGCGCGCTGGTGCTGCGCCCCGACGGCGAGCTGGTCGACGCGGACCAGCGGATCCTGGAGCGCGCCGCGCTGGTCACCGCGCTGCTGCTGCTGTTCCGCCGGACCGTCGCCGAGGCGGAGGGGCGGGTCCGGGGTGAGCTGCTCGACGACCTGATCGCCCGGCCGCTGCGCGACGCCGACGCGCTGCGCAGCCGGGCCCGCCGGCTCGGGGTGGACCTGGACGCCCCGCACGTGCTGGTCGCCGTTGGCGACGACGCGATCGCCGCGACCGGCTCCGCCCGGCAGCGGGTGCTCTCCTGGGCCACCACGTACGCCTCGACCCGGGGTGGGCTGGCGGCGGCGCGGGACGGCCGGGTGGTGCTGATGCTGCCCGGGCGGGACGCCGGGGGCAGCGCCCGGGCGGTGGCCCGGGACCTGTCCCGGGTGACCGGTCGCCCGGTGACCGCCGGCGCCAGCGGGCCGTCGGCCGGTCCGACGTCGCTGGCCACCACCTTCGCCGAGGCGGAGCGCTGCCTCACCGCGCTGGGCGCGCTGGGCCGCTCCGGGCAGGGAGCGAGCACGGCGGAGCTGGGCTTCGTCGGGCTGTTGCTCGGCGCGGTCGGCGACTCCGGCGACCGGGACGTGGCCCGGTTCCTCACCACGACGGTGGGGCCGGTGGTGGACTACGACGCCCGGCGGGGCACCGCGCTGGTGAAGACCCTGGAGGCGTACTTCGGGGTGGGCGGCAGCCTGGCCCGGGCGGCGGAGCTGCTGCACGTGCACGTCAACACGGTGACCCAACGGTTGGAGCGGGTCGGGCAGCTGCTCGGCGCGGACTGGCAGAAGCCGGAGCGGGCCCTCGAGGTGCAGTTGGCGCTGCGCCTGCACCGCCTGCGTACGCCCGCCGGCTGACCTGGCGGCCGCCGCGCAGGGACGGTGCGCCAGCTGGCCATCGGGCATGATCGGCATCCGTGACCGAACCCGAGCAGGAGCTTTTCCGGCGGCTCGTGGCGGCGGCCAGCCGGGTGTGCCGGCTGGCGGACGAGCCCGACGTCTTCGACGAGTACAACGACAGCGACGGGCTGCGGGACTTCCTCGACGCCCTGGCGGAGCTGGACAAGCTGCTGCGCGAGGTGGATCCGGTCCCGCTGCCGCCGGCCAGACAGCCCGCGCCCACGGTCGCCGACGTTCTCGCCGTGCTACTCGCCCTGCCCGGGGTACCCGGTTTGGAGGAGCTGACCGGGCGGCTGGACGACGAGCAGGTCGAGAAGGCGCTCCGGGTCGCGCTGAACCTGTCGGACCGGCACCGGCAGACGAACCTCATCGTGCGCCTGGCACCGCGGCTCAGCGAGGTGCAGGCGCAACGGGCGCTTACGGTGGTGCCGACGATGGACCGCGCGTCCCAGCAGATGCTCACGCTGGTCGCGCTGCTACCCCGGTTGCCGGAAGCGCGACGGTCCGCGTCGGCTCGGTTCGCCCTGGCCGCGGCGAGCCGGCTGCACCCGGCGACGGGCGCCTCATCGCTGATGAAGTTGGCGCCGTGGCTCGACGCGGCCCAGCGAGCGACGCTCTACGACATCGTCACCAGCCGGCTCGGCGACGGTTCGGGCCCGGAACTCTGCTGGCTCGCCGAGCATTACCTCCCCGAGCAGCGGACAGCCGCACTGAACAAGATCATCCAGGTTGCGGACGGCAACTCGCGGGCGGTGCTGCTCACCGCGATCGCGCCACACCTGGACGAGGCGCAGCTCGCGGTCGCCACCGACGCCGCGGCCGGCATCATCGATCCCGGTTTCCGGGCCCGGGCGCTGGCCGGTGTCGCCCGCTCCCTCCCAGCGGCGCGTCGGCGTCAGGCCGTGTCGGCCGCACTGACCGCCGCGGGCGAAGCGACCGGGGACGGCCACTCCTACCTGGCCTGGAAGGACCTGTTTCCGCTGCTCGAGCCGGACCAACTCGGCGACGCACTGGCCGCCGTCGCGGCCGTTCGCGACGGGCACAGCCGCGCCCACTCGCTGAGCCTGCTGATCCCGCTGCTGCCGTCCACCTTGCTGCCCACTGCCGCCGCGGCCGCCAGAGCGATCGCGGACCACGGCGCCCGGGCCGCGGCGCTGGCCTCGTTGGTCCCTTACCTGCCCGACGAGGTCCGTACATCGGCGGTGTCGGCTGCGGCCGAGGCGCTGACCGAGCGCCCAGGGGGCCCCTGGGCGTCGCACCTGCGCGTCCTGGCGCCCCACCTCACCACCGAGCAGCTCGCCGGGCTGTGGGAGGTGGCGCTGCGGGAGGAGCGGGAGTACCCGCAGCAGGCACTGGCGACGCTGGCGCCCTTCGTGGACGCGGACCGCCGGGGGCAGGCCCTGGAGCTGGCGCTGAGCTACGAGCCCCAGCATCTGGTGGACGCGGTGCACGAGCTGGCGCCGCACCTGGACGCCGCCCGGCGGGGGCGTGCGTACGAGGAGATCCGGCAGATCCAGGAGCCCGCGTCACGGGCGCGGGGCCTCGCCCGGCTCGTCGCGTACCTGTCCCCGCCCGAGACGGCGGAGGTGGCCCAGGAGGCACTGGCGACAGCAGGGACCCTACGTGACCCGGGCGCGCGGGCGGCGCTGCTCGCCGAGCTGGTGCCGCATCTCGACGGCACGTCGAGGGAGACGGCGCTGGCCTGGGCGTTCGCCGCCGCCACCGCGATCGAGCCGGAGGATCGGTGCCCGGGCTTCCCCGCGCTCACCCGGCTCGTGCCCCTGATCGCCGGGGCCGGCGAGGGGAATTGACCGAGCGCACCCCGTCAGCGGGTGCGGATGCCGTCGAGGACGTTGTCCACGATGCGCTCGGGCAGGATCCGGTCGTCCAGCTCGGGGTGCCAGCGCAGCATCCGCTGGATCAGCATCGGCCCGGTGAGCAGCGCCATCGTCAGCTCGATGTCGAGGTCGGCCCGCAGTTCGCCGCTGGCGACGCCGCGCCGGAGCACCTCGCGCATCAGCTTCCGCCGGGGTTGGATGATGTTCTGGTAGAGCTGGAAGTGGTCCGGGCTGCGGTTCACCTCGGGTATCAGGCAGGGCATGATCTTGGCGGCCCGGGGGTCGATGTTGTGCCCGACCGCGCCGACGAGCACCACCAGGTCGTCCCGGACGGAGTCGCCGGCCGGCTTCGGCATGATGCCCTTGAGCCGGCGCAGCGCGTCGAGCAGCAGGGCGTCCTTGCCGGGCCAGCGCCGGTAGATGGTGGCCTTGCCGACCCCGGCGCGGGCGGCGATCGCCTCGATGGAGAGTGTCTCGATGCTGCTGCCCTCGGCGAGCAGGTCGAGGGTGGCCTCGATGATGGCTTCGTCCGCGCGGCTGCTCCGCGGTCGCCCGGGCGACCGCGGAGCATCGGCGGTGGAAGTCATGTCAGACATTGTCGCCCAACCTAGGCGGTCCCGGCCAACTCGGGCTCGACGGCCGGTCGAGCCTCGGTCGGGCCGGCCGCCGGGCGAGCCGGCATCCAGCGCACCGCGATCAGGATGCCCAGCGCGGCCACCACCGCGGAGAGCCCGGCCGCCCAGTGCATCGCCGCGACGAACGAGTCGTTGGCCGCCGCGATCAGCTTGGGCGCCGCCGGCCCGAGCTGGGCCGCCGCCGCGTACGCGCCGGAGATGGACTCGTCGGCGGCGTCTCGGGCCGGGGCGGGCAGGCCGGCGAGCGCCGAGGCGATGTCCTCCCGGTAGACCGCGGAGAGCACCGAGCCGAGCACCGCGACCCCCAGTGCGCCGGCGACCTGCCGGACGGTGTTGCTGACCGCCGAGCCGACGCCGGCCTTCTCCCGGGGCAGCGCCGACATGATCGACTCGGTCGCCGGCGGCATGATGTTCGCCATGCCGGTGCCCTGGACGAAGGTCAGCACCAGGACCACCCAGATCGGCGTGACCTCGTCGACGAGGACGAACGCGCCGAGCGCCACCGCGGTCAGCACGAGACCGACCACGGCGACCGCCCGGCCGCCGAAGCGGCGGACCATCGCCGCGCTGCGCGGCGCGAAGAACAGCTGCGCGGCGGCGAAGGGCAGGAAGAGCTGGCCGGTCTCGAGCGGGCTGTAGCCCCGCACCAGCTGCAGGTAGAAGGCGTTGAAGAACATCACGCCCATGGCGGCGAAGAAGACCAGCCCGACCAGCGCCACCGGGGCGGCGAAGCGGGGCACCCGGAACAGCCGGACGTCCAGCGAGGGGTGGTCGCTGCGCAGCTCGTGGGAGATGAACCAGCCCAGCACGGCCAGGCCGCCGACGATCGAGGCCCAGACCAGCGGCCGGTCGAAGCCGTGCTCGCCGCCGTCGATGATGCCGTAGGTGAGCGCGACCAGGCCGACCACCGAGAGCAGCACGCCGAGCAGGTCGACCCGGCCCGGGTTCGGGTCGCGCGACTCGGGCACCAGGACGCCGACCAGCACCACGCCGATCGCCACCACCGGCACGTTGATCAGGAAGACCGAGCCCCACCAGTAGTGCTCCAGCAGGGCACCGCCGAGGATCGGGCCGATCGCCACGGCGAGGCCGACCGCGCCGGCCCAGACGCCGATGGCCCGGCCACGCTCGCGCGGGTCGAAGACGTTGGAGATGATCGAGAGGGTGACCGGCATGATGGCCGCACCGCCGACCCCCATCAGGGCGCGGGCGCCGATCAGCTGCGCCGGGCTCTGCGCGTACGCCGAGAGCAGCGAGGCGAGGCCGAAGAGAAGCAGGCCGATCATGAGGAAGCGCCGGCGGCCGGCGCGGTCGCCGAGCACCCCGAAGCTGAAGAGCAGGCCGGCGAAGACCAGCGTGTAGGAGTTGATGGCCCATTCCAGCTCGCCCTGGCTGGCCCCGAGGCCGTGCACCGGGTCGGCGAGGGTGCGCAGCGCGACGTTGAGGATGGTGTTGTCGAGGACAACCACGAGGAGGCTGATCACCAGCACCCCGAGGATCGCCCACCTCCTCGGATGTCCGGTGTTCTCGTGCGGTTCCATGTCCGTTTTCCCCCCGGCTCACCCGCGTCGAAATACGATACGGGGCAGACTCGTAACGATGCCTGAGCGTAGGCGAGAGAGTTTCGATACGGAACCGGTTCGTATCGTTTGTGCGCCAGCTCACGGTGCTCGGTTTGGAGTGGCGGACCTCGGCCCGCCGCTCCACCGGCGCTGCGGCGTCGTCCCACATGGCCGCCCTTGTCCGGTTGCGGCGGTCCGTCAGTAGATGCGGCCAGCCGTGCCCGGCTCCCGGCGGTCCGGCTTGATTCCGGCGCCGGTCACGGCGGCCAGGCCCCTCGGCCCAGGCGCAGCGCGTCGACGGAGGGAAGGCTCAGCCCTTCCTCGCGCTCCTACTCGACTGGAGGGACGCCCGCGAGTGGCGTCCGCCGTCGCCGCGAGCCAGGCGACAGGGCCGGTCGGCCCAGGGATCGGACGCCCGCAGCGTCAGCGGGTCGTCCGCAACTGGCGCAGCGAGTCGCTGAGCTGACGCTTCATCCAGCGGGAAGCGGGCCGCTCGACGAATCGGTGGATCAGCCACGCGGCGACGAGCAGGGACGCGACCAGAGCGGTGATCAGCAGCCACGGCGACAGATGGGCCTGGAGCCGCTCGATGACGGCGAGCCCGACCGTCTGGTGGATGAGGTAGAGCGGGTAGGTCAGCGCTCCGGCTGTCGCGACCCAGCGCCACCTCACCCAGGAGAAGAGATTGAGGGCGACCGCCGCCATCACGAGGAAGAAGCCCGTCACGATGACGGCCGTCGGCACGAACGAGACGTCGCGGGCCTGGGCGAGGCTGGGCAGCCGCGTGATCGCGATCAGCCAGGAGAGGCCGACGATCGACCACAGCAGCAGGTTCGGACCGAAACGGTAGGTGAGGTAGAGGGCGATGCCCGCGATGAAGTAGCTGGAGTAGCCGGCCGCCACGACGTTGGTGAACCCTTGGTTGCCGAACTTCGGCACGATCAGTGAGGCGACGGTCCAGATGGCGCAGAAGGCGACCACGCCGCGGTAGGTCAGGCCACGCGTCACGATGACGGCGAAGAGGATGTAGAAGGTCATCTCGACGGTGAGCGTCCAGTACGACAGGTCGAGGTGCCGGATGCCGAGGAACTCCTGCATCATCGTCAGGTTGCCCAGCACATCTCGGACCTTGAGGTCGACGCCCCTCGGCACGGCCACGAGCACGCCGGTCGCCACCAGGACGGCGAACCAGTAGGCGGGGTAGAGCCGCACGACGCGGGAGACGAAGAAGTCACCGAGGGAGCGGCCCCAGGCGCTCATACAGATGACGAAGCCGCTGATCACGAAGAACAACTGCACGCCGAGGAAGCCGTACTTGGCGACGGAGTGCAGCGGGCCGAAAGCGGTCGCAGCGGAGGGCTGCCAGACGCCGATCTTGTCACCGACGAGGTGGTACCCGACGACCATGAGTGCCGCGCCGAGGCGCAGTCCGTCGAGGACCAGCAGGCGCGGCGGCCGCCCGACAGGCGCGCTCTCGGCGGCCGGCGTCTCCGCGACGGTCTGCCGGGGCAGGCCGGCGCGTTGGCTCGGCGGCGTCGGCTCGGTCGTCGGCGCTGCGACCGCGCGCTCGTCCATCGCCTGCGTCATCGACGTCTCCTGGTCTTCGTGGCGGTTCCGAGCCGCTGCCGGCCGGAGAAAATGATCATGGGCCGGCGATGCCGGCGGTCGGCACGACCGTCTGTTCCGCGCGGGACCGCCGGTACAGCCACAGCGCGGCGAGCGCGAAGAGCACCAGTACCGTCGGCACGTAGGGATCAACCGCGAACCGCTGGGCGAACCCGTCCAGCTGGCCGGCCTTCCAGATCAGACCCCTCGGGAGGATTTCGCCGCGATAGGGACCCGGCCACATGAGGAAGGGCAGGATCGCGGCGACCGCGACGACGGCGGCGAGCACGCGTGCCGCGCCGTGCGAGCGGCGCACGACGTCGACGAGCACGATCGCCATCGGGCCGATCCAGAGCCAGTAGTGCGACCAGCTCACCGGCGAGATGAGAAGCATGGTGAAGCCGACGACGATCATGGCCATGGCCTCCTCCCCGTGCCGCTGAAGCGCGGTCGCGAGGGCGAGGCCGGCGACCAGGACGACGACCACGGACAGCATCCACCAGATCGTATTCTGCTGGTCCGTCTCAAGCAGACGCGCGGTGAAGCCCTGCAGGGACTGGTTGCCGCCGTAACGCGGGCCGGATGTCATCAGCACCCGGTGCGAGTCGAACGCCCGCCCGGTCAGCCAGTAGTCGTACGAACCGCCCGGCTGGATGATCGCGCCCAGCAGCGTGAGCCCGACGAAGGTGCCCGCCGCGACGATGGCGGCCCGGATCCGCCGCGTGAGCAACAGGTAGACCACGAAGAGGCCGGGCAGCAGCTTGGTCGCGGTCGCGGCGCCGATGAGTACGCCCTTGAACCGGCTCCGGTCGGGGATCGCGAGGTCCGCCACGACCAGCAGCATGACGAAGATGTTGATCTGACCGAGGTCGAGGTTGCGCTGCAGCGGCTCGGTCCACAACAGCACCGCGCCGACGGCGGCGACGAGACCGAGACGGCCGCGGGTGCCCTCGTACCCGAGCATCTTGGTGGTGAACCACACCGCCGCGAGCATCCCCACGACACCCACCGCGTTCATGAGGTTGAGCGCGGCCCGATCGTCGAACCAGGCCAGCGGGACCACGAACGGCAGGGTGACCGGCGGATAGGTGTAGGGAAGGTTCAGCGTGGTGTACCCGAGCTGATAGACGGGCTGCCCATCCAGGAACGCGTGGGCGGCCCCGAGGTACATGTTGAAATCCGTCCCGCGGAACGGGTGGTCGCGCACGAAGGCGACATACGCCGCGAGCGAGACGGCCAGCACGGCCAGTCCGGGGATGAGGAGCCAGTTCGGCACGACGGTCCGCGGGCGAGCGGCATGATCGGCCGCCACCCCGGCGGCGAACCGGCGGATGTGCTGGGTGACCATAGTGGGCCGAATCCTAGCCGGGTTGGCGTCCCGGTACGTAACGACCCCCCGGGCGCTTGGTAGCTTACAGTAGCTGGCCGATCGCTGATCGTCATGCGCGTTGCTGAGGGGGTTGCCCGACTCCCGTGACCATGGTGCCCGGCGACCGGGACGCACGGGCGGACGGTGACCACGGCGGGGCTGGGGACGACCGTGACCGGCGCAGGGATCAGGCCGGACCGCCCGGAGCCGGGCACGTCGCCCCCCAGCCCCACCGCTTGGACGCTTAGCCCCCAGTCCTGCGCCGGGCGGATCCCCAGCGCCGCGCCAGGTCGGCGATCGTCCCCCAGATGCCGCGCCGGAACAGCAGCACGACGAGGACGAAGATGCCGCCGGTGACCAGGCCGATGGCCTCGAATCCGGAGAAGGACAGCCAGTCCTCCAGCCGGACCACGACCGCCGCGCCGAGCACCCCGCCCCACAGGGTGCCGATGCCACCGAGCACCACCACGATCACCGCCTTGCCGGAGGTGGTCCAGTGCAGCACGTCGAGGGAGACGAAGCGGTGGCTGACGGCGAAGAGCCCGCCGCCCAGCCCGGCGATGAAGCCGGAGAGGACGAAGGCGGTCAGCTTGTACCGGTGCACCGGGTAGCCGAGCGCCCGGGCGCGCGCCGGGTTGTCGCGGATGCCGACCAGCACCCGGCCGAACGGCGAGTGCACGATCCGCCAGACGGCGGCCAGCCCGAGCAGCACGATCGGCAGGATCGCGTAGTAGAAGTAGTAGTCGTCGCTCAGGTCCGTCCCGAAGAACTCCCGGGGCACGCCCTGGAGGCCGTTCTCGCCCCGGGTGACCGAGCGCCACTCGTTGGCCACGTAGTAGACCAGTTGCGCGAAGGCCAGGGTGACCATCGCGAAGTAGATCCCGGTGCGCTTGACCGCGAGGTAGCCGATCGGCACCGCGAGCAGCGCCGCGGCGAGCGCGCCGGCCAGCACCGCCGCCGGGAAGGGCAGGCCGGCGTGGATCGCCAACAGCCCGGTCACGTACGCGGAGGTGCCCCAGAACGCGGCGTGCCCGAAGGACATCAGCCCGGTGAAGCCGAGCAGCAGGTCCACCGAGACGGCGAAGAGCGCCCAGCAGAGGATGTCCACCGCCACCGCCGGGTAGAGCCCGTTGGGCAGCCAGAGCGCCACCACCAGGCCCACGGCGAGCAGCGCGTAGCGGACCCAGCCGGGGGCTCTGGCGACGGTGAGCAGCCCGGACGGCGCCGCCGGGCGGGCCGCGTCGGCGGGGGTGTCGACGGCGCTGGTCATGCCGGTGCCTCCTCACGGCCGAACAGGCCGGCCGGGCGCCAGAGCAGCACCACGGCCATCACCACGAAGACGACGGTCTGGGACACGATCGGGAACTCCGACAGGTACGCCTCGCCCCAGGCCTGGACCAGGCCGATGCCGAAGCCGGCGGCGACCGAGCCGAAGATCGAGCCGAGGCCGCCGATCACCACCACCGCGAAGACCACGATGATCAGGTCGGCGCCCATCAGCGGGTTCACCGCCCGCATCGGGGCGGCGAGCACGCCGGCCAGCCCGGCCAGGCCGATGCCGAAGCCGAAGACCGGGGTGACCCACCGCCCCACGTCGATGCCGAAGGCGCGGGTCAGCTCGGGCCGCTCGGTGGCCGCCCGGACCACCATGCCGATCCGGGTCCGCCCCAGCACCCACCACACCGCGACGCAGAGCAGCACGGTGAAGCCGAGGATGAAGACCCGGTACGTCGGGAAGTCGAAGAGCCCGAAGTTCACCGAGCCGCTCAGCGCGGCCGGCGTGGCGTACGGGCTGGACTGGATGCCGTACCGGGACTTCACCAGGTCCTGGAGGATCAGCGTCAGGCCGAAGGTGAGCAGGAAGTTGTAGAGCGGGTCGAGCCGGGTCAGCCGGTGGATCACCGCCCGCTCCAGCGCCATGCCCAGCACGGCGAGCGCCAGCGGCATGATCACCAGGGCCGCCCAGAACGGCACGCCCGCCTCGGTGAGCAGGACGTACGCCCCGAACGCGCCGAGCATGTAGAAGGCGCCGTGGGCGAAGTTCACCACCCGGAGCATGCCGAAGATGACCGCGAGCCCGAGGGCGAGCAGGGCGTAGAACGCCCCGCTCACCAGCCCGTTGAATGTGTTCTGCGCAAAACCGGACATCGTCCCGTCACATCTTGCAGTCGGCCGACGGGGCGCGGAACGCCTCGGCGGCCGGGATGGTCTTGAGGACCTTCACGTAGTCCCACGGCTCGGTGACCTCGGCCTGCGGCTTCACCTGGGCCAGGTACGCGTCGTGGATGACCCGGTGGTCCTCGGCGCGGATCTTGCCGTTGCGCAGGAAGACGTCGTTGACCTCCTTGCCCTCCAGCCCCTTGACCACGGTGTCCGCGTCGTCGGTGCCGGCGGCCTGCACGGCCTCCAGGTACTGCATCGCCGCGGAGTAGTTGGCCGCGTGGGCGAACGAGGGCCGGGTCCCGGTCGCGGACTGGAACCGGTCGGCGAACGCCCGGTTCTGCTGATCGAAGTTCCAGTACCAGGCGTCGGTGTAGGTGGTGCCGGCCAGCGCCGCCGGGGTCAGCGAGTGGATGTCGGTGATGAACATCAGGCCCACGGCCAGCCCGATGCCCTTGTCCCGGAGCTTGAACTCGTTGTACTGCTTGACCACGTTGACCAGCTCGGCGCCGGCCTGCATGGTGCCGAGCACCTGCGGCTTCGGGTTGAGGGTGGGCGCCTTGAGCAGGAACGACGAGTAGTCCCCGGTGGTGTTCGGGAACGGCGCGCCGTCCTTGCCGACCACCTGACCGCCGGCCTGGGCGATCGCCGCGGAGAAGCTCTTCTCCATGTCCTGACCGAAGGCGTAGTTCGGGTAGAGGATGTACCAGTTCTTGCCGACCTGCTCGGTGGTCGTCTTCCCGGTGCCGTTGGCCAGCATGTACGTGTCGTACGCGTAGTGGAACGTGTACTTGTTGCAGCTCTTGCCGGTCAGGTCGGTGGTCGCCGCGCCGATGTTGAAGTAGAGCTTCTTCTTCTCCTTCGCCACGTCGGCGACCTTGAGGGCGGCCGAGGAGGTCGGCACGTCGAGGATGAGGTCGACACCCTTGCGGTCGTACATCTCGGCGGCCTTGCTGTTGGCCACGTCCGGCTTGTTCTGGTGGTCGGCGGTCTCCACGGTGATGTCCTTGGTGATCGCCTTGTCGCCGTACTTGGCCTTGAAGTCGGCGATGGCCATCTCCACGGCCTTGACCGAGTTCTTGCCGGACAGCTCCGAGTAGGCCCCGGACTGGTCGTTGAGGACCCCCAGCACGATCTTGTCACCGGTCAGCTTCTCGTCGCCGCCCGAGGCCGGCCCACCGCCGCCGCAGCCGGCGACCAGCACCACCGCCGCCGAGGCGGCGGCCACACCCACGCTCCTACGCATGTCCATCCCTTTCGTACCGCGCGGTCCGCGCGGGTCAGCCGTCAAGATTCAGATCCCGAGGTACGCCAGCAGCTCGCGCTCCCGCGAGCGGACCTCGGAGTTGTCCATCGCCTCCGCGATGCGTCCCTCGGCCAGCAGGTAGTGCCGGTCGGCGACGCCGGTGGCGAAGTGCAGGTTCTGTTCGACCAGCAGCACGGTCACCCCGTGCTGCTTGGCCTCCCGCAGCAGGTCGCCGACCTGCTGCACGAGCAGTGGGGAGAGCCCCTCGGTGGGCTCGTCGCAGAGCAGCAGCCGGGCGCCCATCCGCAGCACCCGGGCCAGGGCGAGCATCTGCTGCTCGCCGCCGGAGAGCATGGTGGCCGCCGAGTCGCGCCGGGTGTACAGGGCGGGGAACGCCTCGTAGACCCGCTCGAGGGGCCACGGGTCGGGGCCGACCCGGGGCGGCAGCGTCAGGTTCTCGGTGACCGTGAGGGTGGCGTACGCGCCGCGGTCGTCGGGGACCCAACCGAGCCCCAGCCGCGCCCGCTTGTACGCCGGCAGCCGCGTCACGTCCCGGCCGTCCAGGGTGACCGTGCCGCGCTGGCCGGGGTGCAGTCCCATCACGCAGCGCAGCAGGGTGGACTTGCCGGCGCCGTTGCGGCCGACCAGGGTGACCACCTTGCCGACGGCGACGTCCAGGCTCACCTCCCGCAGCACCTGCGCCTCGCCGTAGAACGCGGAGAGGTTCTCAATGCGCAGCATCAGCGGCTCCCAGGTAGGCGGTGATGACCCGCTCGTCGGCGCGGACCTGCTCGTAGGGGCCCTCGACCAGGACCTTGCCGGCCTGCAGGACGGTGACGGTGTCGGCGAGCCGGCCGACGACGCTCATGTTGTGCTCGACCATCACCACGGTGCGGCCCTTGCGGACCTTCGCGATCAGGTCGACGGTGCGGTCGACGTCCTCCAGTCCCATCCCGGCGGTGGGCTCGTCGAGCAGCAGCACCTTCGGGTCCAGGGCGAGGGCGATGGCCAGCTCCAGGGCGCGCTTGCGCCCGTAGGCGAGCGCCTCGGCGGGGGCCTCGGCCAGTTCGTCGAGGCCGACCATGGCCAGCAGTTCGTCGGCGCGTTCCCGGTAGCGGTCCATCAGCTTCGCCGAGCGCCAGAACCGCCAGCCCAGCCCGCTCGACGACTGCAACGCCAGCTCGACGTGCTCGCGGGCGCCGAGCTGCGGGAAGAGGCTGGTGATCTGGAACGAGCGGGCCACGCCGAGCCGGGCGACCCGCTCCGGCGGTAGGCCGGTGACGTCCCGGCCGGCCAGCTCGATCCGCCCGGCGGTCGGCGGCAGGAACCCGGTGAGCAGGTTGAACAGCGTGGTCTTGCCGGCGCCGTTCGGGCCCACCAGGGCGTGCACGGTCTCCGGCGCCACGTCCAGGTCGACGCCGTCGACCGCCCGGAAGCCCCGGAAGTCGCGGGTCAGCCCGCGGGCCGACAGGAGCGCTTGCCCGGCCATCGCCACATCCTCCGCAGGTGTCCGGCGACGACCGGGTCGGTGACCGTGGTCACAGGGCCGTCGCGTGGAGGAAACCTACGGTGCACCGGCCGAGTCCAGCCATGTCGGTCCCCCACACTTTCCCGCCGGTCGAGGCGGGGTCGGCGGACATGTCCGTCACCCCACGGCCGGTCGCGGCGGATTGACGGTGGCGAGTGGGCGGGCCGGGCGAGCGCTCCCATGTGGCCCGGCCACCTGACTGCGCGCCGGTCGCGGAGGTCCCGGGCCGGAGCGCGGGTCACCCGGTCGCGGCGTACTCCGGCAGGGCCAGACCCTCGGCCTGGCTGAAGAAGAGCCGGGTGGCGAGCCGGCGCAGCGGGCGGGAGGTCATCGCCCGCATCGACGCGTCCCGCAGCCGGATGGCCGCCCGGCTGGCCGGCAGGAAACCGGAGATCCCGCCGCCGGGCAGCTCCTGGCCCCGCTGGACGTGCGCCCGCAGCACCTCCTCGTACCGCCGGTACGCGACCGGGTGATCGCCACCGGCGGCAGCCAGTTCGCCGGCCAGCACGTACGCGCCGACCAGGGAGAGGCTGGTGCCCTGCCCCGTCAGCGGGGACGGGCACCAGGCGGCGTCGCCGAGCAGCGCCACCCGGCCCCGGCTCCACCGGTCCGTCCGCACCTGCCCGTACAGGTCGAAGTAGAAGTCGGGGGCGTCGGCCATGACGGCGAGCAGTTCCCGGGTACGCCAGCCGACGTCGGCGAAGCGCTCGGCGAGGAGGCGCTGCTGGGCGGCGACGTCCCGCCGGTCCAGCTCCAGCGGCGGGGAGACGAAGCTGAACAGCGCGCTGGTCCGGCCGTGCCGGGTCGGGCGGGTGCCGACCACCCGGCCGCCCGGGGCGTTGTGCATGAGGAACCAGCCGTCGTCGTCCGGGTACGGCGTGCCGAAGTAGGCCAGGTACGCCCCGAGCGGCCGGACGTACGCCGACTCCGGCCCGAAGGCCAGCGACCGGGTCCGGGAGTGCACCCCGTCGGCCCCCACCACCAGGCCGACGGTGCGCGGGGCGGAGCGTTCGAAGGTGACCCGCACCCCGTCGCCGGTCTCGGTCAGCGACTCGATCGAGTCGTCGAAGAGGTACTCCACCCCGTCGCGGGTCTCGGAGTACAGCAGCCGGGCCAGGTCGCCCCGCTCGATCTCGATCTCCGCGACGATGCCCTCGCCGTCGAAGGCGTGCACCGGCATCCGGCAGGTCACCTCGCCGCGGGCGTCCACGTAGGCCATTCCGCGCTCCGCGACGCACTCGGCGCGGACCCGCGCGGTCAACCCCATCCGGTCGACCACCTCGCGGGCGGTCCCCCGCACGTCGACGGCCTGGCCGCCGGGGCGCGGGCCGGCGGAGCGCTCCACCACCGTCGGGTGGAAGCCGTACCGGCGCAGCCAGTAGGCGAGGGCGGGGCCGGCGATGCCGGCCCCGGAGATGAGCACGGTCCGGTCGTCCACCGTGGCGCTCCCAACGATCGTGCGTACACCGTCGGCCCGGCGGCGCCGGACCCGGTCGGAGGGGGTGCCTCCGCGCGGTGAACGGTAGGTTCCGCCGCGGTGCCGCGCTCGCCGCGAACTAGTACGGTGCCCCCGGCAGGCGGGTTCCGTCGCCGGTCGTACTAGTACGCTCCGCGCGGAGGTGTCGCCATGCCCCGCACAGCGCCCGGGTCGGAGCCGCCGTACCGGCGGATCGCCGCGGAGATCCGCCGCCGGATCGACCTCGGGGAGCTGCGGCCCGGGGATCCCGTGCCCTCCGCCCGGCGGATCACCCGCGAGCACGGGGTCGCGATCGCCACCGCCACCAAGGTCCTCGCCCTGCTGCGCGCCGAGGGGCTGGTCCTGACCCGACCAGGGGCGGGCACCGTCGTCGCTCCCGGCCGCACCGAGACGCACGGGACGCGACGCGCCGCCGAGCGGGCGGAGCCGGAGCTGAGCCGGGAGCGGGTGGTCCGTTCCGCGATCGCACTCGCCGATGCGGGCGGCCTGCCGGCGGTCTCCATGCGGCAGATCGCCGCCGACCTGGACGTCGCCACCATGTCCCTGTACCGGCACGTGCGCGGCCGGGACGAGCTGATCCTCACGATGGCCGACGTGGCGCTGGCCGACGCGCCGCTGCCGGCGGTGCAGCCGGCCGGGTGGCGCGCCCGACTGGAGCTGCTCGCCCGGGCGCAGTGGGCGACCTACCGGCGGCACCGCTGGCTGCCGCACGTCATCTCGATCGCCCGCCCGCAGATGATGCCGCACGGCATGGCGCACACCGAGTGGGCGTTGCGGGCCACCTCCGGCCTGGGCCTGGACCGGCAGCTGCGCTGGCACGTCGCGATCACCCTGATCGCGTACGTCCGAGGCATCGCCACCAACCTGGAGATGAGGGCGCAGGCCGAGCAGGACACCGGGCTCACCGACGACCAGTGGGTGGACCGCCAGGAGGCCACCCTCCGGCAGATGATCGCCGCCGGCGGCTTCTCGACCATGGCGGCGCTGACCGCCGAGGGCGACGTGGAGCTCGACCTGGAGACCGTCTTCGAGTTCGGCCTGCGCCGGCTCCTCGACGGCTGCGCCACGCTGATCGAGCGTCGGCCCGAGGACGGCGTCAGTCCGGGAAGGTGACCACCCAGCGGGCTCCCTCGCCGCGGGCCAGCCGGTCGAACGCGGCCGGCGCCTCGTCCAGTCCGATGGTGCCGCTGACCAGCGGGCGCAGGTCCAGCGTGCCGTCGCCGAGCGACCGGGCCAGCTCGGGCACCTCCCGGTCCGGGTCGGAGGAGCCGTACACCGAGGAGCGCAGCGTGCGCGCGGAGTGGAAGATGTCCAGGGCGGCGAGGCTGACCAGGTCGTCCTTCGCGCCCATGCCGACCACGGTTACCGCTCCCCCGCGCCGGGTGATCCGCCAGGCCGCCCGGATGGTGGCGGACCGGCCGACGCACTCGAAGGCGTGGTCGACGCCCCGGCCCTCGGTGCGCGCGCGTACCTCCTTCGACAGCTGGTCGTCGGAGCGGAGGAAGTCGGTGGCGCCGGCGGCCAGGGCCAGCTCGCGCTTGGCCTCGGCGACGTCCACCGCGAGGATCGGCGTCGCGCCCGCGGCCCGGGCGGCGGTGAGCACGGCGAGCCCGACCCCGCCGAG
This sequence comes from Micromonospora sicca, assembly GCF_003172935.1. Taxonomy (GTDB): domain Bacteria; phylum Actinomycetota; class Actinomycetes; order Mycobacteriales; family Micromonosporaceae; genus Micromonospora; species Micromonospora sicca. Next base: position 16,420 of record NZ_QGKS01000262.1, on the reverse strand, counting down.
GCCGATCACCGCGACCGACTCGCCGGCGGCCACCCGGGCGGTGTTGCGGACCGCGCCGGTGCCGGTGAGCACCGCGCAGCCGAGCAGCGCGGCCTGCTCGGGCGGAAGCCCGGCGGGGACCGCGACGGCGGCGTGCTCCGGCACCACCACCTCCTCGGCGAGGGCGCCGAGCCCGAGGGTGACGTGCAGCCGGTCGCCGTCCGCGGTCTCGCCGCGGGCCGTCGCGGGCGCCGTGTTTGCGGCGCAGAGCCACGGCTCGCCGTGCCGGCAGAACCAGCAGTCCCGGCAGGCGGGCGCCCAGTTGAGCACCACCGGGGTGCCGACCGGCAGCCGGGTGCCGGGGCCGGCCTCGGCGACCACGCCGGCCGCCTCGTGCCCGAGCACCAGCGGGTACGCGGGCGCCAGCGTGCCGTTCACCATGGACAGGTCGGAGTGGCAGATGCCGGCGGCCCGGATCCGGACGCGCAGCTCGCCGGGGCCGGGCGCGGGGAGGCGTACCTCCTCGACGCGCAGCGGCGCGCCGGGGCCGCGGGCGACCAGCGCCCTCATCGCTGGATCGCCTTGATCTCGCGGAACTCGTCGACGCCGTACGCGCCCAACTCCCGGCCGAGGCCGGACTGCTGGTAGCCGCCGAAGGGGGCGAGCGGGTTGAACGCGCCGCCGTTCACGTCGACCTGGCCGGTCCGCAGCCGCCGGGCGACCGCGAGGGCCGCCTCCTCGTCCGCGGACCAGACCGCGCCGGCCAGCCCGTACCGGGAGTTGTTGGCGATGGCCACCGCCTCGTCGGTGTCGGCGAACGGGATGACGGCGAGGACCGGGCCGAAGACCTCCTCCTGGGCGAGCGCGCTGTCCGGGTGTACGTCGGCGAAGACGGTGGGGGCGACGAAGTGGCCGCGGGGCGGGAGCGGGGCGTCCGGGCCGCCGGCGAGCAGCCGCGCCCCGTCGGCCAGGGCCCGGTCGACGTGCCCGCGGACCCGCTCGGCCTGGGCGGCGGAGACCAGCGGGCCCAGCCGGGTCGCCGGGTCGAACGGGTCCCCCGGCCGGTACGCCCCGGCGGCCGCCGCGATCAGGTCGAGCGCCTCGTTGTACCGGTCGCGGTGGACCATCATCCGGGTCCAGGCGGTGCAGGTCTGCCCGGAGTTGAGGAAGGCGTTGCCGACCCCGACCTTCACGGCGGTGGCCAGGTCGGCGTCGGCGAGGATCAGGTTGGCCGACTTGCCGCCGAGCTCCAGGGCGACCCGGGCGATCCGGTCGGCGGCCAGGTGGGCGATCCGGCGGCCGGTGGCGGTGGAGCCGGTGAACGAGACCAGGTCCACGTCCGGGTGGGCGGCGAGGGCCTCACCCGCCACCGGGCCGGTGCCCGGGACCAGGTTGACCACCCCGGGCGGGAGTCCGGCCTCGGTGACCGCGTCGAAGAGCAGGTACGCCGTCAGCGGGGTCAGCTCGCTGGGTTTGAGCACCACCGTGCAGCCGGCGGCCAGGGCGGGGGCGACCTTGGCGACGACCTGGTGCAGCGGGTAGTTCCACGGGGTGATCGCGCCGACCACGCCGACCGGTTCGCGGACCACCAGGGAGTTCCCGACGGTCTCCTCGGGGGCTGGCCGGGCGGCCAGGTCGACCATGCCGCGCAGCACGGTCAGCGGCAGGCCGGTCTGCACCCGGGCGGCGAGCTTGAGCGGGGTGCCCAGCTCCCAGGCGACGGTCCGGGCGATCTCGTCGGCGCGCGCGGCCAGGGCGGTGTGCAGCCGGTCCAGGTGGGCGGCCCGCTCGGCGGGGGCGGTGGCCGCCCAGCCGGGGAAGGCGGCCCGGGCGGCGGCCACGGCCCGGTCGACGTCGGCCGGGGTGCCGGCGGGGACCTGCCCGACGATCTCGCCGGTGGCGGGGTTCTCGACGGGGATGGCGTCATTCCCGGCGGGGTCGACCCACTCGCCGGCGACGTGCAGGTGGCGACGGACCAGGAGGGCGGGCGGCGCGGCGGCGAGATCCATGTCGTCCTTCGTGGGGGGCGGGAAACTAGCGCTGGGAGTTTGGACGCTACCCCGAAGGCTCGATCGGCTCCAGCGGGGCGAGCGGCCCGACCGTCCGTTCGTACTCGGCGGCCAGCCCGTGCAGCAGCGCGTCGAGGCCGAGGGCGAAGGCGCCCTCGTCGACGCTGCGCTGGTGCCCGGCGAGCCGGTGCGCCTGGGTCAGGTGCGGGTAGTGCGCGGCGTAAAGCTCCGGGTCCTCGACGAAGCCCCGGGCGAACGAGCCGAGCGCCGAACCGGCGACGAAGTAGCGCAGCGCCGCGCCGATGTGGGTGGCGCGGGCGGGCGGCCAGCCGGCCCGGACCAGGCCGCCGTAGACCGCGTCGGCCATGGCCAGCGCGGCCGGTCGCCGACCGGGCCCCTGCGCCAGGTACGGCACCACGTTCGGGTGGGCGGCAAGTGCCTCCCGGTACGACCAGGCCCACCGGCGCAGCGCCGCCCGCCAGTCGAGCCGGGCGAAGAATCCGGTGTCCACGGTGGCGGTGACGCTGTCCGCCACCGCGTCGAGAATGGCGTCCTTGGTCGCGAAGTGGTTGTAGAGCGACGGGCCCTGGACGCCGAGCGCGGCGGCCAGCCGCCGGGTGGAGAGGGCGGCGAGTCCGTCCGCGTCGATCAGCGCGAGCGCCGTGGCCACGATCCGGTCCCGGGTGAGCAGAGCCTGTCGGGGTCGGGGCACCGGTGTCTCTCCCTCGTGGGCGTGGCCGGTTCGCCGGCGGTCCCCGTGCAGCCTAGCCGCGCCGCCGGGAGCAGGCCGTCCGCCGGCGGGTGGGAGGTGGGGGCTGGACGGACTAAAACTTACACCGCTAGTTTGAGGGCGACCCATCACCGCGCCATTGCCAGGGGGACCACCGTGGACTTCTCACTCACCGACGAGGAACGGGCGGTCCGGGACACCGTCCGGTCGTTCATCACCCGCGAGGTGATGCCGCTGGAGCAGGAGGTGCTCCGCCGCGAGCGGGCCCACCGACCCGGCCTCGACCGCTCCGAGCTGCGGGAACTCCAGCTCAAGGCGAAGAAGTTCGGTTTCTGGGGGCTGGCCACCCCGGAGGAGTACGGCGGGATGGACCTGCCCGCGGTCATGCAGTCGCTGATCTGGACCGAGCTGGGCCGCACCTTCGTGCCGTTCCGCTTCGGCGGTGAGGCGGACAACATCCTGTTCCACGCCACCGAGGAGCAGAAGCGGGAGTTCCTCATCCCCACCATCGAGGGGGAACGGATCTCCTGCTTCGCGATCACCGAGCCGGGCGCCGGCTCCGACGCGGCCAACATCCGGCTGTCGGCCCGGCGGGACGGCGACTACTGGATCCTCGACGGCGAGAAGACCTTCATCACAGGAGGCAACGACGCCGACTTCGCCATCGTGGTGGCGGTGACCGACCGGGAGAAGGGCGCCCGCAACGGCGGCGCCACCGCGTTCCTGGTGGACCGGGCGATGGGCTGGCGCTCGGAGTTCATCCAGACCATGGGCGAGGGCGGGCCGGCCTCGCTGATCTTCGACGGCGTCCGGGTGCCGCACCGCAACATCCTCGGCGAGGTCGGGCAGGGCTTCGCGCTGGGCATGCAGTGGATCGGCAAGGGGCGCTACACCATCCCCTCGCACGCCATCGGCATCGCCGAGCGGGCCCTGCAGATGGCGATCGACCAGGCCAACACCCGGGAGACCTTCGGCGCGAAGATCGGCACCAACCAGGCCATCCAGTGGATGATCGCCGACTCGGAGACCGAGCTGGAGGCGGCCCGCTGGCTGGTGCTGCGCTCCGCCTGGACGGTCGACCAGGGCCTGGACCCCCGGCACGCCTCCTCGATGGGCAAGCTCTACGGCGCCGGCATGGTCAACCGGGTGGTGGACCGGGTGCTCCAGATCCACGGCGGCATGGGCTACACCCGGGAGCTGCCGATCGAGCGCTGGTACCGGCAGGTGCGGCTCTACCGGATCTTCGAGGGCACCGACGAGATGCAGCGGCTGATCATCTCCCGCGACCTGCTGCGCGGGTACACGAAGATCGGCGGCCACCTGGCCTGAGTGGGTGCTCCCGCCCGGTCCCGGGGCGGGAGCCCACTCAGCTCCTCAGCTCGTCAGCGCGTCGAGCGCGAGGTCGACGTCCTCCTGAGTGCAGTAGAGGTGGAAGGCGGCCCGCACCCGGCCGGCGCGGACCGCCGCCCGCACCCCGGCCCGCGCCAGCCTCTCCTCCGCCCCGGGCACCTCGACGGTCACGATCGCGCTGTCGCCCGCGGGTCGGCCGAGGCCGGCGAGGAACCGGTTGGCCAGGGCGACGTCGTGGTCGCGGACCGCGGGCAGCCCGATCTCGGCGAGCAGCTCCAGCGCGGGCGCCGCCCCCACGTAGGAGAACCAGGCCGGGGAGATGTCGAAGCGCCGGGCGTCGTCGGCCAGCCGCAGCGGCGGACCGTAGTAGGAGGCGTGGGGGTCGGCGCCCGCGTACCAACCGGCGGCGTCGGGCCGCAGCCGGTCGCGCAGCGCCGGGGCCAGGTAGGCGAAGGCCGCCCCACGCGGCGCCATCAGCCACTTGTACGCCGCGACCGCCACCACGTCGGCCCGGCCCGCGTCGAAGGGCAGCCAGCCGCAGGCCTGGGTGGCGTCCACCGCGACGAGGGCGCCGTGCGCGCGGGCCGCGGCGACGATCTCGTCGTACGGGGCGACCGCGCCGTCGGCCGACTGCACCAGGCTGAACGCGACCAGGTCGGTGTCGGCGTCGATGGCGTCGACGAGGCCGGCCAGCGGGACCGTGCGTACGGTGACGCCCCGCTGCTCCTGCACCAACCAGGGAAAGAGGTTCGAGGTGAACTCGACCTCCGGGACCACCACCGTGGCGCCCGGCGGCAGGGCGGCCGCCACCGGGGCGAGCAGCTGCGACGCCGTGCTGCCGATCGCCACGTCCGCCGCCGCCACCCCGACCAGGGCGGCGAACGCGGCCCGGGACCGGTCGACGGACTCGCCCCACACCTCCCAGGAGATCCGCCCCACCCGCCAGTCCGCCAGGGCCTCCTGCAGTGCCGTCCAGGCCGGCTCGGGCGGCAGCCCGTAGCTGGCGGTGTTCAGCCAGCCCGGCTCGGGCTGCCACAGTTTCTGCGCCTCTTCCAGCTCCATGGCGCCGACGCTAGTGAGGCCCGTCGCCGGCCGGAACGGCCAATCGACACCCCGCGGCCCGCGCCCGAGCGGTCAGACCGGTCCCGGAGGCGGCGCTGGGCCGTGTTCGACCGGCGGGTCGACCGGGGTGGGCCGGTGGTGCGGGAGATGGCGCCCCCGGAGGCGCACCGGAAGACTCCGGCGCACCCCCGGACGGCACGGCCGTCCTCGACCGGCCGGGTCAGGACGACGCCCCCGCCAGCGTCGACTGTCGCGGGCCCGACTCGTCGTCGGCGGGCCCGGCCTCGGCCGGCTCGTCGTCGAGCATGGTCGACTCGTCGAACGGGCGCCGGCCGCTGAGCACCGCCTCGGCCTGGTCGCGGTCGAACTCGCCGGTCCAGGTGCCGACCAGCACGGTGGCGACCGCGTTGCCGGCGAAATTGGTCAGCGCCCGGGCCTCGGACATGAACCGGTCGATGCCAACGATCAGCCCCACGCCGTCGACCAGGTCCGGCCGGTGCGACTGCAACCCGCCGGCCAGGGTGGCCAGGCCGGCGCCGGTGACCCCGGCGGCACCCTTCGAGGCGATGACCATGAACAGCAGCAGCGAGATCTGCTCGCCGATCGACAGCGGCTTGCCCAGCGCGTCGGCGATGAACAGCGACGCCATGGTCAGGTAGATCGCGGTGCCGTCCAGGTTGAACGAGTACCCGGTCGGCACCGTGATGCCCACGACCGACCTGCCGACCCCGACGTGCTCCATCTTGGCGATCAGCCGGGGCAGCGCCGACTCCGACGACGAGGTCGACAGGATCAGCAGGAACTCCCGGCCGAGGTAGGCGAAGAGCTTGAAGATCGAGATGCGGGCCACGAACCAGAGCAGCGCGCCGAGCACCACGAAGACGAAGACCACGCAGGTGGCGTAGAAGCCGAACATGACCTGCGCCAGGCTCTTCAACGCGTCCACGCCGGTCGCGCCGACCAGCGCGGCGATCGCCCCGAACGCGCCGATCGGGGCGACCCACATGATCATCGCCAGCACCTTGAAGACGAGGCGTTGGAGCAGGCCCACCGCCCGCAGCACGGGCTCACCACGCGTGCCGAGGGCCTGCACGGCGAAGCCGAACAGCAGCGCGACCAGCAGCGTCTGGAGCACCTCCCCCTCGGTCAGGGCGGAGAAGAGGGTGGTCGGGATGATCCCGAGCAGGAAGTCGACCGTCCCGCCGCTCTCGTCACCGGCGGCGGCCTTGCCCGCGCCCGCCAGGTCGGGGCCCAGGTTCAGGCCGGCGCCGGGATGGATGAGGTTGCCGACCACCAGGCCGATGGCCAGCGCGACGGTGGACATGACCAGGAAGTAGCCGAGGGCGAGACCGCCGACCTTGCCGACCTTGGCAGCCTGACGCACGGATCCGACGCCGAGGACGATCGTGCAGAAGATGACCGGTCCGATCATCATCTTGATCAGGTTGACGAATCCGGTACCGAGGGGCTTCAGTTCCTTGCCGAACTCCGGGGCCGCGAGGCCGACCACGATGCCGGCGGCGACGGCCAGGATGACCGCCAGGTAGAGGTAACGGGTCCGGTCCCGGCGGACGGGCCGGGCGGCCACGGGGGTGGGTGTGGTGGTGTCCATGCCCACAATGTGAAGCGCGTCTCAACATAAGGCAGCCTTGCGTTCATTCTGTTCACCCGGGTGACTCGGGGCCGAAATCGGAACCTGACCGGTGCGCCACACTTGCGGGCGGAAGCCGAGCGCGAGGAGGAGGTGAACGTGGCCCGACGCCAGTGGAGCATCGCGGGACAGCTGTTCGCCCTCCAGGCGGTGGTGGTGACGCTGCTCGTGCTCGCCGGGGCGGCGGGCGCGGTCTGGCTCGCCCGCAGCGACTCCCGGCAGGCGGCGAAGGAGGAGGTGCTCGCCGTGGCGCACACCGTGGCCCGCTCCCCCGACGTCCGCGCCGCCCTGACCTCAGCCGACCCGGCTGCCACCCTCCAGCCGTACGCGGAGTCGATCCGGGTGGCGACGGGAACGGACTTCGTGGTGGTGATGGCCCCCGACCGGACCCGCTACTCGCACCGCAACCCCAGCCTGATCGGGCAGCCGTTCATCGGCGACATCGGACCCGCCCTCGCCGGTCGGCCGTTCACCACCACCAACGTCGGCACGCTCGGCGAGTCGGTACGCGCGGTGGTCCCGGTTTACGGCGACGACCGCCGGATCATCGGCCTGGTCTCCGCCGGCATCACCACCAGGGCGATCAACCGCAAGCTGCTCGCCCAGCTGCCGGTGCTGCTCGGCGCCGCCGCCCCCGCGCTCGCCCTGGCCGCCACCGGCTCCTGGTTGCTCAGCCGCCGGCTCCGCCGGCAGACCCACGGCCTCGGGCCGGCCCAGATGAGCCGGATGTACGAGTACTACGACGCGGTCCTGCACTCGGTACGGGAGGGACTGGTGGTGCTGACCACCGACCGGCGGGTGGCGCTGGTCAACGACGAGGGCCGCCGGTTGCTCGGGCTGGACGAGGACGCGTCGGTGACCGACCGGCCGGTGGCCGGGATCGACCTCCCACCCGCGGTGGCCGAGCTGCTGGCCTCCGGGCGGGACGCGCACGACGAGCCGGTGCTGGCCGGTGACCGGGTCCTGGTGGCCAACCAGCGGACCACCCGGTTCGAGGGCGCCCCGCTCGGCACCGTGCTGACCCTGCGCGACCAGACCGAGCTGCGCAACCTGGCCAGCGAGCTGGACTCGGTACGCGCGCTGACCGAGGCCCTGCAGGCCCAGACCCACGAGTCGGCCAATCGGCTGCACACCGTGCTGACCCTGGTGGAGCTGGGCCGCGCCGACGAGGCCGTGCAGCTGGCCACCCGCGACCTCGCGCTGGCCCAGCAGCTCACGGACCGGGTGGTCGGCGCGGTGACCGAGCCGGCGCTGGCCGCCCTGCTGCTCGGCAAGTCGGCGCGGGCCGGCGAGCGCGGCGTGGACCTGGTGATCGAACCGGACTGCCGGCTCGACGACAGCCCCCTGCCCGCCGCCGACCTGCTCACCGTCGTCGGCAACCTGGTCGACAACGCGCTCGAGGCGGTGGCCGGCACCGACCCGCCGCGCCGGGTACGCGTCTTCGTCGGCACCGTCGACGACGACATCGTCGTCCGGGTCGGCGACAACGGACCGGGGCTGGACCCCGACCGGGTCGCGGACGCGTTCCGGCGCGGCTGGTCGACCAAGAGCGCCGGCCGCGGCCTGGGCCTGGCGCTGGTCGGGCAGGTGATCCGGCGCCACGGTGGCCGCTGCGACGTGGCCGCCGCCGACGGCGGCGGGACCGTGTTCACGGTCCGGCTGCCGATCCCGGAGGGCCGATCGTGACCGACATCCGGGTGCTGGTGGTGGAGGACGAGCCGCTGCTGGCAGAGGCGCACAAGGCGTACACCGAGCGGGTGCCCGGCTTCGTGGTGGTCGGGGTGGCGCACACCGCGCGGGAGGCGATGGCGGCGCTGCGGCATCGGGCCGGCACGGACGTGGACCTCGTACTGCTGGACTTCCGGCTGCCCGACCTGCACGGCCTGGACGTCTGCCGGGCCCTGCGGGCGGCGGGCAGCAGCGTCGACGTGCTCGCGGTGACCTCGGCCCGGGACCTGGCGGTGGTCCGCACCGCCGTCTCCCTCGGGGTGACCCACTACCTGCTCAAGCCGTTCACCTTCGCCGCCTTCCGCGACAAGCTGGAGCGGTACGCCGACTACCGCCGCCAGGCGCTCGCCGACGGCGAGGTCGCCGCCCAGCACGAGGTGGACCGGATGTTCGCCACCCTGCGCGGCGCGGCGCAGCACACGCTGCCCAAGGGGCTGGACGAGCAGACGCTGAATCGGGTGCTGGCCGCCATCTCACCCGGGTCGGGCCGGTCGGCGACCGAGGTGAGCCAGCAGACCGGCATCTCCCGGGTGACCGCCCGCCGCTACCTGGAATACCTGGTCACCGTCGAACGCGCGGCACGTACCCCCCGCTACGGCACCCCCGGCCGGCCGGAGGTGGAGTACCGGCCGGTCTGACCGCCGCGTTGGGGGGTGATCAACTGACGTTGGTGGGGCCGAGGACGCTCTTCAGGTCGCCCATCAACGCGGTGGTGGCCGCCACCCGGAACGGTCCGAGCCGCAGGGTGGTCACCTTGCCGCCGTTGAGCAGCTTGACGTGCACCTCGGTGTCGCCCGGGTGCAGCACCAGGGTCTCCTTGAGCCGTTCCACCAGCGGCGGCGTGCACCGGTGCACCGGAATGGTGAGGGTGACCGGCTTGTTCGCCGGGTTGCTGCTGATGTCCGGCATGGACATGTCCATCGCCATGATCCGCGGCGTGTCGTCGCGGCGGTCCACCCGCCCCTTGACCACCACGATCGCGTCCTCGGCGATGTACTGCCCGATCACCTCGTAGGTGTTCGGGAAGAAGAACGTCTCCACCCCGCCGGCCAGGTCCTCCAGGGTCGCCGAGGCCCAGGCCCGGCCCTGCTTGGTGACCCGGCGCTGCACGCCGGAGAGGATGCCGGCGAGGGTGACCACCGCCCCGTCGGGCACCCCGCCCTCCTCGGCGAGCGCGGCGATCGTGGTGTCCGCGGCCGAGCCGAGGACGTGCTCCAGGCCGAAGAGCGGGTGGTCGGAGACGTACAGGCCGAGCATCTCCCGCTCGAAGGCCAGTTTGTCCCGCTTGTCCCACTCACCGTCGCCGATGGTCGGCATGACCGTGGTGCTGCCGCCGGTGTCCGCCTCGCCGAAGCCGGCGCCGAAGAGGTCGTACTGGCCGACCGCCTCCTTGCGCTTGACGTCGGCGTACGCGTCGATGGCGTCGGCGTGCACGGCGAGCAGGCCCTTGCGGGGGTGCCCCATCGAGTCGAACGCGCCGGCCTTGATCAGCGATTCGATGGTCTTCTTGTTGCAGACCACCGCGTCCACCTTGGACAGGAAGTCGTAGAAGTCGGCGTACTCGCCCTTCTCCTCGCGGCACCGCATGATCGAGGCGACCACGTTCGCGCCGACGTTGCGGATCGCGGCCAGGCCGAAGCGGATGTCCTTGCCGACCGGGGTGAACGGGCCGGCCGAGGTGTTCACGTCGGGCGGCAGGACCTGGATGCCCATCCGCCGGCACTCCGACAGGTAGAGCGCCATCTTGTCCTTGTCGTCACCGACCGAGGTGAGCAGCCCGGCCATGTACTCGGCCGGGTAGTGGGCCTTCAGGTACGCGGTCCAGTACGAGACCAGCCCGTAGGCGGCCGAGTGCGCCTTGTTGAAGGCGTAGCCGGCGAACGGCACCAGGACGTCCCACACCGCCTGGATCGCCTCGTCGGAGTAGCCGCGCTCACGGCAGCCGTCCCGGAACGGGATGAACTCCTTGTCGAGGATCTCCTTCTTCTTCTTGCCCATCGCCCGGCGCAGCAGGTCGGCTTGGCCGAGGGTGTAGCCGGCGAGGATCTGCGCGGCCCGCTGCACCTGCTCCTGATAGACGATCAGGCCGTAGGTGGGGGCGAGGATCTCCTGGAGCGGCTCCTCCAGCTCCGGATGGATCGGGGTGATCTCCTGCTGGCCGTTCTTGCGCAGCGCGTAGTTGGTGTGCGAGTCGACGCCCATCGGGCCGGGCCGGTAGAGCGCCAGGACTGCGGAGATGTCCTCGAAGTTGTCCGGCTTCATCAGCCGCAGCAGCGAGCGCATCGGCCCGCCGTCGAGCTGGAACACGCCGAGCGTGTCGCCCCGGGCCAACAGCTCGTAGGCCGCCTTGTCGTCCAGCGGCAGGGACAGCAGGTCCAGCTGCTTGCCGTGGTTGAGCTCGATGTTCTTGACCGCGTCGTCGATGATGGTCAGATTGCGCAGGCCGAGGAAGTCCATCTTCAACAGCCCGAGGGACTCGCACGTCGGGTAGTCGAACTGGGTGATGATCGCCCCGTCGGCGTCCCGGCGCATCAGCGGGATGTGCTCGATGATCGGCTCGGCGGACATGATCACGCCGGCGGCGTGCACACCCGTCTGCCGGATCAGCCCCTCGATGCCCTTGGCGGTGTCGATCACCTTGCGCACGTCCGGATCCGACTCGTAGAGGCCCCGGATCTCGCCGGCCTCGGCGTACCGCGGGTGCTTGGGGTCGAAGATGCCGGTGAGCGGGATGTCCTTGCCCATCACCGCCGGCGGCATCGCCTTGGTGATCCGGTCGCCCACCGCGTACGGGAATCCGAGCACCCGGGCCGAGTCCTTGATCGCGGCCTTGGCCTTGATCGTGCCGAAGGTGGCGATCTGGGCCACCTTGTCCTCGCCCCACTTGTCGGTGACGTACTTGATCACCTCGCCGCGCCGACGCTCGTCGAAGTCGATGTCGACATCCGGCATGGACACGCGCTCGGGGTTGAGGAACCGCTCGAAGATCAGGCCGTGCGGGATCGGGTCGAGGTCGGTGATGCCGAGGGCGTACGCGACGAGCGAGCCGGCGGCCGAGCCACGGCCCGGACCGACGGCGATGCCCTGGCTCTTCGCCCACTGGATGAAGTCGGCGACCACGAGGAAGTACGAGGGGAAGCCCATCTGGTTGATGACGCCCAGCTCGTACTCCGCCTGGACGATGTGCCCTTCCGGGATGCCACCCGGGTAGCGGCGGGCCAACCCGGCGAAGGTCTCCTTGCGGAACCAGGACTCCTCGGTCTCCCCCTCCGGCACCGGGAAGCGGGGCATCAGGTTGTGGAATTCGAACATCCCGGTCGGGTCGACCTTCTCGGCGACCAGCAGGGTGTTGCGGCAGCCCTGCTGCCACAGTTCCGAGGAGTCGACCGCGCGCATCTGCTCGGCTGACTTGATGAAGTAGCCGCCGCCCTCGAAGCGGAACCGGTTCGGGTCGGAGATGTTGCTGCCGGTCTGCACGCAGAGCAGCACGTCGTGCGCCTCGGCCTGCGCCTCGTGGGTGTAGTGCGAGTCGTTGGTGACCACCGGCGGGATGTCGAGCTTGCGGGCGATCTCGGTGAGCCCGTCCCGGACCCGGCGCTCGATGTCGAGGCCGTGGTCCATGATCTCCAGGAAGTAGTTCTCCTTGCCGAAGATGTCCTGGTAGCTGGCGGCGACCTTGAGCGCCTCGTCGAACTGGCCCAGCCGCAGCCGGGTCTGCACGGCACCGGAGGGGCAGCCGGTGGTGGCCATGATGCCCTCGGCGTGCTCGGCGATCAGCTCCATGTCCATCCGGGGCCACTTGACGTAGTGACCCTCCATGGAGGCGCGCGAGTTCAGCGTGAACAGGTTCTTCAGGCCGGTGGCGTTGCGCGCCCACATGGTCTTGTGGGTGATCGCGCCGTTGCCGGAGATGTCGTCGCTCTTCTGCTCCGGCCGGCCCCACTTGACCCGCGCCTTGTGGAAGCGCGACTCCGGCGCCACGTACGCCTCGACGCCGAGGATCGGCGTGATCCCGGCGGCCATCGCCTGCTTGTAGAAGTCGTTCGCGCCGTGCATGTTGCCGTGGTCGGTGATCGCCACCGCCGGCATGCCGAGCCGGTTGGCCTCGGCGAACAGGTCCTTGAGCCGGGCCGCCCCGTCGAGCATCGAGTACTCAGTGTGCACGTGCAGATGCGCGAACGAATCGCCCATGCGTGGCGCCCCCCGGGTCGGCTTCGTGGGTGGTGAGAAGTCGGTCGGCCCACCCTATCCCCGCCCCGAGAGGCACCTCCAGCAGCCGCGCGGGCAGATCACCGTCAGGGTGGTGTGGATCTCCCGGGTCGACCCGCCGCAACACAACGATGTTGCGCTATACATTGTTGTGTTGCACACAGTATCGTGTGAGTCGTGGTGAGCGAGGAGATCCTGCGGACCCATCTTCAGGAGTTGCGCCGCGGCACGGCGGTGGTGGCGAGCCTGGTCGCCCTGCGCCGCCCCGACTACGGCTACGCGCTGCTGCAACACCTCGCGGCGCACGGCTTTCCGGTCGACGCCAACACGCTCTATCCCCTGCTCCGGCGGCTGGAGGAGCAGGGGCTGCTGACCAGCGAGTGGAACACCGAGGAGAGCCGGCCGCGCAAGTTCTACCGCACCAGTGACGAGGGGGAGACGGTGCTGGCCCGCCTCCTCGACGACCTCGCCGCCGTGCAGACCTCCGTCGCCGGGCTGATCGAAGGAGACCACCGATGAGTTCCCTGACCGACCGCTACCTCGCCGCCACTCTGCGGGCGGTGCCGGCGCCCCGCCGTGCCGAGATCTCCTCCGAGCTGCGCGCCGCCATCGAGGACATGATCGACGACCGGACCGGCGCCGGGCAGGACGCCGAGGCCGCCGAGCGCGAGGTGCTCACCGAGCTGGGCCAGCCGGAGCGGCTTGCCGCCCGGTACGCCGACCGTCGGCTCCAGCTCATCGGCCCCACCTACTACCTGGTCTGGCAGCGGGTGCTGCGGCTGATGCTGGCTACCGTGCCCGGCACCGTCGGCGTCGTGGTGGGCGTGCTCGAGGCGACCGTCGGCGACGACCGCGGCAGGGCGGTCGGCGTGGGCATTACCAGCGCGTTCCAGACGGCGGTGCAGATCGCCTTCTGGGTCACCTTGGGCTTCGCGGTCCTGGAACGGACCGACACCTCGCTGAACCTGCCCGAGTGGAGCGTCGACCAACTCCCGGAGGGTCCGGCGGAGCGGGACGTCCGGCTCACCGACACCTGCGCGTCGGTGGCGATGCTGCTGCTCACCCTCGCCTTCCTGCCCTGGCAACACTTCCAGCCCTGGGTCTCCGACACCGACGGCGACCGCATCCCGCTCCTCGACCCGGCGCTCTGGAGCTCGTGGCTGCCGTTCCTCGCGGCCGTGCTCGTGGCCAGCCTGGTGCTGGAGGTCGCCAAGTACCGCGCCGGGCGGTGGACCTGGCCGCTCGTAGCGGTGAACGCCGCCCTCGACCTCGCGTTCGCGGTGCCGGTCATCGTCCTGCTGCTCACCGACCGGCTGCTCAACCCGGAGCTGGTGCGGCGGTTCGACTGGCTGCGCACGGACGGACACCTCGACACCGTCGCCCGGGTAACGGTCGTGGTGGTCGCCGCGATCACGGTCTGGGACGTCGCCGAGAACATCGTGAAGGCCCGGCGCCACCACGCCTGACTGGGCCTCATTCCGGCCGGTCAGCCGGCGGTCCGGCCGGCCCGCCACTCCTGGGCCAGCAGCGCGTACACCGCCTCGTCGACCCACTCCCCCTTGACGAACTCGTTCTGCACCAGGTGGGCCTCGTGGCGCATGCCGAGCCGGGTCAGCACCCGTGCCGAGGCGGCGTTGCGGGCGTCCAGCCGGCCGACGATCCGGTGCAGGCCGAGCCCGTCGAAGCCGAGCCGCAGCAGCTCCCGGGCCGCCTCCGTGGCGTACCCGTGGCCGGTGTGGTCGGGGTGCAGCACATATCCGAGCTCGCCCTGCCGGTGCTCGGCACTGGTCCAGATGAGTAGCACGTCGCCGACCAGCTCGCCGGTCGCCCGGACCACGATGGCCAGGTTCAGCACGTCGCCCGGCTCGCGCAGCGCCACGCGGGCGCGCTTGCGGGCCAGCGCCTCCCGGCTGGCGGCCTCGTCGTTCGGACCGAAGTAGAGGTAGCGGGTCACGTCGGAGCGGGACTGGTACCCGTGCAGGGCGGCGAAGTCGTCGGCGGTGAAGAGCCGCAGGTCGAGGCGGTCGGTGCGGAGCGGGAGATCGGGCAGGAGCATCCCGGCAGCGTACGGTGGGGCGCCACGGCCGGTCAGCCCGGTTTCGGCCCGACGGCAGCCGGCGGCGCAGGGCGGCCTTCGACGCGGTGGCCCGCCGCTGCGCCGAGGCCTCAGCGCCCTCCATAGGGGCGCCGACGCCTCGGGCGGGTCGGCCGATGGCGGCGACACCTGTCCCGGACGCTACGAAGCTGATGTCGTGGATGAATCACCGGCCGCCGGACCGGGCGCGCGGCCGGCCGTGCGGACGACACGGGTCAGCGCCGCATCGGTGAATCGTTCACGACATCAGCTTCGTAGTGCCGCAGCGGGATGTCCGGTGCCGGCCCGCCACCGCGACCCGGGGGCGCGCCGGCACCGACGGTCAGGCGTCGACGGCCGCCATCACGTCGTCGGAGACGTCGGGGGACACGGGATCACAACCCCCACCCGGGGTGCCACCCAAACTGAACGGCCCCGGCGCGGTCTGGCAACCGCCCGGGGCCCTGGCCGGGAGGTACCCCGACATGCAAACCCTAACCCCTGCCGCCGCCCTGGCGGTGGAAGCCCTCACCCCGTTCCGCCCCCGTAGCCGTGCCCAGGCTGCCGCCCTGCTGGCGGGTTGGGCCCGCCGGGACATGCTCACCCCGTCCGACGTGCGGGCCGTGCTGGCGACCTTCCGGGGCCGTGGCGGTGCCCGATGAGCCAGGCTGTTAAGGCTGCCCTGTTGGCGTCCAAGGATCTCCGCCCCAACGAACGGCTTGTGTTGGTCGCCATCGCTGCCCACACCAACCGGGAGGGTCAGGCGTGGCCCTCGGTCCAGACCATCGCGGACTACTCCGGGGTTAGCCCCCCGCACCGTTCACCGCGTGCTGTCCCGGCTGGTCGCCGTTGGCCGCCTGGTCGTCAGCAAGGTTGCCGGTATCGCCTCCAACGTCTACCGGCTGGTTGTGGACGCTGTGACGCCCACGGCCCCGGGGTCTGCCATTCCGGCGGGTGGCTCTGCCAACCCGGGCCCCGGGTCTGCCACCGACAGGGGCAACGTGGCGGACAAAGCTATTGAAGATCAATCTAAGTTGAAGGGTCGCGCTACCGCGCTCCGTCGATTCCTCCCCGGAGCCAAGAACAACAACCCGCCGCAGCAGCGGCAGACCACCCCGTACGGGTACCCGGAGCGGCGGGGTGCCGCTCTGCCGGTAGCTGACAGGGCGGAGCAGTGCCCCAGCCACCGGGGCAGCCCTCGGGGCAACTGTGGCCCGTGCCGCTCTGAGGCCCTGGCTGGTGGACGATGAACGCCCGTCGCCTGGCGTCGATCGCCGGAACCGTGGCCGTCACCGTCGTTGCCGCCGTCGGAAGTTACGACCACATGCGCACCCTGGCCCTTAAGGCTGGTCAAACCCCGTTCCTGGCAACGGTTCTGCCGCTGTCGGTAGACGGAATGATCCTGGTAAGCACGCTGGCCCTCGGGGATGGTAGGCGGTCCCGCTGGTCCGCCTGGTTGGCGTTCCTGGTTGGCGTAGCCGCTTCCCTGGCCGCCAACGTCCTGGTTGCCGACCCCCACCCGGTGGCCCGGGTTGTGTCCGCATGGCCCGCCGTGGCGTTGCTGCTCACCGTTGAGGTACTGGCCCGTTCCGGGAAGGGGCTGGAGGTTCCGGCGGAACCTGTTGCCC
>NZ_QGKS01000321.1 GCF_003172935.1 Micromonospora sicca | reverse complement strand
TCCCAGCGCCCACGCCGTCCTGCCGAGGCGTGCCGTCGCCGCCGGCCGCCGCCGGCGGCGGGAGAGCGGGACTATTTGTCGTCCACCGGCATCGGGCAGGAGCCGGGGGGCGCCACCGGCGAGCCGAGGTCACCGAGGGACTGGTTGACCTCGGTGGTGGTGGCCAACTGCTGGAAGCCGTTGCCCAGGACCACGTCGACCGTGTCGTCCTTGCGCTTCGGGTCGTACTGCCGCTCGGCGTTGTTGAGGAAATAGGCCCGCAGCAGGTGCGCGGAGCCGACACCCTTCGGTCCGAAGCGGAGCAAGGCGACCTCCTCGACTCCCTTCGGCGCGTTGCCTTCCTTCTTCACCTGGAACTTGCGGTTGCGGAAGTCGTCCGCCACGCTGCCGGCAAGGCCCGGCTCCTCGGTGGCGTTGTAGACGTTGATCTTGACGTCCTTCGGCTCGCGCAGGGTCACGTCGGCCAGCGGCCAGCCGTCCGGGCAGCCCGCCGCGGTGCCCACCTTGCCCTGGGTGTCCTTGACCATGGCGACGACGACGAAAACCAGGGCGAGGACCGCCAGCAGACCGACGACAACGAGTGCCCGCACTCGCGCAAAACTCATCTGGGCGCTCCCCGGACAGTGAAAGGGTGGCGGCGGCCGCTGGCGGTCGGGCCGCCCCGCCGGCCGTCGAGTACGCCGCTGAGGTTAACGGTTGTCCGGCCGTCGCGTGGAAACAGCCCGACATACCGGCGCGCCACCCCGGAACCAGGTACTACTACCCCTATCTTCGTGTCGCCTGAGTCACATTGGGAACAACTTCGGGTGCAGGGGCGTACATCTCTGCCGCGAGGGCGGTATACATGCCTCGCCCAAAGGGGGGGTAAGGTTCCGCGCTCGCTGGGGGAGTTTCTCTGGCGGACTCGGCCCACCGGTCTTCGGGTCGGGTGACCGACACAAATGGCGGCCGGCCAGCGGAACCGAAACAGCGTCGTCCGGCGTTACAACCGGAAGCGACCATATCGATATGGGAGAGTGAAACCGATGGCCACCGACTACGACGCCCCGCGTCGCGACGAGGTCGACCTCGGCGAGGACAGCCTCGAAGAGCTCAAGGCCCGGCGGGTCGACTCACAGTCGGGCGCCGTGGACGTTGACGAGGCCGAGGTGGCCGAGAGCTTCGAGCTGCCCGGCGCCGACCTGGCCGACGAGGAGCTCACGGTCAAGGTGCTACCGATGCAGCAGGACGAGTTCCGGTGCGCCCGCTGCTTCCTGGTCCACCACCGCAGCCAGCTCGCGGTCGAGCGCAACGGCGAGCTGATCTGCCGCGAGTGCGTCTGATCCGGACGCGTGTCACCGGCGGCGGCCTCCTGGACGGGGCCGCCGCTGTTCGAGTCGCCGTGCGCCGGCGGCGGGATGCTGCTGACTCAAGACGGGCGGTTTCGAGGCCGGCGGGACTCCGGGAGGTCGGACGGGTGAACGAGCGCAGCGAGCGGGCCGGTGGGCCCGGCGCCGAGGAAACCGACACGAGTCCCGGGCACGGCCCGGTGACCGGTTCCGACGCCTGGCGCGAACCCGGCGCATCGACGACAGCCGGTGGTGACGCCGACGAGCTCGGCGCCACCGTGGCCGCGCTGACCGAGGACGACCTCGAGCCGGCCCGCCGGCGGCAGCTGCTCGCCCGGCTGGTCGGGCAGGCCCGGGCCCGGGGGCTTGCCGACCTGTTCAAGCCGAAGGCCGCCGTCCGCTGGATGGTGGACACCGTCGCCGACGTCGCCCCACGCGTGCCGGTCCGCGACCTGGCCACGCTGCGCCGGCACTTCCCCGGCCTCGACGACGAGGCGCTGGCCGAGCGGCTGATCCGCAACGCCGCCCGGGCGACCGCCGGGGTCGGCGCCGCCGGTGGCGGGGTCGCTGCAGTCGAGTGGGCGGTCACCCCCACCCTGCTCTCCGCGCCCGTGCTGCTGGCCGCAGAGACGGTCGCCGTCGCCGCGATCGAGCTGAAGCTGATCGGTGAGCTGAACGAGGTCTACGGTGTGTCGCTGCCCACCGGGGGCAGGCAGCGCGCCGTCGTCCTGGTGCATTCCTGGGCCAGCGGGCGCGGGATCAACCCGATGATGCCGGGGGTGGGGGTGAGCGCCGTGCTCGCCAACGGCGCCCGCAAGGAGCTGCGGGACGCCCTGCTCAAGCGCTTCGGCCGCAACCTGACCACGCTCGGGCCCTTCCTCACTGGGGCCGCAGTGGCCAGCTACCTCAACCGCCGAAACACCCGGAACCTGGCCGAGCAGCTCCGTCGGGACCTGCGCCGGCAGGGACGGGAGCTGCCCGGGTCACGGCCCGCGCTGCCCTGAGACCGAGGCTCAGCCGGCGTTGCGGGCGGCCATGATCGCCGCGGCCAGCTCGACCGGGTGCCGGGAGCTGACGACCCAGAACGGAGTCGGGTCGGCCGGGTCGTCCAGCACCACCTGGACCGCGCCGCCGACCCACGGCCGCTGCACGACGAAGGCGAGCGGGTCGGCTCCCACGCCGAGCACCTCGCGGCGGCCGGCGGCGTCCAGCGGGACGGCGTCGGCGACGAACCGCACCGGCAGGCGGGCGTCGTCCACCCGCAGCTCGCCGTCGCGGACGGCGACCCGGATCCGGCCCAGCCACCAGAGCGCGGCCACCGTCGCCGGCAGCAGCAGCACGAAGGGCAGCCAGGAACGCAGCCCGCCGGCGCCCATCCAGAGCTCGGTGGCGAGCAGGCCGGCCAGGCCGAGCCCGGCCAGCCAGTACCACCAGGGCAGGCCGAGCCGCTCGGCG
>NZ_QGKS01000216.1 GCF_003172935.1 Micromonospora sicca | reverse complement strand
ACGGGCAACGCCTGGCGATCTTCTACACCAAACTCAACAACCGCCTCCTGCGACCACTCCTCGCCGCCGATCAGCCCCAAGCGCCACCCGACCTGCGTCAAGCCCTCGCCGCCATCGACCACCACGTTGACGACTACATCGCCCGCGCACGACTCAAAACCGCAGCCTGAAAACCTGACTCAGTTGTTCAGATTCTCGAACCCAAGGATCTAGGCGTCGGAACCGTAACTTCGGGGCCGATGTCGGAGTTTGGGGTGTGTCGGACGCAGGGGTGTTATAGCCTTTCGAACATGCGTACGAACGACGAGATGGCGCGGCTCCAGGCCGCCGTGAGTGCTCTGGGGGACGTCGACGTCTCCGCGTGGCCCGAGGACACGCTCAAGGATCAGCTCGGTGAGCTCTCGGCCGCGCTGGTCGCACTCGACACGCTGCTCACCCGGGTCGCCGAGGAAGTGCGCGGGCGTGGCCTGCGAATCGAGGAGCCCGTCTCGGCCTGACCGGGGCCGGGCTCCTCGTCGCGCCGGGCCGGTCACGACGGGGCGGCCCGGTCATGAGCCGGGCCGGGTGGCGTGCGGGATCCGTCGCCCGGCCGGGATCCGCCGCGGCGTCGGGGGTGGCTGGCAGGATGGGATCCGTGCGGTTCCTCGACCTGGCGGCCACCTCCGCCGCGGTGGGCGCCACCAGTGGCCGGCGGGCCAAGGTGGAGCTGCTGGCCGCCGCGCTCCGGGCGCTCGACCCGCCCGAGGTGCCGGCCGGTTCCGGCTATCTCGCCGGCGAGCTGCGCCAACGGCAGACCGGGGTGGGCTGGGCAAGCCTGCGTGACCTGCCGCCGCCGGCCGCCGAGCCCACGCTGACCGTGGCGGGGGTCGACGCGGCGATCGACGAGATCGCGGCGCTCCGGGGCGCCGGTTCGCAGGCTCGTCGCCGGGAGCTGGTGGGCCGGCTCTTCGCCGCGGCCACCGCCGACGAGCAGCGGATGCTGGTCGGCCTGTTCAGCGGTGAGCTGCGGCAGGGCGCCCAGGCCGGGCTGCTCGCCGACGCGATCGCCCGGGCCGCCGAGGTGCCCCTGCCGGCCGTGCGCCGGGCGTTGCTGCTCGCCGGCGACCTGCGGGCCGTCGCGGTGGCCGCGCTCTCCGGCGGCGCGACCGCGCTGGCCGGCTTCGGGCTCCAGGTCGGCCGCCCGCTCGCCCCGATGCTGGCGCAGAGCGCCCCCTCGGTGGACGAGGCGCTCACCGCGACCGGCGTCCCGGCGGTGGTCGACGTCAAGCTGGACGGCATCCGGATCCAGGTGCACCGGTCCGGCCAGGACATCGCCGTCTTCACCCGCAGCCTGGACGAGATCACCGCCCGGTTGCCCGAGGTGGTCGCCGCGGTGCGCGCGCTGCCCGCCCGGGAGCTGGTCCTCGACGGCGAGGCGATCGGGCTGGACGCCACCGGCCGTCCGCTGCCCTTCCAGGAGACCTCCAGCCGGGCCGCCCGCCGCACCACGCCGAGCACCACCGGTGGCAGTGCGGTCGCCCCGGCCGTGCTGGCCGCCGCAGAGACCACCGGCGAGGCCGTGCTGACGCCGTACTTCTTCGACCTGCTGCACCTCGACGGCGCGGATCTGATCGACCTGCCGGGCCGGGAGCGGTGGGCCGCGCTGGCCGGCGCGGTGGACCCGAGCCTGCTGGTCGGCCGGATGGAGGTGGACGGGCCGGAGCAGGCCGGGGAGGCGTTCGCCGCGGCGCTCGACGCCGGTCAGGAGGGGGTGGTGGTCAAGGACCCGGCGGCCCCCTACGACGCGGGTCGGCGCGGGTCGGCGTGGGTGAAGGTCAAGCCCCGGCACACGCTCGACCTGGTGGTGCTGGCGGTGGAGTGGGGGAGCGGGCGGCGGCAGGGCTGGCTGTCCAACCTGCACCTGGGCGCCCGGGATCCGCGCACCGGCGAGTTCGTGATGCTCGGCAAGACGTTCAAGGGGCTCACCGACGAGCTGCTGCGTTGGCAGACCGAGCGGTTCCTCGGCCTGGCGGTGGAGAAGGGCGACTGGGTGGTCCGGGTGCGGCCCGAGCAGGTCGTCGAGATCGCGTTCGACGGGGTGCAGACCAGCAGTCGTTATCCCGGCGGGATGGCGCTGCGGTTCGCCCGGGTGGTGCGTTACCGGGATGACAAGACCGCGGCGGAGGCCGACACCATCGACGCGGTCCGGGCCATCCACGCCGGCCGGATGACCGGCTGACCGGGAGCCCGCCCGGTCAGACCGGGGCGCTCGGCGCCGGTTCGGCCGCCCGGTCGACCGGCGGGCGGGGCTTGTCCAGCCCGGCCCTGCGGCGCGCCTCCCGGCGGGCCACCCAGCCGTAGCCGACGAGGCTCATGCCGGCGAAGAGCCACCACTGCACCACGTAGCCGAAGTTCTGCCAGTTGTTGGTGTGCCCGATCGGCACCGCCTGGAAGGCCGGATCGGCGGCCGGGGTCTGCTGGTCGAGCAGCAGGTAGCCGCCGTAGATCGGGTAGGGCAGCTGCCGGGCGAGCCGGCTGACGCCGATCCGCCGGGTCTCCAGCTTGCCGTCGCGCCGGTCCACCGTGCCCGCGCCGCTCTCGCCGGCCAGCACCCGGCCGCTGACGGTGACCTCGCCGGGGGGCGCGGCCGGCACCTGCGGCTGGGTGGTGGCGCCGGCGCCGGGGGCCGGCGGGATCCAGCCGTGGTCCACCAGCACGGCCGTGCCGTCGGCGAGCACCAGCGGAGTGAGCACCTCGAAGCCGACCGTGCTGTCGAGCGTCCGGCCGCGGACCAGGACCACGTTCGCGGGGTCGTACCGGCCGGTGGCGGGGGCCCGGGTCCAGGTGACCCGGTCGGCGGG
>NZ_QGKS01000417.1 GCF_003172935.1 Micromonospora sicca | reverse complement strand
GTGCTGCGCGCGTCGGCGGCCCGGGCGGGGCGGGGGTGCCGCTTCCCGGACGTCGGACCGACCACCCGAAGAGGTGAACGACGCTCGCAGCATTGTGGGCCGCCGGCCGGCCCAGGGCGAGACCCGAGCCCGCCGGTATTCCCCAACTGTCGGGAACCCGACAGAAAATCAGGCGCGAACGGCTTCCATCGCCTCCGCCAGCCGGCGCACACCCTCGTCGATCCGGTCCACGGTCACCGCGGAGAAGGCCAGCCGCAGCGCGTGCCGGCCACCGTCGAGCACGAAGTCGCTCCCCTTCACCACCGCCACGCCCCGCTCGGCCGCGGCCGGCCCCAACCGGTCCACCTCGACGTCCTCCGGCAGCTCCACCCAGAGGAAGTAGCCGCCGTCCGGCTCGACGAACCGGGCCTCGGGGATGTGCCGGCGCAGCGACTCGGCGAGCACTTGGGCCCGCTCGCCGAGCGCGGTCGACACCTTCCCGATCGAGCGCTCGATGTCCCCGGAGACGCAGAACTGGTGCACGATCGCCTCGGAGACCATGCCGGGCGAGATGTAGAGGCTGGTCGCCTTCTTCGCGATGGCGGCGATCAACTCGGCCGGCCCGATCAGGTAGCCGACCCGGACGCCCGGGCAGACCGTCTTCGTGAAGCTGGAGGCGTGCACCACCACCCCGCGGCCGTCCATGGAGAGCATCGACGGCAGCGGCTCGCCCCGGAACCGGATGTCCGCGTACGGGTCGTCCTCGAAGATCGTGAACCCGTACTCGGCGGCCAGGTCGAGCAGCTCCCGGCGCTTCTCCAGGGACAGCGTCACGCCGGCCGGATTCTGGTAGTTCGGGATGACGTGCGCCAGCCGCGGCCGCACCCCGGACTCGAGCAGCTTGCGCAGCTCGGCGGTGTCCAGGCCGTCCGGCTGGATCGTCACGCCGTGGATCTCCCCGCCCATCTGCTGCAGGTTGAGCAGCGTCCGGTCGTACGTCGGACGCTCGACCACCACCGCGTCGCCCCGCCGGACCAGGTGGTCGAAGAGGAAGGCGTCGGCCTGCAACGAGCCGTTGGTGATCAGCACCTGGTCGGCCTCGACGCCGTGCTTCTCCGCGATCCACTTGCGCAGGGGCGGGTAACCGACGGAGGTGCCGTACGCCGTGATCCCGGCGGGGTCGGCGTCGAAGGCGCGGACGGCGGCGGCCTTGAGCCCCTCGACATCGACGATGTCCAGTGAGGGAGCGCCACGGGCGAAGGAGATCAGCTGCTCGGCGGTCATGCGCACGAGCCTAGGGCCTGGTCCGGCCGGTCCGACCGCCATACACGCGAAGTTCAGTATGCGGGCAGTCGAGCCGTCCACCTGGGTCGACGGAGATCCGAAACCGGCTCGCGAGCTGTCGCCCATCGGACCGTACGCTGGCTCCGATCGCAGGGCGGCCGGAGCATTGCAGGTCGCTGTCGGACCAGGACGAGGTGGTGGGCGCGTGACCCAGGACGGAACCGGTCAGCTCGACGACCAGGCCTTCGCGGAATGGCTGGCCGAGCGGGCGGGCGAGACGCTGACCGCGCTGCGGGCCCAGCGCGGCTTCGCGGACCCGGCCGCCCTCAAGGACGCCGGTGACCGGGCCTCGCACGAGTTGATGACGACCGCGCTGGCGCGGTGGCGACCCGCGGACGCGGTCCTCTCCGAGGAGGAGGCCGACGCCCGGCGGGCCTGGACGGCCGGGGAGGGGCCGGCCCGGCTCAGCGCCGACCGGGTCTGGATCATCGACCCGCTGGACGGCACCCGGGAGTTCTCCGAGGCCGGCCGGACCGACTGGGCGGTGCACGCCGCCCTCTGGCAGCGGTCGGCGGGCCCGGACGGCGGGCTGGTCGCCGGGGCGGTCGGCATGCCGGCGCGGACCACCCTGGACGGTGGGCCGCTGGTCCTCGGCAATCGCTGCCCGACCCCGCCGGCGGTGGACGGGCCGCCGCGCATCGCGGTAAGCCGGAGCCGGCCGCCGGCCTTCGTCGGTGAACTCGTCGACCTGCTCGACGCCCGCGCCGTGCCGATGGGCTCCGCCGGGGTCAAGGTCTGCGCGGTGGTGACCGGCGAGGTCGACGCGTACGTCCACGCGGGCGGCCAGTACGAGTGGGACTCCGCCGCCCCGGTCGCCGTGGCGCTCGGCGCCGGGATGCACGCGTCCCGGATCGACGGCTCGCCGCTGCGCTACAACCGGGCCGACCCGCGCCTGCCCGACCTGCTGGTCTGCCGGCCCGAACTCGCCGAACGGCTGCTCGACGCGATCGCCCGTACCGGGGTCGAGATGCCCGCTTCGACCGTCACCGGCAGTGCCGGTAAGGCGTTCGGCTGAGTGTCACGGTACCCATGGCCCAGGTGACCGGGGGATAGTGTCGGGCGGGAAGCGTCTCCGACCTATCGCCCCGTGACGGGCCGCCGCCAGCCAGGGAGGGTCATGCCGGCCGAGCGAGACCAGCACAGCGTCGTCGGATCGTCCCAGCCGACCGGCCTCTGGCCGGGCCAGGACATCCCCCGCCAGCAGGGCGACCGGGCCCTGCCGTGGCCGGACTCCGGTGGCCCGGCACGGCCGCACGACGCCCGGTCGGCGCTGCCCTGGCCCGGTGCCGGGGAACCGGCCGGCCACCCCGTCGCCACCGACGTCCGCCCCGAGCGGGCGTGGCCGGACACCGACCACCCGGACGAGGCCGGTCCGGAGCCGCGGTGGGCGGACCCCGGATACCCGCCGGTGGAGACCGCCGCGGACCCCGCGTGGCCGGGCGACACCGGGTCCGTCCCGCCGGTGGCGGGCGGTCCGGATCAGCGGTCGCCCGGTGCGGCGCCGCCCCCCGCCCCGCCCGGC
>NZ_QGKS01000521.1 GCF_003172935.1 Micromonospora sicca | reverse complement strand
GGTTGGGCGCGGCGGGTGATGTCGCTCCACATCGCGACATGCCAGGGCTGCGAGTCGGTGGCCCGCCATGCGACGTCGCGGATCGCGGTGATCGGCAGGAGCACCGTGAGCCAGGCCAGCTCGTCGTCGGTGAGCACCTGGTCGTCGGCGTAACGGGCGAACGTCTCCCGCACGATGTCCTCGCCGGCGTGAATCAGCGCGTCGCGGCCGCCGTCGGTGGTGAGGACGCGGCGGCGCGCTCGGGCCTTGTAGGTGGCGCGGGTGACGGCGGCCCGGGCGTGACCGTCGATGGGGGCGATGCTGGCGACGAGCGCCCGCCGGTCGGGCAGGGCAGTGTGGCCGGCGACGATGGCGTGCAGGGTGAGGTCGCTGCGGTCGGGGTCGAAGGGCACCCCGTCGACGGGGCAGCAGGTGGGTTCCTGACAGAGGTAGGAGAAGTAGCTGTGCTCGGTGACCCGCAGCGCGTCGAAGACGTCGATACGCGCGGTACGCAGCCGGGGCGTGACGGTGTCGAGAACCGGGGTGACCCGGCTGGCGGGGCCGTAGCCGATGAGGATCGCGGTTGTCACGCTGGCGTGGTGGAGCATGCGCAGCTGCTGAGGCATCACCTCGTCGACCCAGTCGACCGCATCGGCGGGGTCGGGCAGGTCGGTGCGGCTGGCGACGGCGACGGTGGTGCCGGCGAGACCGACGATGACGAGGCTGTCCGGAAAGGGTGGAAGCCGAGTAGGTAGGGCACGGCGGTGATCAGGTCAGCGGGCGAGGTGATCGGTAGGCGGTGCTTGTCGCTCACGGTGTCTCCTTGGATGGTGGGGTGGGACCCGGGCACGGCCGTGTGGCCGTGCCCGGGGTGCGCGGTCGCGCGGGTAGCCGGGCAAGCGGCTGCAGGCGGTACCAGGGGAGGGGGTCGAATCGGTGCCGGTCGGGGGCACGCGGGTCATCTGTGGCGTGCGGCGTCAGCAGAAGGGCGTGCCCTGCCGTTCTCGTGGAGCTGACGGTTGTCAGGCCTGCTCGAGGGCGGTGACGGCGGCGCTGGCGATGTGGTGGATCGCCTGTACCGGGTCGGCCACGAGGACGGTGGTGGCGTCGGTGAAGGTGTGCCCGTCCAGGTCGGCGGGGCGCAGCCACAACACCGCGCATCCGGCGCGGTGCAGGGTGCTGACGAGCCGCTGCGCCGGGGCGATGTTGTCGAGGTCGCCGTCGGAGACGACCGCGAGCATCCGCAGCCTGCCGGGCTGCCGCAGCTGCAGCACCGGGTCGGCGAGTTTCACGGCGTCAATGAAGGTGCTGCTGCCGCCGAAGGTGTGTATGTCCTGCACGTGGGTGGGGCGTTGCCGGGGGCCGATGAGCAGGGTGACGTCGCTGCCGAAGGCGATGGTGGCGGTGACGGCGTCGCTGCTGCGGGCGGCGTGGGCGAGGATCCACGCGGCCGACGACATCGGCGCGGCGTACGGGTGCATGGAGAAGGACACGTCGACGATGACGCCCAGGTGCAGGGTCGGCTTCGGCGGCGGCAGCGTAGTGCGGCGTTGCCAGGGTGTGGCGGTGGGGCGGGTGCCGGCGGCGATCTGCGCCTGGGCGGTGATGGCGTGGCGGGTGCGCAGGCGGCCGGGTGGGATGAGGCTGGGCTGGGTGTCGGGTTCGGGCTGGTGGGTGCGGGCGCGGCGCAGCCGGGCGGCGAGGTGGCGGGCGGCGGCGCGTTCGTCGTCGGTGGGGTCGCGTCGGGTCCACGTCGCGGGCGCGGAGTACCGGGCGCTGAGCTGCCGAGCCCGGTACTCGGCGGGAGTGAGGCCGGCCGTGTGGGCGAGGTAGTCGGTCAGGGCCTGGGCGAGCCGGCCGCCGAACACCCCCGGATCCGGTACCGGCGTTTGCGGCTGCTGCTGAGGGTCGATGCCGAGGATGCGGCACCACCGCCACGCCAGGTCGACCATGCTGTCGGCGTCCGTGTCATCGGTGGTGTGGGCCTGCCGCCACACCTCGCGCAGCTGCAGGAGGCGCTTGCGGCCGAGGATCGCGGTGACGGCGGCGCGCACACGCTTGATGTCCTTGGCGGTGAGGATGCGGGCGTCAACGCGGGCGAGAAGGAGACCGGCGAGGTGCGCGGCGTGCCAGGGGTCGTCGATGGGGGCGTCGTCGGGGCTGATCAGGGTGGTGACGGTGTGGCGCAGCCACCGCCGGTCCCCGCGCCGCCGGGCGCGCTGCCGGTACTCGATCCGGGATTCTTCAAGGAGTTCGGCGACTGCGGCGACTACCGGTGGGGTGCCGGGCGGGGTGCGCCACCGGCTGTGGGCGGCGTGGGCGGCTTCGTGCACGAGCAGCCCGTAGGCGGTGGGAACCAGGCGCTTGTGGCCGGCCCGTCGGGGGTTGGCGATGTCGGGGGCGCCGATGTGGGTGGCGTCGACTTCGATGCGGCAGGCGTCGGGGTAGAAGCAGGCGGGGGCGCCACCGCCCGCGCCGGGCGCGACGCTGACGGTCAGGTCGGTGCGGCCGGTCAGGACCGGGATGTGCTGGGTCCAGGCGTGGCTCCACGCCTGCCAGTCCGGGTCGCCGATCGCGGGCGCGGCCGCGCCGGAATGCAGATGGGTACGGGGATGAGGCATGGCTCTCCTTTGTGGGCTCAGCGCTGCTTGCCGAGGGTCAGCGCGGTGACGTCCGCGCCGAAGTGCTGTTGCAGGGCGGCGATCACCTCGGGCCGGTCGTCCTCGGGGGCGCGGCCGGCGAGGTTGGCGATCGCCGCGGGTAGGCCGAGGGTCTTGCGGACGCGGGCGAAGCCGAGCAGCTCGCGTAGCTGCGGTGCCCACGACACGCGTCCGGCGGTCAGGTCGGCGTTCAGCGTGATGGCGGCGGCGATGGCGGGGGCGGGGACGCCGAGGTGGCGGGCGAGGTCCCAGTC
>NZ_QGKS01000519.1 GCF_003172935.1 Micromonospora sicca | reverse complement strand
TCCAAGCCTTCGGCCAGGCCACGGGAAATCTCTTCACGATCAGCCAGGGTCAACATCGCACGCACGGCGGAACATCCTGTCCCACCGAACCGCCAAGATCAAATGCTACGACCGGCTGAACCTGCCGGGACCTGCGGGGTGCGCGGTTCAACAGGTCGACGCTGGCCGGGGCGGTGATGCGCGGCGTCAATGTGTGCGGGCTCGATATCGATGCACCGTGGCTGGCGGACGGTGCACTTTTGATTAATGGTGTCGACGTCGTGCCGCTCGTCGAGGCCGAACTCAACCGGCGATTTCCTGGGCGCGAGCTGAAGCATGCCAAGGACCCGGATGACCTGCGATCGGCGTGGGCGGCGCTCGAACGGGCCTGGGCGGCCGCGGTCGACCGAGTTGGATCCATGCCCGCGGGCACCGTCGACGTCTCGATCGATGGCGAGTGGTCGTTCGCGCAGACCCTGCGCCACCTCGCGTTCGCCACCGACGCATGGCTCGGCAAGGCGATCCTGCGCCTGTCGCAGCCCTTCCATCCGCTCGGGCAGCCGCACGCCGAGTACGAGGCGGATGGATTCGATATGTCGGTCTTTGCCACGGGGCAGCCAAGTCTGGCCGAGGTGCGCGAGCTGCGTGCCGAGCGGCAGGCCATGGTGCGGGATTTCCTCGCGAGCGTCACGCCGGCGCGGCTCGCCGAGCCTCGACAAAACCCGTGGTCACCCGAACACGAGGAGCCAGTCCTGCACTGCCTCCACGTGATCTTCGACGAAGAGTGGGAGCACCTCCGCTTCGCACTGCGCGACCTCAACGCGCAGAAATAGGCCCATGTGTCCACTTGGACACGTGGAAGACCCCCATCGAAAGGACACCGACCTGCGTCACACTGCATAGTGCCGCAATATGCGGCAGATCCGGATACTGGAAGGCGGCACTGGCGGTGGCGTCAAGCAACGCAGAACTCGTTGCCCTCGGGGTCCTGCATGACGACGTGCCCGAGGACGTCGCCGTACCACTCCTCGCGGACCACCGCCGCGCCGGCGGCGACCAACTCGGGGACTTTCTGCCGGATCAGTCGGGCGCGCTCGACTATGTCCCAGGGGCCTGGACCGGCCACCCGGATATCGATATGCATACGGTTCTTGCCGGACTTGTCCTCGGGTACCTTCAGGAAACCAATGGCAGGGCCCCGGCCATCCGGGTCGACGATGGACGCGTTGTCGGGCTCGTCGAAACCGGATTCCTTGACATAGCCGAGGGCCAGCGCCCAGAAAGCAGCGATCCGCTGCGGATCGTCGGCATCGCATCCCAAGGTCCAGAAAGTCGCCATGGCGCCAACGTACGGGAGCTACGACACGCTGTCATCGGCATGTCCGGACACTCCGAGGGCTGCTGCTGGTCACGCTCCGCAGCACGCGGATCGCGGCAGAACAGTGCACTGACCTTGACTGTGCCCCTAGCGGCTTGGTGCTCCGCCATCAGACCATCTTGACGACCTGGACGGCCTGGCGGAGGCTCAGTGGGGCCTGCCACCCCGATGCTGGCAGGATGACCAAGTGCGTCGAATCGAAGCGGAATGGGTACGTCGCCTCCCGGATTTACGGCTGGATCGTGTTCTTGCGCCACAGTCGATGGAGCCGGTGGTCAGATACCACTTATCTGACGGAACAGTAAGCGCGCTGGACGAGCAGTTACAGCCCATCCAGCGGCTGTCCTTGGACGTGCCACCCACAGCAGAACTTCTTGCCGCAAGTCCGGACCTGGCGACCGTCGTCGTGACCGACACCCGTCGGGTCATCATCATGGCGGCAGGCCGACCAATCCCGGTCGAGATTGTGGCAGCCGATTCCGCGACGTTGCTACCGGGCGGCCGCCTGCTGGTCACCGCGCCGATACTCGAACGGCTGACGTACAAAGGCCGCGAGTACGACACCAAGGGCGAGCATCTGGTATTGCTGGTGGATCTAGGCTCGGGACATGTCCTGGACCAGGCCGTTCTAGATGCGGTGGACGCCAGTGTGACCACCGTGCCTCATCCGCACGACGGATCGGTAGTCCTGGATGCAGCCATGGGTCAGGATGGCGCTTTGATCTATGTCGCGCAGGTGCTGGACGACAGGCTCAAGGTGGCGCTTGTTGCCGAGAATGTGATCGCGGCGAGCTTCGCACCGTCCGGAGATCGCCTGCTGCTCACGCGTCACCCCAGCTTCGATAACCAGATATCCGTCCTGGAATGGCCGAGTCGGCGTCCCCTTGCTCGGCTCCACGCGGACGATATGGAAATCGAAGGTCTTGCATTTTTCCTGTACGGATGTTTCCTGAGCGACCGGCGGGTACTCCTCATGACCTACGAACACGGGCTGTTGCTGTGCACCGGCGAGCTCAATCCTGTGGGGTGGATCAGCCTGAATCCGCCCTTTCAGGCAAGGGACGTGGAGGTGTCGACAATGCGCGGTGTCGCAGAGGCCGTGTTCGGTGTTGCAGAGGACGTGTTCGCTGCCGACATCCGGGATGGGAAGTCCCTCTCTTGGACCCTTTGGCGAATCCCGCCTTCGAGAGTCGATGCAGACTGAGACGTATCGGAGGCATGTTGTCACGGAACCCGGATCGACTGCTGGCCGCGGTGTCCCCGGCCTCGCAGCCCACGCATGGCGCCTTACCCGGAGCCCTTCACGACGCACTCTATTCGGCACGAGCGGACGCTGACCGGGCGCGCGGTCGGCGGCAGTTGAGCGCGCTGCTCCGCTCGTCGACAAGAGTCGCTCCGCGCGGCGTGGCTGAACCTGGACATCAGCGAGCGGGATGATGCGGACGTGGCCAATGACAGCGGTTATCTGCTCGACAATCAGCAGGCGGAAGCGGGGACTCGCTTTGGCGCCCTGGCGGCGCTGTTCAACCCTTCCACGTTTCGGCACATCAACGCGCT
>NZ_QGKS01000325.1 GCF_003172935.1 Micromonospora sicca | reverse complement strand
CGCCGGGGTTGAGGCGGTCGGTCATGGCGCAGACGATACCGCCGTAGCGCGGGACCCAGTCGGTGGTGACGCGCCGTTGACGGTGATCAACACCATGGCTTGTTGCAAGATGTTGGCAACAAAGAGTCGGCGCAAATAAGCTGAGCCGGTCGGTGTGGACCCGCCCGCCGCGCCCCGGGAGGTCGAGTGGAAACCCTGGCGATGCACATCTCGAACGGGATCATCGACGGTCCCGTCGCCGCGGTCTTCGCCGCCTTCGCGCTCGCCGTGCTCACCCTCTGCGTGCTGCGCGGCCGCCGTGACCTGGACGACCGGTTGGCCCCGATGGCGGGCCTGGTGGCCGCGTTCATCTTCGCGGTGCAGATGCTCAACTTCCCGATCTTCACCGCCGGGGTGAGCGGTCACCTGCTCGGTGGCGCGCTCGCCGCCCTGCTGGTCGGCCCGTGGGTCGGCGCGCTCTGCGTGGCGGTGGTCCTCGTCGTGCAGGCGCTGGTCTTCGGCGACGGCGGGGTGGCCATGCTCGGCCTCAACATCACCAACATGGCGATCCTCGGCACCGCCGCGGCGTACCTGCTGATCGCGCTGCTGCTGCGGGTGCTGCCGCGTACCCCGGCCGGGCTCGGGGTGACCGCGTTCGTGTCGGGCCTGGTCAGCGTGGTGGTCGCCAGTCAGGGCTTCGTCCTGCAGTACTGGCTGGGCGGCACCACCGACCTGGGCGGCAACCTCGCCGGGCTGGCCGGCACGATGGCCGGCGTCCACCTGCTGATCGGCGTCGGCGAGGGCCTGATCACCGCCACCACGGTGGTCACCGTCGCCAAGGTCCGCCCCGACCTGGTGTACGCGCTGCGGGCCCTGAAGCCGGCCGCGCCCGCCGTCGTCGTTCCGGTCGCCGGGGGGGCCCGATGAGGAAGCGCAACTGGGGCTTCGTCCTCGGCGGCCTGCTGGTCGCCCTGCTGCTCGCCGGGGTGGTCAGCAACTACGCCTCGGCGCACCCGGACGGGCTCGACTCGTCCCTGCTCAAGGGCTGCACGGTGAACGCCGACGGCGAGATCACCGGCGGTAGCTGCCCCGCGCAGCGCGCCGAGGACCACGAGCTCGCCGACAGCCCGCTCGCCGACTACGGCATCCGGGGCGTGGACAACCGATTCCTCTCCACCGGCCTCTCCGGCGTCCTCGGCGTGCTGCTCACCTTCGCCCTCGGCGGCGGCCTCTTCCGGCTGGCCCGCCGGCACAACCCCGCCGGTCCCCGCACGCCGGGCGGCGACCTCGCCGGTCCCCGCACGCCGGGCGGCGACCCCGCCGGTGACGGCACGTCGGGCGGCGACCCGGCCGGTCCGGGGACGTCGGGCGGCGACCCGGCCGCGGGCGGGGCGGTCGGCGACACCGAGCCGGCCGACGCCGGGCGGCGCGCGGCCCGCGCCGGCTGAGGGGGTACGCCGACATGGGCGCGGGACACGCGCACGTGCTCTACCGCGGGTCCACCTCCCCGGTGCACCGCCTCCCGCCCGAGGTGAAGATCGCCGCGATGGTGCTGTTCACCGTCGCCGTGGTCGCCACGCCACGGGAGGCGTACTGGGCGTTCGGCGGGTACGCCCTGCTGGTCGCCGCCGTGGCGGCGCTGGCCCGGGTGGGCCCCCGCTGGCTGCTCGGCCGGGCGCTGATCGAGCTGCCGTTCGTGCTCTTCGCGTTCGCGCTGCCGTTCCTCGGCACGGGGGAGCGGGTCGAGGTGGCCGGGGTGAACCTCTCCGTGGACGGGCTGCTGGGCGGCTGGAACATCCTCGCGAAGGGGACGCTGGGCGTACTGGCGTCGCTCCTGCTGGCCGCGACCACGACGACGCGGGACCTGATCGTCGGCCTGGACCGGCTGCGGTGCCCGCAGGTCCTCACCCAGATCGCCACCTTCATGCTGCGCTACCTGGACGTGCTGGTGGGCGAGGCCCGGCGGATGCGGGTGGCCCGGGTGTCCCGGGGCGACGACCCGCGTTTCCTCTGGCAGTTGCGCGGCTTCGCCGCCGGGATCGGCGCGCTCTTCCTGCGCGCGTTCGAGCGCGGCGAGCGGGTCTACCTGGCCATGGTCTCGCGCGGCTACTCGGGCCGGATGCCGGCGGTCTGGCAGGGCGCCGGCGCCGCCACCGCCGGCCAGTGGGCGGCCGCCGCGACAGTGCCGCTGGCGGCCGTCGCCATCGCCGCGGCCGCGGTCGTGCTGACATGATCGGGTACGTGCAGACGGCTCCCTCCCTGGACGTGCGCGGCGTCCGGTACGCCTATCCGGACGGTCACGTCGCCCTGCACGGGGTGGACCTGACCGTGCCGCGCGGGGACCGGGTGGCGCTGCTCGGGCCGAACGGCGCGGGCAAGACCACCCTGGTGCTGCACCTCAACGGCATCCTCACCGCGACCGAGGGGACGGTCGCCGTTGGTGGGCTGACGGTCAGCCGGGACCGGGACACCCTGGCGGAGATCCGCCGCCGGGTGGGCATCGTCTTCCAGGACCCGGACGACCAGCTCTTCCTGCCCACGGTCGCCGAGGACGTCGCGTTCGGCCCGGCCAACCTGGGGCTGCGCGGCGCGGAACTGGCCGCGCGGGTCGACGAGGCGCTCGCCGCGGTGGGGATGAGCGAGCACCGGGACCGGGCGCCGCACCATCTGTCGTTCGGTCAGCGCCGCCGGGTGGCGGTGGCCACCGTGCTCGCGATGCGCCCGGAGATCCTGGTCCTCGACGAGCCGTCGTCCAACCTCGACCCGGCCGCCCGGCGGGAACTGGCGGAGATCCTGCGCGCCCTCCCGGTGACCCTGCTGATGGTCACCCACGACCTGCCGTACGCGGCGGAGCTCTGCGACCGCTCGGTGATCCTCGACGCCGGCCGCATCGTCGCCGACGCCCCCACTCTCCAGCTCCTCTCCGACGACCCCCTCCTGGCCCGCCACCGCCTCGAACTCCCC
>NZ_QGKS01000431.1 GCF_003172935.1 Micromonospora sicca | reverse complement strand
CCTGCGGCCGCGCCCCGGCCCCCCGTACGCCCACCTCCGGGGCGAGGCCGCAGCAGTCCACGCCGGACGTCGACGGGCCGGTGGGACAACCGCCCGCGATGGCCGCCGGAGCGTCTCGGGCGATCACCGACGACGGCATCAACCGGCCGCTGGCGGTTTCCGCGGTGCTGGCGGTGGCGAGCATCGTCGGCGCGCAGATGGGCGCGGTGCTCGGCCTGCGACGGCGGCCGGTCGTCCGGGTCGCCGGGCGGGCGCTGTCCAACGGCCGGCACCGCAGGGACTGACCGGCACCCGCGAACCCCACCGCCCCGGCGACCGGTGGCGGTCGGCGGCCTGTCGATGGTCCGGCGGTCCGGCGGTCGGCGGCGGTCCGGCGATTGGCGGCGGTCGTCGCTTCGGGGTCCGCCACCCTCACAGTCAGGGCAGGCGGGTCTCCAGGACGCCGTTGACCACCCGAGTCGGCAGGATCTGCTGGTCGTTCGCGGACGGCCCGTGCACGACCTCGCCGCCGTTGAGCCGGAACGTGCTGCCGTGCCACGGGCAGACCACGCAGTCGTGGCCGTCGATTTCCTGCACCTCGCCCTGGCCGAGCGGGCCGCTCTGGTGCGGACAGCGTTCCAGCATCACGGTGACCTCGTCACCGTGCCGGTAGAGGATCACCGAGACGTCGTCCACCTCGCGGGTGACCAGCTGCCGCTGCGGCAGCGTGGCCATGTCCGCCAGGGAGTGCCAGCCGTCGCTGATCCGGTGCAGCTCGGAGACGCTCTGGGTGGTCTGCGCCCCCTGCTTGTACGCCAGGTGCCCGCCCAGGTACGCCCCCGTGCTCGCGGCGGAGAGCCCCAGGTAGGCCAGCGCCCGGCCCAGCCCGTGCCGACCGTTCAGCCGGGCGGCCAGTGAGCCGGTGTAGAGGGCCAGCCCGATGGTGTTGGAGGCGGCGTGCGCCAGCCCGATCCGGCGCTGGTCGCGGGTGAGGCTGGCCCAGTCGTTGAGCCCGGCCACCGCGGCCGGCAGTGCGCTGACCGTACCGACACCGACCAGCGCGGTGGCGGCCCGGCGCTGCCCGGGCATCAGGTCGACCACGGCGGCGGAGATCCAGGCGCCGACCGGCACCTGCACCATCGCCGGGTGCAGCGGATGCCCGAGCCAGACGCCGTGCAGCGCGTCGCGAACCCGCTGTGGACGCAGGATGGTCTGGACCGCGCGCTGCAACCGGTCGCCCACCCGGTCCAGCGCGGAGGCCTGTTCGAGTTTCGTTATCAGTTCACGCACTCGGTCCGACTTCCCCGCAGGAGCGGCCCCAAACCGGGCGGCGACGACGAATCACCCCTCCGATACCCGGACCACCCGACGCCCACCCGCGCGTCCTCAAGATCACGCTCGACCGGAGACAGCGCGATTTTGAGGGCGGCGGCGGGGCGGGCGTCAGGCGGACCAGCGGTCGGCGTGCAGCGCGGCGGCGAGCGGGCGACCGGCGCGCCAGCCGTGGCGGACCAGGTCGGGAACGGTCTCGAGGTGGGCGACCGGGCCGAGGCAGAGCCAGGCGACCGGACGGACGCCGGCCGGGATGCCCAACAGTTCGGCCAGGAACGGCTCCCGGTAGAAGGAGACCCAGCCGACGCCGAGCCCCTCGGCGGTGGCGGCCAGCCAGAGGTTCTGGATGGCCAGGCAGACCGAATAGAGCCCGGCGTCGGCGATGGCGTGCCGGCCGAGCACGGCCGGACCACCGCGCGCGGGGTCGTACGTGACGACGACCGAGAGCGTTGACTCCAGCACCCCGTCGATCTTGATCCGGGCGAACCGCTCGGCGGCCGAACCGTCCAGGGTGGCGGCGAAGGTGTCCCGCTCGACCTGCACGTGACGGTGGAAGCGGCGGCGGGTCTCCGGGTCGCGTACCAGGATGAAGTCCCACGGCTGGGAGTGGCCGACGCTCGGCGCGGCGTGCGCCGCGGTGAGGATGCGGTCCAGCGAGTCGTCCGGCACCGGCGCCCCGGTGAACTCGGCGCGTACGTCCCGACGGCGGTGGATGACGTCGTACAGATCCAAGGCAGGCTCCCGCTGCGCTCGGCCCGGCCCGAAAGGGGCGGGCAGGCTGACGCGAGGCCGGTCTTCGGACTCCCGGATCGACGCCTGGCCGTCCGCCTTCCCAGCCGTACGGCCAGTGGCTGCGCGTGACGCGCGTGGACGGTGGCTCCCCGGTCACCGCGGCGGGCCCGTGCCGGATTTCCACCGGCTTCCCGATTCTCCCCGCTCGCGCGGGGCACCTCACATGATCGTGCCGCCGCCGATGCTAGCGCCCGCCCCGGCCGGCAGGACCGGCCCGGGGAGCGGGAAATCCGGTCGCGGCCGCACCGCCGGACCGCCATCGTGTTCCGGGTGTACGCGCATGCCTCCCGCCCCCTGCCGGTCCACCCGGCCGCCCGGCTCACCGCGGCGCTCGGCGGCCCCGAGGCCGTACCGCCGCCGCTGCTGATGCTGCTCGGAATGGTCTCCACGCAGGTCGGCGCGGCAGTCGCCAAGCAGCTCTTCACGGCGACCAGCCCGGGGGGCACCACCACCCTGCGGCTCGGCCTTGGCGCACTGGTCCTGCTCGCGGCCAGCCGGCCGGGGCTGCGGCTGGGCTGGCGGGCGGCCGGGCTGGTCGGGGCGTTCGGGGTGGCCATGGCCGCGATGAACCTCGCCTTCTACGCCGCCCTGCAGCGGGTGCCGCTCGGGGTGGCGGTCACCGTCGGCTTCGCCGGTCCGCTGCTGGTGTCGCTGCTGGGCAGCCGCCGGTTCACCGACGTGCTCTGGGCAGCGCTGGCCGGCACGGGCGTGCTGCTGCTGGCCGGGCTCGGCGGGGTCAGGGTGGACGCCGTCGGCCTGCTGCTCTGCGCGCTGATCGCGGTCGGCTGGGCCGGGTACGTGCTGCTCGGCAAGGCGATGAGTGGACACGTCCCGGGCACCCGGGGGC
>NZ_QGKS01000460.1 GCF_003172935.1 Micromonospora sicca | reverse complement strand
GTCGGCCGCACCCGCCCGATCCACCCCGGTGCGCACCGGGGTGGATCGGGCGGGTGCGGCCGACACCGGCTGTGCCCGGGCCGCGAGCGCCGCCGGCAGCACGCGCTCGACGTACTCGCAGAGCACGTGGGTGGCGACCAGGTGCAGCTCCTGCACCACCTGGCTCTCCGGTGAGTCGATGGCGAGGGTCTCCTCGCAGACGTCGGCGAGGGGGTTGGGGGTGGGGCCGGTGAAGGCCCAGCAGCGCAGGCCGGTGTCGCGTGCGGTGTGGGCGGCGGTGAGGAGGTTGGTGCTGGTGCCGCTGGTGGACATGAGCAGGAGGATGTCGTCGGGTCGGCCGTGGGCGCGGACCTGGCGGGCGAAGACCTCGTGGTAGCCGTAGTCGTTGCCGATGGCGGTGAGGGCGCTGGTCTCGGCGTGCAGGGCGATGGCGGAGAGGGGTTCGCGGTCGTCGCGGAGTTTGCCGACGAGTTCGGCGGTAAGGTGTTGGGCCTCGGCGGCGCTGCCCCCGTTGCCCGCCACCAGCAGCCGCCCGCCCCGGGCCAGCGTCCAGGCCAGCTCGGTGCCCCAGTCGGCCAGCCGCTCGGCCTGCCGGCGGTACGGCAGCAGCGTTGCGGCGAGCCCGGACAGGTGCGCGTCGAGGGTGGAGAGCTGGGTCATCAGGCCACCGCCCGGGCGGGACGGGCGACCGTGGCCACCGCGGCGTAGACCGCGCCGAGCTGCTCGGCGCAGCGCTTCCACGAGTACCGGCTGCGGATCCGGTCCAGCGCCGCCGTGGCGTACGCGAAGCGGCGGACCTTGTCGGCCAGCAGCCGGCGGACTGCGGCCCCCAGGGCGCGGGGGTCGCGCGGCGGGACCAGGTCGCCGGTGAGCCCGTCGACGACGGTGTCGGCGATGCCGCCCACGTCGGTGCCGATCACCGGCACCCCGCAGGCCATGCCCTCCAGCGGGGTGAGCCCGAACGGCTCGTACCAGGGGGCGGCGACCAGCACGTCGGCCGAGCGGTACCAGGAGGCCATCTCCTCGCGGGGCACGCCGCCGACCAGCTCGACCCGGTCGGCGACGCCGCAGGACTCGGCGAGGGCGGACAGCCGGCGGGCGAAGGAGTCGGCGGGGAGCAGCTCGGCCGGTGGCCCGCCGACCACCACGCACTCGGCGTCCGGCACGGCCGGCAGCGCCCGGACCACATCGAGGAAGCCCTTGCGTTCCACCATCCGGCCGACGGTGAGGATCCGCGGCCGGGCCGGGTCGTGCGGGGCGACCGGGCCGTCCGGGCGGAACACGTCCTGGTTGACGCCGGAGGGCACCAGCGCCATCCGGGACCGGGGCACCCCCATCCGGACCAGCTCGGCGACCTCGTCCGCGCACTGTACGACGACCCGGTCGACGGCCCGGCCCAGCGCGCGTTCGTAGCCGACCCGCCCTGGTGGACTGGTGTCCCGGCCGCCCTGGTGCCGTCGTTTCACCGTGCCGAGCGCGTGGTACGTCAGCACGGTCGGCACCCCGGTACGCCGGCCGGCGTGCACGGTGGCCAGGCCGCTCATCCAGAAGTGCGCGTGCGCGACGTCGGGCGTCCAGTCCCCGTGCCGCCACCGGTCTTCGAGCCAGCCGCCGAACTCCCCCATGTACGGCAGCAGCTCGTCCTTGGGCACCCGCCGCGCCGGCCCGGCCGGCACGTGGCAGACCTGGTAACCGCCCGGTGTGGACACCGACTCGGGCAGCGTGGTGGAGTCCCGGCGGGTGTAGACGCGGACGTCGTGCCCCTCGCCGACCAGCGCGGCCGCGAGTTCCGCCACGTGGGTGTTCTGACCGCCGGCGTCCTCCTCGCCGAGGACGGCGAGCGGGCTGGCGTGCTCCGAGATCATCGCGATGCGCATGTTTCCTCCTCCATCAGCCGGTCCCAGTCAGTGAGAAACCGGTCGAGCCCGAAGCGGTTCTGCGTCACCTCGCGCGCCCGCGCCCCCAGCCGGTACGCCGCGTCGCGGTCCTCGGCGAGCCAGCGGGCCGCCTCCACCAGCGTGTCGACCCGGGTGGACAGCACCGCCGCGTCGGGCGGTACGGCGTCCACCGCCTCGGTGGTGGCGAGCGCGACCACCGGCATGCCGATCGTCATGGCCTCGATGAGGCTCAGCCCCAGCGAGGTCCACCGGCACAGGTGCAGGTACGCCCGCCGGCGGGCGACCGCCGCGTGCATCCGGTCCTGCGGCAGGTCCTCGTGCCCGGTGACCGGGTGGGCGAGGGCGGCGCCGGCCGCGGTGAGCGCCTCCGGCAGTCCGGCCACCCCCATGCCGAACACGTCCAGCGGGGCGACTGCCGCGAACCGG
Organism: Micromonospora sicca; assembly: GCF_003172935.1. Classification (GTDB taxonomy): domain Bacteria; phylum Actinomycetota; class Actinomycetes; order Mycobacteriales; family Micromonosporaceae; genus Micromonospora; species Micromonospora sicca. The sequence goes on along the minus strand of NZ_QGKS01000460.1, from coordinate 677 downwards.
GGCATCAGGTCGGTGCCGGTGACCCGCCAGCGGCGGACCGGCTCGTTGGTGACCACCGCGAGCCGGTCGAGGTCGCCGGTCCACTCCACCCGGGGCGGGACGATGCCGTGCTCGATCACCGCCGTGCGGGTGCCGCCGTTGTCCCAGAACAGTTCGTTGAAGTGGGTCACGTGGGTGAGCAGCAGGTCGTCCCGGTCGGCCATCGGGTGGCGGGTGTTGGGCACGTCGCCCTTGGGGGTGTTGTGCTCGACGTAGATCGCCGGTAGGTCCCGCCCCGGCCGGCGGCCCAGCCACTGCTCGGTCAGCTCCAGCTCCTGCGGCCGTTGCAGGATCACCACGTCCACGTCCGCCCGGCCCAGCTCCTGCGGGGTCACCTCCACCGCGCTGTCGGGCCACGGATAGGTTCGCGCCCGGCCCAGGCCGTACGGGCCCCGGTCGGGGGTGACCGGCACCAGGTACCGGTGTTTCCCGTGCACGAAGGACGTGGTCCAGGAGCCGTGCACGTGCCAGAGCAGGACGTTCATGCCTCTCCTCGCGATCGGGCTGGTCGGGGGCCGGGACGGACAGGGGCTCAGGTGGGCGCGGGCGGTGCGAGGAGGCGGACGGCCGCGGCCACCTCGGCCGGGTCGACGCCGGTCAGGCAGGGGTGCCCGGCGACCGGGCAGACCGCCGCCCGG
>NZ_QGKS01000426.1 GCF_003172935.1 Micromonospora sicca | reverse complement strand
CGCCGTGACCGGCGCAGGGATCAAGCCTGACCGCCCGGAGCCGGTCACGGCGGGCCACACCCCCCACCGCAACCAACAAAGGACCACAAGGGACGGCAGCGAAACCCAGCAAAAGGAAACCGGCCGGCCCCCAGCGAAGGGGACCGGCCGGCCAAAAACGCAAAGCGTCACCAGAGCTGCTGGACGACGTCCGCCGCCTGCTCCTCCCACTGCGCGTAGGCGTACGGGAAGGCGGACACCTGAACGGTCTGCGCCGCCGCGGTCAGCGGCAGCTGCTGCCACCCACCGACGTTTTTCAGCGCGTTGAAGAACGCCTTGGCGGAGTAGTCCGGGTCGGTGATCTGCTCGGGCGAACCCCAACCGGACGACGGGCGCTGCTGGAACAGGCCCTGCGAGTCGTGGTCGTTGTACGCACCGAGGTGACCGAGGTTGTACAGCTTCGACTCCTGCAGCGAGGTCGCCACGCCGATGACGGCGCCGCGCTCGCCCACGCCGGTCTCCTTGGCCGCCTTGACGATGGCCTTGGCGTTGGCGATCTGCGCGTCGTCGAGCGGGATCCGCGACTGGGCGCCCTCGACGCCGTGCGGGATGAGCTTGTCCCGGCTCGGCTTCTCGGAGGCCGGCTGGTTCACCTTGTCGGCGCCGGTGGTCTGCGCGGGCACGACGGTTTCGGTCTTCTTGCCCGTTGCCAGGTCGATGGCGGCCACGGCGCCCGCATGGGGTCCGCCGGTCACCGGCGCGGCGATGGCGGTGGGGCCGAACGCCAGGGCGCCGATGGCGGCCACGCCCGCGACGCTCAGCGCGGCCTTGTTCTGCGGGATGTTCGCGATCTTGCTCCGCGTTGCCTCCGCGATCGCGGGCAGCCGTCGAGAGAAGTCCTGCCTGGTCTTGGCGATGGCGGGGAGCCATCGAGTGAAGTGCTGCTTCACGATGGTTGCCCTTTCGATCGTTACGACGCGCTCCGGGGTGAGCGCCCCTCGGGGAACTACCGGCCGGTAAGGGTTTACGGTCCGGCGGTACGGGGAAGACAACCAGCTACCCGTGTCGGTCATTCCGGAAATGCCAGGTGCCGGCGAAGCTGCGGCCCAGGTCACGAGGGGTGTCGGACGAGCTCGTCGGCGGCGGCCGCGATGGGCATGAAGCGGCCTTTCCGGACAGCGAGGACGAACCTGCCGACGGCCCGGAGCGGGCGGCTTTCTCCGGTCAGCGGGCGGCGGGCGTACCGAACCGGACGAGGACGTGCCAGAGCTGCTTGAGGTGCTGGAGGGTGACCTCCGTTGGGCCCCGGTCGGCCCAGCGCCCGGGCTCCGTGACCACCGAGGCGGCCGCCCGGCCGATCAGCGCGGCGTGCACCGGCTCCCCCGGCCCGGCGAACTCCGCGTGCACGCGGGCGGCCAGCGGTGGGATGACCGGTCCCCGGAACTCCGGGTCGATCCCGTCCACCGGCAGTTCGAAGCCGGTGTGCCAGAGCAACGGGAATCCGTGCCGCCGGGCGATCCCGGCCAGCGTCCGCCCCGTCTCGGTGTCCCGGAACGACGGGTCGGCGACCAGCGCCGCGACGTCCCTCGCCAGGCTCAGCTCGCCGTGGATCTGCGCCTCGACGTAGTCGTCGAGCGCCCGACCGGGGGCACCGGGCCGCGCGGACTCCCGCTCCCGGCGGCCTACCAGCGTACGGAGCAGCCTCGCGCTGTCCATGCCCGCCACCCCGAGGCTGACGCCGGTGCCGGCGGTGGCCTCCAGCAGCGCCGCGAGCACCGGCTCGACGACGTCGACGGTGCCCAGATCCTTCGGGCCGAGGTGGCTGTCCCCGAAGCAGAGGGTCGTCCGGCCGAGGACCTCGGGACGCAGCCGCAGGTGACAGGAGCCGAACCGCGGGCAGGCGCCGTCCGGGTGGTCCAGCAGGTTCAGGCCGCCGTACTTGGGACGGTCGGCGGGGCGTACGTCGCCGCTCTGGTACGCCCCGCCGAACAGCGTCTCCTCCCAGCGGTCCCGGCCCCCGCCCGGGAAGGCGGTCAGGCCGCCGTTGGAGATGCCCGTCTCGAACTGGCTGCGGTACACGCCCTCCTCGTCCAAGGCGGTCGCCACCGTGCGGCCGTCGCGCAGCAGGCGGTCCGGGTGGAAGTTGAGCGTCAGCCGGCCGTGCGCGGCGACCGCGGCGATCACGTCCTCCGGCCGGTACGCGGCGCCCGACCCGGCGAGGTGCCGGGCGATGACCGCGAGCGCGGCCGGCCGGTCCCGCAGGGCGACCTGCCGGACGTGCCGCAGGGCGGCGGACTGCGCCGGCGTGAGCGCGGCTGCGTCGGCGGGGGCGGTGCGGGGGACGGACACCGCCCGAGTATCGGCAGGCTCCCCGCCGGGCGCACCTGCATTTCCGCGGCCGACCGGGGTCAGCCGTCGCGGTCGGTGCCGAAGCCGTCGAGGGTGGTCCGCTCGTCCAGCGAGCGCAACTCCTGGAAGACGGTGATGTGCAGGCCCGCCGGCACGTCGAGTCGGGAGTTCAGCGACTGCCACGGGGTGACCGTCGGCGGGGCCACCTGGGACGCGCCTGCCGCGACCAGCCGGTCGGTGACGGCCTGTCGGTCCACTTCGAACGCCACCCGGATTCGCGGGGCGACCTGCCGGCCGACCTCCACCTCGTCGATCATCCGCTTCTGCGCCGGGTTGGCGATCTCCAGCGTGGCTCGGCCCGCCTCGAGGATCACCACCCGGGCACCGTCCCCGCCGGAGAACGCGGCCTGTTCGGGCAGGCCGAGCGCGTCGCGGAAGAAGGCGACCGCGGCGTCGTAGTCGTCGGCCTCCACGACCAGACGCAGCTGGCGGACGGCCGGCGGACGGCTGGCGGGATCATCGGTCATGGCAACTGATGCTAGTGCGGTGTCCACTAACGTTCACCGGGGTTTGCGGTGGGTGTTGTGGATCCTCGCCCTGGGGGCGAGCGACTCCCCACCGGGTGGTGGGGCGGGCCTCCGCGGGCCAACTGATCCTCGCGCCGCCCGGGTTGGGCGGCGGATCCACCA
>NZ_QGKS01000155.1 GCF_003172935.1 Micromonospora sicca | reverse complement strand
GGGGGGCGGCGGAGGCGGCGGTGTTGCGCAGCCGGGGGCTGATCGTGCCTAGGGCGGCGTCGCGGGCGCGCAGGGCCAGCCGGCCCCGGGTCTGCAGCACCGCGGACATCCGGCGGGTCTGCCGGACCATGGTCGCCGCGCGGGGCCGGCGCAACCGGTCGTACGACGCCACGGCGTCCGGCAGCCGGGACTCGCGCAGCAGCGAGGCGAGCGTGGCGGCGTCCTCGAAGGCGAGGCAGGCGCCCTGCCCGAGGTGCGGCGGCATGGCGTGCGCGGCGTCGCCGAGCAGCACCACGCCGCCCGGGCCGGCCGGGAAGCCGTATGCCCGGGGCAGCGGACGCAGCTCGCGGATCTCCTGCTGCACCAGGTCGACGGGGTCGGTCGCGTCAAGCAGCTCGGTGATCGGCGCGGGCCAGCCGGCGTACCAGCGCTTGAGCAGGGCGAGCTGGGTCTCCGGCGACTCCGGGCGGGGCGCTCCGGCGGCCGTGGCCACCCAGTAGATGCCGCCCCGGCTGGACCCCCCGGCCGTGCCCCGCTCACCGAGCGAGGCGGCCACGAAGCGGTAACCGGCGCCCAGCGTCTCCCCGCCCACCGGCTGGTCGGCCGGCAGGCTCGGCGCCCGGTACCAGGGGATCACCGCCCGCCAGGCGGCGCAGCCGGAGCTGACCACCCCCGACTCCGGGGCGAGCTGGCGGCGGATCTCGCTGTCGGTGCCGTCGGCGGCGACCACCAGGTCCGCCTCGACGGTGTGCCGGCCGTCGCCGACCGCCGGCCGCTCACCGGGGACCGCGCGGACCGTCCGCACGGCCACCCCGGTCCGCAGCTCCACCCGGTCACCGAGGCCGGCGATCAACGCGTCGTGCAGGTCCTCCCGGTGCACCACCACCGGCATCCGCTCGGCCGGCGTCGGACGGGGCTGCACCAGCCAGTGCCCGTCCGGGCGGCGGACGCCGCCGTCGGCCAGCGGCGTGGCGATCGCGTCCAGGCCGGCGCCGAGACCCAGGGCGCGCAGCGCGCGTACCCCGTTGGGCCAGAGCACCAGCGCGGTCGGTTCCGGGCGGACCCGGTCGGCCCGTTCGAGGAGGGTGACCCGCCACCCGGACCGCGCCAGCGCGCCGGCCACCGCCAGCCCGCCGAGCCCGGCGCCGACCACCACCGCGGTACGCATATCTCGGTTCCGCTCAGCTGTCCCGGTCGGCGGGGCGGGCCCCGGCCCGGTCGTCCGACTCCGCCGGGTTCTCCGACTCGGCGGGAGCGTCCGGTTCGGCGCGGGCGTCGGTCTCCGCGGCCGCCGAGTCGTCGGCCTCGGTCCCGTCCTCGGGCGCGCTCTCCGCGGGCTCGTCCGGCACGGCGCCGGTCTCCTGGTACGCGCGGAACTGCTCCTCGCCGACCACCCGGTAGCCCTCCGGCGCGACCGCCCGCGGCCCGGCCTCCCGGGCGGAGAGGTCCACCTGCGACACGTCACCGCCCGCGGGCGGGACCGGCGTCGCCGGCGTGCCGACCGGGATGAGGTACTCCCGCGGGCCGCGGACCCGGACGAAGTAGATCAGCGCGCCGAGGAAGACCAGCGCCGCGGTCCAGACGTTGAGCCGCAGGCCGAGGATGTGGTTCGCCTCGTCGGTACGCATCAGCTCGATCCAGAATCGGCCCGCGGTGTAGCCCATCACGTAGAGCGCGAACGCCCGGCCCTTCCCGAGCCGCAGCTTCCGGTCGAGGACGAGGACCAGCACGGCGACGCCGATGTTCCACAGCGCCTCGTAGAGGAAGGTCGGATGGTAGAGCCCCGGCTGGAGGATCGGGTTGCCGGCGTCGTCACGCAGCGCGTGCCCGGGGTTGTCCGGGTCCATCACGTGCACCTCGAGCCCCCACGGCAGGGACGTGCGGCCGCCGTACAGCTCGTTGTTGAACCAGTTGCCGAACCGGCCCACGGCCTGGGCCAGCGGCAGGCCCGGCGCCAGCGCGTCGGCGACCACGGCGAACGGGATGCCGAGCTGCCGGGCGGCGATCCAGGCGCCGAGCGCGCCCCCGGCGACGGCGCCCCAGATGCCGAGGCCGCCCTCCCAGATCGCGAACGCCTTGAGCGGCTGCCCGTCGGCGCCGAAGTACTTCTCCGGCGAGGTGATCACGTGGTAGATCCGGGCGCCGATGATGCCCGTCGGCACCGCCCAGACGGCGATGTCGAGCACCGCGCCCGGGGCCACGCCGCGCTGCCGCAGCCGGCGTTCGGTGACCAGGCAGGCCACCACGATGCCGATGATGATGCAGAGGGCGTACGCCCGGATCGGAACCGGTCCGAGCTGCCAGACGGCGGTGCTGGGGCTGGGCAGGGCCGCCAGTGGGGTCATCGGGGCGTGGGTCACGGGTGCACACGCTACCGGGGCGGACCGGCTCCGCGGCACCCCGGTACGGTCGGCTTCGCCGGCCGGCTGACTTCTGGTTTGCGCGGTCGTAGGCTCTTTGTCCATGAGCGCGCTCACCTGGGCGGTCGCGGCGGTCGTCAGCGACGACGCCGGTCGGGTGCTGCTCTGCCGGCAGGGCCGGGGCGAGCGACGCTGGGCGCTGCCCGGCGGTCGACTGCGCCGGGAGGAGAGCCCGGCCGCGGCGGTGCTCCGCAACATCCGCACGGAGACCGGCTGGGACGTCCAGATCGTCGACCTGGTTGGCCTCTACCGGCTCAGCGACCGGGGCACCGCTCCGCCCCCGGCCGGCCGGTGCGGGCCACTGCCGGACGTGCTGGTGCACGTCTTCCGCGCCCGGGTCACCGCCGGGACGCCGACGGCGGACCCGACGGGCGGCTGCCACCTGGGCTGGCACGCCCCGGCCGACCTGCCGGACGCCGTCACCCCGATCACCCGGACCGCCGTCATCGACGCGCTGGCCGGCCGGTCCGGGGTGCTGCGGGACGCCGGGCGGGAGCCGGCGCGGCCGGCCACTGCCCCGTCCGTCGGGGAGTCCGGCAGAGGGCCCGGCGCAACCCCCGGCGCAGGGCCCGGCGCAGGGCCCGGCGGGCGCGGCGCGAGCGGCGACCCGGTCGCGCCCGGCCAACGGGCCGAGCCGGACGACAGCCCGGCCGCCCGACGCTGAACCATCGCCCCC
>NZ_QGKS01000169.1 GCF_003172935.1 Micromonospora sicca | reverse complement strand
TTCCCGGGGTGCGGCCTGGCCGCCAGCTCCTGCGGTCAGGACCAGTCCGGCCGCGAGTAGCAGCGCGGTGGTCCCAGTCAACGCACGGGATGGTGTGCGCACGGTCCCTCCTGTCGTCGAACGGCGATGTCCGTCCTGCCATCCGACCAGGTCACAGTGGACCGGGGGATGGGCCGAACATCCACACATGCGCCACGGTCGATCGCTGGCCGTAACGGCGAAAGGACATTTGTCGGAATATTCGGACGCCGCGCCACGGCACGGACGTCACGGCCGACAAATCGGTCATCCCCTGGTTACCGTGGAGCATGGACGACGGCCCGGCAGCGCCCACGAAGGATGGCGACGACGCTGCCGCACGCGACACCTCCGACCAGGAGCCGGCCCCGTCGTCGCCGGAAGCGGGAGAGCCGAGCGGCCGCAGTGGAGCGGATCCGCGCGAGGCGACGAGCGACACGACCGACGCCTCCGGCACCGCGTCGAGCTCGGATGACCGCTGGCGGGGCCTGGCGCACCGGGCACTGGAGCTCTGGGGACAGACTCTGCCGTATTGGCGGAAGGTGAAGGAGTTCTTGTGGGGCGTGATCAACGCCCTGCGGGAGACGGGGCCCGTGTCGGGAGCGACTTCCCCGGCCCCGGGACCGGCCCCGGGACCGCTGACCGAACGACTGGACACCGCGGTACCGATCCGAGTGTCGGGTCAGGGCCGGGCGTTCAACTTCCACATCCACGCCCGGTGCGTCTGGTCATCGGAGACCCTCCGCCGGGAGGCGTTGCTCAGCTACGCGCACTACCACATGCCGGCCGCCATCCGCAGGCTGACGATCCTCGCGGCCGAGCACGCCTCCCACTTCACCGCGCTGCGCACGGCGGAGCTGGAGGTCGAGCTGCAGCGGGCGTTGTCGGAGACCGGCCGGTGGCGGTACAAGGTGGGTGACACGATGGTCACCTGTCAGCCCCATGTCTGGGTGGACGTTGACGAGCGCGTCAGGAAGGCCGTCCTGCCGTACTGGGAACAGTTGGTCAAGCTCGACGGCGAGTTCGAGGTGGACCGTAGGCGAGCCAGGTACGCCGACCAGCTCGGCCGGCAGTGGGTGGCCGTCATCGAAAACCTCGCCGACCCTGCGGCTGCGGACGAAGCCGCCCGGACGACCAGCGAGAACGTGGCCGGCGACGTGCGGCGGCGGATGGCGACGGAGCTGAAGTCCGCCCTGCAGCGGATGGAAGAACTGCTCCGCAGGACACTGCGTGACGGGGACATCTTCTAGACCGACAGGGCGCTGGCAACGACCGGGCTATCCGCCGGGTCACCCTGGACCTCGCTTCCCTGATCACCCGCCCGTGAGCGCTAAGGCAAGTATGCCGTCCGTACCGGTTCGGCAAGGACGGCCTGAGCCGCGGGCACATCGGCCAGACGCGTGGCCAGGGTGGCAACCGCCAGTCGGTGCGGGAGGGCGGCGCTGAACTTGAGGCCATCCAGGGCCTTCTCGTTGACGTCCGGCAGGCAGACCCGTCCGGCCGCGTCCGCCTTTGCCGCACGCACCATCTCCCGGCTCAGGTCGGGGCGCAGCCGGATCGAGGCGTCGTCGTACCGCTGGGTCGGGTCGGCCAGCTCACTCAGCGTGGAGATCAGCGTGGCGTTGGCCCGGAAGCCCGCCCAGGTCCACCACCGCACCTCGCCGTCACTCTCCCGAACCACCAGCGTGCCGCCCGGATGGACCAGCGCACCGAACTCCTCGCGCAGGCCGGCCAGCCGGTTTGCGGCCCGACCGGTCAGCGCGACCGGCGGATCGGCACCGAGCAACACATCCCGCATGGCCCGCACCATCCGGTACGAGCGTCCCTGCGGCACCCCGCCGGTCATCCAGAGCGCCTTCCCGCCGCCCTCTGCCGGCTCGACGAAGCACCGGTGCCGCTTCCAGTCGATGTAGGTGACCCGCCAGCTCCGCCCGCCGAGCAACAGCAGCCGGGGACCCTGAACCTTCGCCGTGAGCAGCGCCGGGTCGGTACGCCCGATCTCGGTACGCCCCGACAGCACCGTGAACTGGGGCGGCGCGGTGAACACCGCGAGCATGTCCATGAAGTGCCGACGGCCGAAGCGCGCCTCCGCCTCCGGTCCGATGAAGAGCATGCCGGAGTCCGAGTCGAGGTAGCCCTGGTCGACGAGATGCCGCACGATGACGTCGGCGGTCTTGTCGAACGGCGCCAGCCCGTTCCACTCCTGCACCCAGAGCTGATCCCCGACCCGATGCTGCTGCAGCGACAGCGCCAACATCTGCTGGGCGACGATGTGCCGCGGCTCCGGCGGCGGCACCACCTCCTCGACCCAGCCCTGCGCCCAGAGGTGGAGCAGCCCGGCCGCCTGTAGGAGCCCGTCACCGTCCAGCGCGAGGAAGAGACAGTTCCGGCTGCTGCCGGGCCGCCGACCCGTCCGGCCGATCCGTTGCAGGAAGGCCGCGACGCTGCGCGGGGCGTCGACCTGGATGACGCGGTCGAGGTCGCCGACGTCGATCCCCAGCTCGAGGGTGCTGGTGGCCACGATGACGCAGTCCCGTTCCTGCGCGAACGCCACCTCCGCGCGACGCCGCTCGTCCACCGAGAGCGAGGCGTGGGACAGGAAGGTGGTGACGTCAAGCGCCCGCAGCCGTTGGCCGAGTTCCTCGACCAACGCCCGGGACTCGCAGAACACCAGCCGCTTCTCGCCGCGGTGCAGGGCGGCGATGACCTTCGCGGCGTTGTGCACCGAGCCGACGTAGTCCAACTCGACCTCGCCCGCAGGCCGGGCGACGGACACGGCTGGGGCGACGGACACGGCTGGAGCGGCGGCAATCTCGGGCGCGACGACCCGCGCCGGCCGTTGCCCGCGACCGGACCCCTGCAACCAGGTCAGCAGCGTGTCGGGATTACCGACCGTCGCCGAGAGGCCGATGCGCTGCACCGGCCGGCCGGTGACCCGGCTGAGCCGCTCGAGTACGGCCAGCAGGTGCCATCCGCGGTCGTCGCCGGCGAACGCGTGCACTTCGTCGACCACGACGGCCCGCAGGCCACGGAAGAACTCGTCGTGGTCGACGGTGGCACTGACCAGCATCGACTCCAGGGACTCGGGGGTGGTGAGGAGCACGTCCGGTCGGTCGCGGAGGATCTTCCGCCGCCGGCCCATGGTCACGTCACCGTGCCAGAGCGCAGCGCGGCGCCCCAGCCACCCGGTGTACGTTTCCAGCCGAGGAAGGAGGTTGTTGAGCAGGGCCTTGAGCGGGCAGACGTAGAGCAGCGACGTGCCCGCCCAGTTCTCCTCGGCCATTCGGGACAGCAGCGGGAACATCGCCGCTTCGGTCTTGCCGCCCGCCGTCGGGGCGAGGAGCAGAGCGTCGTCGCCGTCGAGCAGCGGTTGGACGGCGGCCTCCTGCAATGGCCGCAACGCCGGCCACTGCAACGAGTTCACTACATGGTGTAGCACCACCGGATGCAGCAGGTCGGCCCCGGCCATCAGCTGCTGGCGCGGATGTCGTCAAGCCGCTGCAACAGCTTCTCGCTCAGCGATCGGAAGTCCTGGTAGCAGCGTTGAACCAGGGTCTGCGTGCTGCCCAGAGCACCGTCGGCCGATCGGAGATCGAACATCGGCTTCCGCGCGTCGTGGGACAACGGCATCAGGCTCTGGTAATTGCGCAACGTGGCGATCTCGTAAGCCTTCCTGGTCACGCCGCTGCCCGGTTCGTCGAGCACGGACGTGGCGAAGACCTCGGGGATGCGGTCCAGCCAACGTTGGTACGCCTTCACGGGGCGGTCCAGGCGCATGGTCGGTTGCATGATGACGTAGCCCAGCGGACGCATCCGCCCCACCGGTGCTTCGATCCCCGGCGGCAGGTCGGGCATGACCTTGTGGTGCCATGTGCGCCGCCACATCCTCAGCGTCGGCCCGAGATTACGCAGACCCCGCAGCGAGAACAAGTCGGCGGCGAGCGGTACGAGCACTGTGTCGGCCGCCAGCAGTGCCGCGCGGTTGATCGCTCCGAGGTTCGGACCCACGTCGATCAGGGCGATGTCGGCGTCCACCTCGCGGCCTGCCGTCTGCAGGATCCGATGGAACGCGGTGGTGGTCCTCAGCGCGGCGGGGTCGCCGGTGAAGCCCTTGGGCCACGCCTCGCTGAGCCGATCCTCGAAGGAGCTGAGGGTCAGGTCACCGGCGAGCAGCCAGAGTCCTTCCGCGATCGGAACCGGCTCGCAGGGGCGGATGTCCCCCATCCCCTCCATGATCGGTTTGACCGCCGCGGCCACGGTGGGCGCCTGGCCGCTCTCGCCGGGAGAGACCGTCACACCGTTCGGCTCCCGCCACACCTGTTCCAGATCCTCTTCGTCGAGGAATGCCGCCGTCAGGTTCGACTGCGGGTCGAGGTCGACGGCGAGGACCCGGTGCCCGAGACGCTGCAGCATGTGCGCGAGGTGGTAGGTGAGGGTGGTCTTGCCGACGCCGCCCTTGTTGTTGAACAGGGCGACGGAGATCACGACGCACTCCGTACGGTCACAGTCCAGGAGGCGTCGTCGACGACGAACTCCGGTGGCGGGTTGCCGTTGCGCGTCAGTGCGGCCCTGATCCGTCCGATGCCCCTGCCGAACTGGTTGACGTATCCGACGGACTTCATCGCGGCGGCCAGGGACGGATTGCGATAGTCGTTGACTCGGTCGAAATTGTCTGCCCGGACTTGTCCGAACGGCCCACCGGGATTGGTCACCTCGATGCGGTCGTCGAACCACACGACTCGGACCGGAGCATTCGACGATTCGTAGTTGCGGTGCATGATCGCGTTCATGCACACCTCCCGAAGAGCGTCGATCGGATAGTTTGGTCGGGACTCCTCCCGGAAGCCGCTCACCTCGACGAGTCGCGTCCGGAGGTGACCCTTGAGCAGAGTCTCAAGCCGCTCGGCCGCGTCGATGACGTTCAGCCGGAGTTCCTGCTCGTCCAGCACCGATCCTCCGACGTCCGTCCCCTCGTAGCGGACGAACTGGACGTACGCCCCAGGGATGCGGTTGGTCGGATCCAGACCGACGAGCAGGAGGCCGAGCACGGTCGGCGTGCCGTCCACGTCGGCGAGCCGGAGCGAGGCCAGCTGCTGCTCGATCGACCGGTGGTTCTCCTCGATCACCGAAGGGTCGACGGCTTGGCGGAGATACTCCGTCCGAAACAGGTTGAGATCGAGGTCGTCCAGGGTGCTTCCGGGCACCGGGCGGACGTCGAAGGGTGCCTCGAAGGACCGCCGCCGCTCGGAGAGCACTCGCTCGTCGTCCCGGGTGGCACGCCGGGTGGACGGGCCTGGCCGGACATATACGACGTTGTCGAAGCGCACCGGCGGCGTGTGGGACGCATTCACCCTTACACGGATTACCGGCATCCCTTCATACAGACCGGCACTGACGACCATCGACGGCCGGTCGAGAATCAGGCCTTGATCGCGATACTCGGTGATCTTCAGCAATGCGCCGTCAGACGTGTCTGTTGCGCCGGCCGGACGGCCATTGGCATCGACACCGATAATGAGATCACCGCCGCCAAGGCCCGGCAGGTCGTTCGCGAGAGCACAGATCGCCTTGCGAATGGCGTTCCGATCCGTAGCCTCTCGCTTGAACTCGAGGGCGGCGGTCTCCTGCGTGCCGAGGAGCAAGGCGAGGTCGGTGCTCATGATCTGATTCTGTCCTACAGGTCGAGCGAAATCGCGTCAGCGCTGGTCGCGTTGCGTTCCACGTCCGTCATCTCGGTGGCCGAGAGGGTCAGTGCGTAGTGCTGCCGCGGGTCGAAGTCGGCGTACTGGTCGACGCGGTCGAGCACGTCCCCCACCAGCTTCTTGAGGAACAGCCGCGGTGCCACGCCAACCTTGCCGCCCAATCCCCCGGCGACGGCGCGGGCGAGGTCACCGAGGTACGCGTCGTCGACCAGGCCACGCACCCGACCCGATGCGGCGGATCCGTCGGCGTAGAGGTCGCGTACCCGGCCGCCGAGTTCCACCAGGGAGTCGACGGTGAAGCCGGCGAGCCGGATCTGCACCGCGCGCGGGTTGTCGAACCGGGGATCGGTTGTGAAGTCGACGGCCAGCCGCTGAGCGAGTGGTGCGAGCCGCTGCACACCCTGCGGCCCCTCGTAGAACGCCGGGGTGCCGGTGATGACGAGGTAGAGCCCGGGAAAGCGGCCGGAGTGCACCTCGTCGATGAGTTGCCGCAGCGCGTTGAGCGCCCTGTCGCGGGCGTCGGAGCGGACCCGCTGCAGCGTCTCGACCTCGTCGAGGACCAGCAGCAGGCCGGGGTGCCCGCTGTCGCGCAGGACCGCGAGCAGGCCCTGCAGGAAGCTGAGCGCGGCGAAGTGGTCGAGATCCCCGCGCACCCCGGCGACCCGGCGGGCCGACGCGGCGACGTGCGGCTGCCCGCCGAGCCAGGCCAGGACGGCTTCGGCGGTGGCGGGATCACCGGCGAGGGAGGCGGTCCGGTAGCCGCGGAGCGCGGCCGCGAAGGCGGGGGCCGTGCGGCTGACCGCGGCGAGTCGCTGGTCGAGCAGCACCCCGACCGCCCGGTCGAGGGCGTCCGGATCGTCCGCGGCTACCTCGCCCGTCGCGAGGACATCCTCCTCCAGCGCGTAGAACCAGCCGTCGACGACGGGTCGCAGGGCGCTCGGCGGAAACGTCGAGGTGGTGAGCCGCTCGGTGAGCCGGCGGTACACGGTCTCCAGCTTGTGCAGCGGGGTCTCGTTCTCGGAGATCTGCACCTCGGCGGTGGCGAAGTTGGCGCGCTTCGCCCGCTCAGCGATCCAGCGCGTGAAGAAGGTCTTACCGGAGCCGTACTCACCGCGGACCGCCTTGAACACCGAGCCGCCGGTGGCGACCGTGTCCAGGTCCTCCCCCACCGCGCTGGTGAACCGGTCGAGCCCGACGGCGAAGAGGTCCAGTCCGGCCGACGGGACGGCGCCCCGGCGCAACGCGTCGATGACCTCCCGCCGCCGAGCCGGGCTCACGGCGGTCACGGACCGCCCCCGGGCAGGCCGAACTGCGTCCGCAGCAGGGCGGTGTCCAGTTTGACGGTGCGCCCGTCGTCGATCTGCGACAGCACCGGGTAGTTGTCGACGTTGAAGATCCGCTGCAGGGTGTTGACGAATCCACCCTCCCGCCCGGGCAGCTCACCGGCCCGCTGACCGAGCACGGCCAGCGGCAGCACACCCTTGGCCTCGACCAGCGCGCGCATCGCCGCCTCGATCTTCTTCCGGTCCACCTTCCGCGGGGTCAGGCCGTGCTGGGCCTCGAACAGCTCGGTGGCCAGCACCGCGCTCACCAGATCGCCCTCTCCAGCCGGCGGCGCCGCCGCGGGGGCACTCGCCAGCTCCGGTACGTCGAACAGCGCGTCCCCGGTGACGGCCGGCGCCTTGCGTCGCGGCCTGGGTGCGGGCACCGGAGTCGTGGGGGCAGTCGGAACTGGAGCGGTCGCCGACGCCTGCCACCAGGCCGGTGGACTGGTCTCGACGGGAGCCCAGCCGGCCGGCGGCCGCGTCGCATTCGGCATCAGGTACGCCAGCAGCGGGATGGTGACCTCGGCCAGTGACGCGCCGCCGTGGTAGCCCGCCTTGCTGGGGCGGTAGCGCAGCATCGGGTCCCACAGCGCGATGATCCGCTTGCCGTCGGCCACCACCCGGGGGCCGGTCAGCTCCACCTCTCCCGGGGCGGCCGGGTCGGGGCCGGTGCGGTGCCGGGCCGAGGCGGCGTCGGCGGCCTTGACGTACTGCCCGCCCCGCTCCAGCACGTGCCCGTGGTCGCTGGTGATGACGACGGCGCGTCCGGAGGACCGGGCCTGGTCGAGCAGGCTGCGCAGGAAGCCGAGGTCGTCGAGCTGCCAGCCGGGTTCGTCGCCTTCGCGGCCGTGGGCCAGCGACTCGTCCACGGTGTTGATCACGACGGCCACCACGGGCGCCGCGCCGGCCACCGCCTCGGCCAGCTCGCTCGCGTACGCCCAGCCGGCTCCGCCCTTGGCGGGCCCCTTGTGGAAGATCCGGGAACCCTTGCCCCACCGGCCGTCGGCGAAGAGCTTCTTCTCGTGGTCCTGGTTGCCGGTGCGGAGAGCGCCGGCGAAGAGCGAGGTCCGGGACACCGCGGTCAGGGTGGGCAGGGCGGCCACGATCCCCCGCCGGCGGCCTGCGGCGGAACCGGCGAGCGGGTCGTACTCGACCCAGTGCTGGGACAGCTCGTCGGCGAGCTGCACGGCGACGGCGGCGCTCATCCCGTCGAGGACGACGAGCAGCACCGGCCGGTCGGCCTTGACCAGTGGGTCGATGACCCGGGGCAGGAGGTTCTCCACGGTGAGCAGGCCGCCGTCGTTGCCGGGGCCGGCGGTGGCCCACGCCGCGAGGCGACCGGCGAACGCCTGGTCCAGGTCCCGCCGCCGCTGCTGTGCCCGGTCGTGGATCTCGCGGAACGCGGTCTGCAGCTCGGGGTTGGCGTCGTCGCCGGCCCAGGCGTGGTGGAGCGCCACGTCGACCCAGCCCCACTGGCCGATCTGCTGGTCCACCCCGTCGGCCACACTTGCCGGCGGCTCCTGCTCGGTGCCGAGCCAGCGCACGAGCCGCTGGGCCATCCGGATCCGGCTGACCCGGGTGGCTTCCACGTCGGCCAGCCGGTGCCCGGCGAGCGCTTCGACCGCGTCGTCGAGCGCGCGGTCGGCCGGGTCGCGGAGCGCGGCCAGCAGCGCCTGCGCGGCGGCGGTGATCCGCCGGGTGAAGCCGGTGCGGAGGATCGGGCTGTGGCCGGCGCTGGCCGCCGCGTTGAACTGGACGAGGAGTTCCTCGGCCCGGTCCAGCACCGCGTTCCCCTGCAGCCGCGACTCCCGATCGCGCGCGGTCAGCATCCCGCTCACCACCTGGACCGCGGCGTCGGCGAAGCCGTGCACGGTGACGTCGTCGTTGAGGTTGCCGAAGTACTGGTCGATCCGCCCCTGCGCCCGCACCGCCTCGGCGGTGTCGGTGGTCCACAGCGCCTCGCAGACCAGACCGAGCGGAAGCGCGTCGGCGCCGTGCCCGGCGGCGATGAGCGCGAAGAGCGCCTTGGCGGGCCGCCCGAACTGCTCGATGAGCCACCCGGCCAGGCCGTCGCGCTCCGCCTCCCGGAGCAGCCCGAACGCCTCGACCGCGCCCGGCTCGGCACTCCACCGCAGCAGCGTCGTCACGTCCAGGTCGTCGGGGCTGTCACCCCGGCGCTCGAGACCCAGGCGTACGGCGGCGAGGTGCCGCAGCGCCACGTCGCGGGTGAGCACGGCGGTGGTGAGCTTCGGCCAACCGGCGGGCGGCATCGCGTCGAGCAGCGCCTCACCGGCCCAGCCTTCCCGCTCCAGGGCGCTGTCGGGCAGTTGCGCACCGAAAGCGTCCACGACCAGGTCCCAGGGCTCGACGGTGATCACCCGCTGCCGGAAGATCCGGCTCCGCACCCCGTGCCCGAGGCTGGACTCGGGAATGTCGGTGAGCAGGACCAGCACCTCGTCGCCGCGGTCGGCGGCGAGGTGCTCCCAGATGGCCAGCGGCGACACGCACGGCACGACCCGGGCCGGGCGTCCGCCGGGCAGCAGCATCGCCGGGTCGTGCGGCCAGGCCGGCTCGGCGCGCACGACCATCACCGGGTACGCCTCACCGTTGCGGTGCCGGTCGAGCTGCTGCGTCACCTTCTGCCGCAGCGCCACCGGGTTGATCCGCAGCGCCTGGGATAATGCGGGTGCCTGAGTCACGGCACGATTCTCCAGGTCACCTCGATGGTCGCGTCGCCCTGGTCAGCAGCGAAGGCGCGCAGCTGCTCCACGGCTCGATCGAGGTCGCCGGCCGCCACCGAGATCCGACCGCTCGGCTGATCGACAACGACCTCCGGAATGTCCTGGTCGATCGGGCGGCGCGGATGGACGATCTCGGCCGGGTCCTCGTCGCGTCCGGGCACGTGGACGACTTCCGGCTTTCGGGTGGCGCGGCGGATCAGGGCGGTGGAGTCGATCTGGGCGCGGCGCAGGGCCGGGGCGAGCGGGGCGGTCAGCTCGTCGGCCTGGGCAACGCGGCGAAGCTCGGCGAGAATCACCGCCGCCTCGGCCGCGTAGGGCTCGGGCAGCCCGGCGACGATCTCGAAGGTGTCCCACGGCGCGGCGGCGAGCGCCGCCGAGACCTGCGCGGCGCTCATGATGCTCTTGCCGGTCCGGTCGGCCGGGCCGGCGAGTTCGGCGCGGGCGAGCCGTTCGACGGCCTCCACCGCCGACCGTCCGTTGGCCAGTGCCTCCAGCAGGTCGGCGGCGGCGCGGGCGGTGGCCAGCCGTCCGCTGCCAGACTCCTTGTCGATTCCCAGCCAGGTCGCGTGCTGCTCCAGGCGGGCGACCAGTCCGTGAGCCGCTTCCCGGTGGCGGTTCGCGTGGGTGGTCAGGTCGCGGCCGAAGAGCGCCACCAGCCGGCCCCGCCGCAGGTCGAGCGGCTGGACGCCGAAGATGGCCGCGGAGCGGGCCCGCGCGGCCTGCCAGTCCTCCTCGGCGGGCAGCCGCTCCTCGCGGAGCATGTGATCCGCGGTGATCTTCCCCAGCTCGGGGGCCGGGATCACCTCGCTGCCGTGGAAGTAGAAGGCGCGGTCGGTCTGCTCGGCGAAGGTCGCCACGACGAGCTGCGCGACGATCGGGTCGAGGCCGCGCGGACTCGGATCGTCGATCCAGCGAAGCAGGTCATCCACCCGCAGCTCGCCGGTGATGCCCTCGCCGGACGCCTTGCGCTGGAAGTGCTGGACCCACTCCCCCTCGATGACGAAGGCCGCCTCGTGCATGGTGCCCAGCCCGAGCGGGTTGGCGATGCGTCGCACGGTCTGCCGGTGCGGACGGTCGACCTCGGCGCGTCCCTCGGGGGACTCGACGGCCCGGCGGACGTGGTCGAGCACCACCTTGACGTCGGCAAGGCGGATCGGGTCGCCCTTGCGGTCGGGGTCGAAGTCCGGGTGGGCCGGGTACTGCTGGCCGAGCATCTGGTCGCCGATGCTGCGCAGCGCGTCGTTGAAGGTTGCGCCCATCGGCAGCTTGGGCTCAAGCGCCCGGGTCAGCGACTGCAGGTGGTCGTCGAAGCCGAGCACCACGTCGGTAGCCTGCTTGCCGGCCAGACCGTACGCCTGGCGGAGCACGGCCTGCATCTTCGCGAGCAGCGCGCTGCGCTGGTTGGTCAGCGCGCCGTGCGCGCGGCGCCGGTCGTCCGGGTTGAGGTGGTCGGCGTGGCTGTCGAAGCGCTGCCCCTCGAGCAGCTTGTCGATGATGACGAGCTTGCCCAGCTCGGTGAGGCGTTCCACGGTGAGCGCCGCGGGGATCCAGCACACGGTGCGGGAGGTGGTCCGGCTGATCAGGTCCTGGACCCGCTGGCGGTCGTCGGCCGGGCCGTGGCTGCCGTCGTCGAACGGATAGTCGATGATCATCCGCCAGCCGGTCGGGTCGTTCGGGTGGAACGCCTCGTCACGGATGTCGTTGACGTCGCGCACGTTGCCGTAGACCAGTTCGATGCTGCGGCGGCTGCCCCGCCAGCTCAGCCCGGCCTCGGCGAAGAACGAGTCGCTCCACGGCACACCGAGCTGCTGCCAGAGCAGCCGCTGGACCATGTGCTTGCGGGCGCCCTCGTTGTCGTAGTGCTTGGCGGTGGCGAGGACGCTGTCGACGTCCACGCCGACCAGTTCCAGCGAGACGATCGGGTCGTCGCCCTCGCCGATGCGGATCTCGGCGAACCGGCCGGCCCAGTCGGTGAGCTTGCGGTTGACCTGGGCAACCTCACCGCCGGGGATCGGGCTGGTGATGCTGCCGTGGTTGAGGGCGGAGAGCCGCCGGGCGGTCAGGTTCCGCAGGGCCGGCACGCTGGGCGCGAGGGCGGCCAGCAGCAGCGTCTTCACCAGCCGGTCATCGCCGGTGAAGGCGCGGACCCGCCCGGCCACGTCGCCCGGCAGCGGGGTGCCCCGACGGGCGGCCTCCAGATCGTCGTCGGTGAGGTCGTACTGGCCGAGTAGGTAGGGGCGCAGCTTCAGGTCGTAGAGCTTCTGGGCCATCTCGAACTCGGCCTTGAGCTTCTCGGTGAAGGGCTGGTCCCCGCCCCCGCTGATCACGTCGTAGAGGTCGCCGAGCGGGACGAGCTGGCCGAGGCGCAGCGTGTCCCGGCGGTCGACCAGGAGCTGGCGCATCAGCTTCAGCGCGGTCCGGGAGCGCTGCAGCGCGCTGGACACGTGCACCAGCGTGGAGAGGAACGCCGGGCTGAACGGGTACGTCGACCGGAAGGCGTCGATGTCCGCGCCGCTGCCCGAGTCCGTGCCGAGGAGGGTGTCGAACACCTCCCGCCGTACCTTGGTGGTGGCGTCGAAGGCCTTGCCGATCGCCGCGGCGGCCGTGGTGTCGCGGGGTTTGAGCAGCCGGCGGCGGGCGATCTCCGGAAGGTTGCGGTCCTCCAGCTTGATGACGTCGAACCGGCCGCTGGCCAGGTTGAGGGTGTCCTGGTAGCTCAGCTCGTTGGCGCCAGTGACCTCCTCGCCGACGAGTTCGCGCAGGTCACGCTGGCGGGCGATGAAGCTGACCACCGGGATGGGCCGGCGGGTGTCGCCGCCCTCGACGAAGTTGGTGATCTTCTGGATCTCGCGGGAGACGAACTGCTGGTCGCCGATGGAGTTGGCCAGCCAGAGGATCAGCTCGTCGAGGAAGAGGATCAGGCCGTGGTAGCCGAGTTCCTTGGCGTGCCGGCTGATCTCGGTGAGGCCCCGGTCGAGCGAGACGAACGCCTCGGCATCCTCCCGGGCGTTGCTGAAGAAGCCCTTGTTCCAGCTGGTCAGCAGGTCGTTGACGAGCTTGCGGCGCAGCTCGTCGGAGTACGCGCCGGCGAACGCCTGGTCGAGGCGCTCGGGCGTCCAGGTCTCGGTCTCGCCCCACTCGTCCTCGGCGTCCCCGCCGGGGAGGCCGTCGATGAACTGCTTGTCACCGATCTTCTCCCGCAGCGAGGCGGCCTGGTCCAGCAGCGCGTCGGTGCGGTGTACCGCCGGGATGGGGGCGCCGGGGTGAAGCGCGCGCACCCGGTCGACGTAGCCGCCGAGCACCCGCTGCTCCAGCGAGCGGGCGTCGAGCAGGTGGTACGGGATGAGCAGGAATTTGCGCCCGTCCAGCCAGACGCTGTGCTTGGCGACCAGCGGGGCCAACTCGTCCCGGCCGCGGGCGGCGGCCTCGCCGCGCAGCAGCGCGTGCAGCACCGCCATGAAGTGCGACTTACCGGAGCCGAAGGAGCCGTGCAGGTATGCGGCCTTTGAGGCGTGGCCTTCGACCGCGGAGCGGATCAGCCCGAGCGCCTCGTCAAAGTTACCGAGCAGCCGGTCCGTGACGACATAGTCGCGGAGGGTGGCGTCGGCATCGGCGACACTGTCGGCGAGCTTGAGCACGAAGTCACTCGTGCTCGTGCGCTCCGGGATCTCGATGAACTCCCGGAGCAGCGGCGCAGGGGTGGGCGAAGACATGCTGCACACCGTACCGATCACCAGCCACCGCCGGTGTGCACCGGGGGCGCGTCACGGCCCACCGTGCGGGCAGACTGCTCACCGCCGGGCGGTCGGGATTTCGCTGCCGACCGCGCGCCGGAACTGGTCGACGGCGCCGCCCCGGACGTCGAGGCTGGCGCGCGCGGCCCGGTAGAACGTGTCCCGGGTCTCGTCGGCCCGGCGGACCAGCGCGGCGAGGTCGTCCGGCGGGTCCGGCAAGGCACGCGCCGCCAGCTCCAGATTCCGGACGGCGTGACGCCAGGTCGACGCCGCGCGCACCGTGGCCTCGTCGCCGAGCAGCAGGACCGATTCCCAGGCCAGGCTGTGCCGCTCAGCGGCCTCCGCCAGCCGCGCCAGCCCTTCCTCCGGGCGCAGTGGAGGCGTACGAGCACCCGTCCGGTGCGCGCTGAGCATCCCCATCGCCAGCAGGTGGATCTCCTTCACCGCACGGGTGAACTCCGCATACGCGTCCAACCGCCGCTCGTCCCAACGGACGGTCTGGTTGCGCCGCCACCGGCCACGCTCAGTCACCGTCGTGACGATCATCGTGCCGGCCGTGCCGATCAGCACACCGAGCAGTGCCGGCAGCTGCGTCACCAGGGATTCGGTTGCGTTCAACACGGGCTCCTCATCACGGTCCAGCCGCCCAGCCCGCCGGCCGTTTGGTTGATGCAGCCCTTTGGCGTTTGCCGACAGTGGCTGAGCCAGAGACACCTGGGACGATAGCGACACCAGTCACCTGCCGCTGCCCAGCAGTGAGGGTCGGCCTGGTGTTGTTGTTGGTGTCGCTACCACCACCTATGGTGTACGTCAGTTCGGGAGGGGACAAGACGTGACCACTGACAACAAGGCACCCGTGCCAGTATGGACACTCGCCACGGAGGCCGTGAGCGTGCCGAAGGTGCTGGGCGATGAGGGCATGACACCGGCCCGACTCGCAGAACTGAGAACAGTCCTGGCAACACTTGCGGATTCCCCGATCGCCACGCTGGAAGCGCATCCGATGTCAACCAAGCGCGACCGGAACGGCGGGATTCCGCTTCATGCAGCCAGTCCCCTCGCTCAGCAGTTGTCGCAGCTCGTGGCTCAGACAGCGAAGTCAGCGCCTCCGACGCTGAACGTCGCCGCTACCGGTGACGTGCTCTACCGAATGGTGATACCGGCAAAGGTCGCCGCACAGGTCGGTAAAGGACTTGTCAAGCCCATGGCTGCGAAGGCATCTGCAGCAGGTATTCGCGGCGCACTGGTCAACTCCACCGGCGGCATCGCAGCCCATGCCACGTTTGTGCCCGTTGCCGGCAAGGCCGCTGTTGCAGGTGCTGCAACCGGCTCGGCCACCACAGCTGGTGTGGCCGCGGCCAGCGCCGGAGCGTTGACAGTGGCCGCGCCACTTGTGCTGATGGCCGTCGCGGTCGGCGTCAGCGCCTACGCCGATCACCAACGCCAGAAGGCGATCGAGCGAATCACCGACCTCCTGGAGCAGTTGCACGAAGACAACCTCGAGAACGAGCGCAGCGAGTTGGATGGTTGTCGTGACGCGATCGACAAGGCGACGTCGGTCCTCCTCGACCAGGGCAGAATCGGCCTGTCGTTGGGACTGGATTCCTCGTCGTACGCGATCAGCACGGCGATCGAACGAACCAATCGTCGGCTCACAAAATGGCAAGATGCGCTGGCCAAACTGCCCGACGGCCCGGTTGAAGTTGGCGCGTTGACGACTTCATTCCCCGGCATCAACGAGGAAGGCGGCGCATTCCGCGCACACTTGGAGCTTGCCCGGCTCGCCATTGCTCTCAAACGCCGAGTGCTCGTGCTTCAAGCAGTTGAACACGCTCAACAGGCGGGTACGAACAATCCGTTCAAGAGCTTTATCGGAACGTTGCGCGACGACGAGCGTCGGGTCGACGAGTTGGAATCAGGCATCAACTCGGTCCTACTTCGACTGTCGACTCTCGAGTTGAGGCGGCACGGCGGTTTCCGAAGCATCATGTTCACGCAGGGCGAGGTCGACGACCTACTCAAAGCCGCATATCGCCTTCGCGCCTTGGGCGATGGCCTCAACGTGGGAATCCACCAAGCTGACGTTGCGATCGAGATCGAACGAAGCAGTGACGGATCGCTCGTAGTGTTCCCTGCAGTCGCTGCCTGACCGGACGCCGCGCGCATACTGATTGACCACCTCGATCTCGGTTTCGGTGGTGAAGCGTTTCGGCTGGTCGAGGGGCCTGGCCGAGGCCGAGCGGCGTGCTGCTCGGCCTCGGCGCCTCCGTCAAGCCCTGGCCACGAGCACAGTGACCAGGGTGTCGCCGTCGCAGTCCGGCACCTCGCGCAGCGTCCAGCGCCCGACCAGACCCTTGCCGGCGAAGTTCGACTCCGCGTCGCGGTCCTCGACCTCACCTTCCTTGAGCGTCAGCCCGGCCGCCGGGTAGGCCCGCTGCATGAACGCGAGGGTCGAGCGAAAGTCGCTCGGCGTCACCGCCGTGACCACCAGCCGCCCGCCGGACCGCTCCTCGGAGCCGGTGAGGACGGCGTCGGACGGCAGCGGAACCTCGCCCGGGAGCGCGGTGGGCCGCGGCACGGCCGTCGCCGCGTCGGCGCAGACGAGGGTGGCGGCCGAGGATCCGGCTCGGGGCTCCGCCGCGCCGGGAGCGTCCGGATCGCCGAGGTCCGTCTCGTCCGCGGTGCCGCCGCAGCCGGTGAGGGCTGCGGCGGCGGCCAGCACGAGAGCACCCGCTCGTACGCGGATCACTTCTTCTTCACCTTCGCCGTCGTGACCGGGTCGGACGCGGCGAACAGCGACTTCCCGCCGCTCTGCCGGGCGATGGTGGCCAGCGCGTCGAAATTCTGCGCGCCGCCGGTGGCGCAGGCGCCGGTGCATCCGTCGGCGTACCCGACGAGGACGCGGCCCTGCTTGTCCAGCTGGACGTCCATGAAGTCGAGCAGGTTCCGGTCGGTGCCGCAGGTGGTGCCGCCGGTGCAGATCGAACCCTTCTGCACCGCGTCGTTCGGCGTCGCGTCGGTCAGCGACCAGGTGCGCCCGCCGTCGTAGGTGACGGTGACGTACAGGTGCCACTCGCCGGTGAAGTTGGTGGCGTCCTGGTAGTTGCCGCTGGTCGTCGTGCCGAGGAAGGCGAACGCGGCCCGGGCGGGGTCGCCGGCGACGACGGCCGGGAACACCACGTTCTGCACGCCCAGCGCGGCGCCGACGTCCTGGTCGCTCTCCCAGGTGCGGCCCTTGTCGTGCGAGACCGCGACGTGCGCGTGGCCGTCGGCATTTTGGTAGCCGAAGTAGACCGTGCCGTCCGAGCCGATGCCCACGGACGGGTCGCTGTCCGCCGGCAGGCTGGTCGGCACCTTGCGTACCTGCCAGGTCAGGCCGTTGTCCTCGGAGAGCGCGACGGCCTGGTTGCCGCCGCAGCCCTTGTTGGGTACGTAGACCGTGCCGTCCTTCGGGGAGACCTTGACGTGCCCGTGCAGGCCGCCGCAGTCCAGCAGGGTGTACATGGGTACGGCCGGGCCGAAGGTCAGCCCCCCGTCGCGACTGGTCGCACAGAGCGCGTCGGCGATGTCCTGCGAGCAGTAGTAGACGGCGTTCGGGTAGAGCGGGGTGCCGCCGACGCCGTTGGGTGACCAGCGGCCGCCGCCGACGGTCTGGTGGTCGACGCCGGAGTTGATGCCCCCACCCTGCGACGGGGTCCAGGTCTCGCCGTCGTCGTCTGTGTAGCACATCAGCGAGGTCTTGCCGGCCAGTTGCGACTCGAACGTGCGGCCCGTGTCGTGGTCGGTGAACAGGATCGGGTCCAGCGAGGCGTTGGCCGTGCACTTGGGCAGGTGGCCACTCTTGTCCTCCCACGCCGCGGTGGCCGGGGACTTCGTGTCGTCGAAGGAGACCCGGTACGTGTCGGTGTACGCCTGGTACATGACCTTGCCGGTCTTCCAGTTGACCCCGATCGACGGCTCGCCGGCGTCATGGGCGCGCGGCAGCGTCCCGAGTGCCGGGTAGTTGGTGAAGGAGGCGGCACCCACCGGCCCTGGCGCCGGAGCGGCCGGCTTCGCCGCGAGCTCGGCGGTCGCCGAGTAGCTTTCGCCCAGCGGGGCGAACGGCACGATCCGCACCGTGTACTGACCGGCCACCGGCGGCACGACCAGGGTCTCCGGGTCGGCGGTCGAGGCCGCCTGCCCCACCTCGACGCCGCTGCGGTCGTACAGGTAGACGTCGAAGTCGGCAGCGGAGTTGGGCCAACTCACCTTGATCTTCAGGTCGTTGGCGGCGTAGTACCCTGCCGGGACGTCGACGGTGAGCGCGTAGTCGTCACAGGGCGCTGCGGCGTTGCACGTCAGCGTGCCGGTCGTCGCCGTGGCGTTGGGCACCGCGAACGGCCCGCCGGTCCAGGTGGCGGTCGGCCTGGTCGACGACACCGTCCCGGCGCCGGGGGTGGCCGCCTCGGCGGCGGTCACTCCGCCGATCGCCATCACCAGCAGCGTCGCAGCCGCGAGCGCCACCGAACGGGGCACCCGGGTCCTCCTGGCACGTAGCTCCATGACATCCCTGCCTTCCTCGGCCACGTCCGGCGTGCCGATACGAATGTTGCATCGTTCGGCGCAGACCAGACGTAACACCGTGGACAAGGTGTCGCACGCTGGATGCCCTCATCGTGGGGACGTGGGAGGGACTTTCCGAATAGAGGCACTTGTTCAAGTATGTGAATGCCACGCCCCGCGTCCGCGTGACTGCCACCAGCTCGGTTACCCCTTGTGTGACACCAGTCATCACTGCTTCCTCAGTGGATCGTCTCCGCGTAAACGGAGGGGCAGCCGCGCGGGGCGGTGCCCGGCCGCAGCGGCACCGTCCCCGCTCGGCCAACACCTCCGACAGCTCGTGGACGTCCGTGGGCGAGCCCACAGGCGGCCCGGGGGTGGACACAACTTGCCTTGGCAAGTAGCCCTTCTCCCGGCAAGATGCAGGTCTACAGGAACGGAGACAAGCCATGCCGCGTGTCCGTCGAACAATAACCGTCGAACTGCGCTACGACACTCCTGACGAGGATTACGCCCGGCTGGCCAACGCGATTTGGTCGCTGGCAAGCATGAGTGACCACGTCCACGCCGTTCAGCAGGACAGCAAGGCCGATCCGGATTACCTCAACCATTGGTACGACGATGACGGCCGCCGAGCGCGCTGGAGTTGACGCTCTCGCTCTGGCCTGTCCATCCGACAATGCAGCCGGCCGGCCGGGCCACCCGCCGGTCAGTACGGGTGCCGCCGGACGAAATCGACCACTAGCAGCACCACGACCGGGCCAGCTGTCACGTGTCGGTGTCAGTCCGCCACACCGAGCGTCGCTCGAGTCCCGGACGCGCAGGCAGCGGACCGCGATTGCGATCA
Source organism: Micromonospora sicca (assembly GCF_003172935.1). Lineage (GTDB taxonomy): Bacteria > Actinomycetota > Actinomycetes > Mycobacteriales > Micromonosporaceae > Micromonospora > Micromonospora sicca. The sequence goes on along the minus strand of NZ_QGKS01000169.1, from coordinate 21,239 downwards.
TCGAAAACCAGCGTGCCCAAGTAGGACACGCCACGCCATCACCTCCGGCGCGGCGCAGTGCTCGATGCCCGTGAGAGCCAGGCCGTCCGGGAAGCGTGCGGCGAAGTCACGACTGCGCCCCGACCGGCTCGTAGTCGTATCCGGGCGTCGGCGCCAGGCCGAGTAGAGCGTCGAGGGCGTCCACCGTGTCCGCGCCCCACATCTTCGAGAGCACCCAGGTTCTGCCGTCTCGATGAATCGGGCTCTCGAAAAACCATCGCTCAAGCTGACGGCCGCTTCCGTGGGCCCGAACGAAGGCTTCCTGATGTGCGTCACCGACGAGGATGCCGTCGACCGGCAGCAACCGCGGCCATCCGGGGAGGGCCTCTGCCATCCGGTCGACGTCCACACCGGCTTCGTGCAGCGCGCTGATGAGCGCCAGCAGCGCTCTGCGCTTCGGCAACGCTCCCGTCCTCCGCGACGGCGTGATGATCACGTACCTGGTCAGGTCCCGACCGCTGCTCGCTTCAGCGGCTCGTGCGGCGGTCTCCCGGCGGCGCAACTGAACGGTGAGTTCCGCCGCCTCGGGCAGCGGGATGACCTGCTGCACGTCGAGGAGCCTCCTCTCCCCGATCCGGTACGGCGTCAGGCGGATACAGGTGATGTCCAAGCCGTATATGTCGTTGAGCCAAAGTACGGTCGTGGTGATTTGGGGATCGAAGCCGGCGGAGGCGAGGATGATCCGGACCTGACGCTGAATGACTGCGGAGTCGCCGCCGGCCTCGTCCAGCCGCTCGGCGAGGCGCTTTCTTGCACCGTCGGCGTTCCCGGGATCGGTCCGGGCGAGGTGCCGCTGGTACGTGTCGACGAGTTGCTCGAACGTCATCGCCGAGACCATCGCGGCATACCGGAGCGCTTGGAGCTCCATGTGTCCGCCGTCCTCGGTGCGCTTGAGTTCCACGACCACCAGCCGGCCGCTGCGGTCGACGCAGAGCAGGTCGATTCGTCGCCGTACCTCGAAGTCACCGAACTCCTCGGCGACGACCAGCAGGTCCTCCCCGGGGGCGGCGATGTGCTCGCGAAGCGCGCGTTGAAGGTCCGCGCGCTCCAGGATCTGCTCGGCGGCAAAGGTGGAGGACGGCACGGGAACGAGTTCCCCGCCGACGGTCATCTCGAACAAGCCCACCCGATGAGTCTGTCGAAAGATCGGTGGTCGTCAAGGGTGCCGAAGGGTGGCTCGAACGCCGCGCCCACCTCGCGGGTCGCACCCCACTAAGCTGCGTCTACCGTGATTTCGCCAGGTAGAGGGATGCTCTGATGACCGCCACCCGCACCACCGCGCTCGTCGCCACCGTTGTCACCGCGATGTCGGCGCTCGTCGGCTGCGGCGGTGGCGATGCCGCACCTCAGTCGGCGGCTTCGACGGTCGCCGCCTCGTCCTCGGCGGCTGCCGCCACTCCGGCGGCACCGAGCTACAAGATCCTCGACAAGGCCGCTCTCGCCAAGGCGCTGCTCCCGCTCAAGGAGATGCCGGCTGGCTACAGCGAGGACCCGTCCAAGGACGAGGACGGTCCTGACAAGACCTTCTGCAACTACCGGCAGCCGTACACGGCGAAGATCGAGGTTTCCGCTGCGTATCAGAAGGGTGGCGGCCTGAAGACCGAGATCGCGTCGATCGCCCTACGGCAGTACGCCAACGCCGACCAGGCGAAGGCTTCATTCGCCAAGATGGCCGAGACGCTGGAAACCTGCAAGCAGGACACCTCGGAGGGACAGAAGCTCACCTACGCGCTGATGAACCTGCCGAAGACGGGCGATGACAGCCTCGGGGTACGCATCGAGACGCAGGGCGCGACGGTCTTGCAGGGATTTGCCGTCGTGGGGCCGACGCTCATCTCGACCGGCGCCGGCGGCCTCATGAGCGCCGACGCCGACGTCGTCGCTGACCTGCTCGACAAGCAGGTGGACCGGTACTCGGCCGCAGCCGCCCGTTAACCTTTCCAGCGAGCCTTACGGGAGCCGGTACGGTTGTGGCCAGGGTTGACTGAGCATCGTCGGTCAGCCGCGACGAGCGCCTCACCGTCCACGACCAGTTCGGCGTAGAGCAGTGCGACCGGCGTCACCCGGTCACCGGCAAGCTGCTCGAGAGCGCGACGATCGACGGTAGAAAACCGCTTGCCTTCGGCTTGGGCTCGGAGCAGCCCGGCCAACCGGGAACATGTCCGACCGGAGCAATTCAGCCGCGCGCTGCGCCTCCTCGTTTACGCCTCGGCTTCATCAATCACCAGCACCGGCGTGGGATCGCGGCCTTCTGTCAGCGCAGCTGTCCAATCCGAAGCGCGCTCACCCTGCAGCAGGATGACGTGGCTGTCACCGCAGATGGCCGGCCAAGCCCGGTCCGTACATCTCGATACGACCAGGACGGGCGTCACCCACATTCCGAGCGTCGCCAGGCGGTGACGGTATTCGAGGACCTGACCGAGGCCGAGCCGGAGCTGCTCGACCTCGTTGCCGCCGACCACGCTCTTCACCTCGGCGATGAACTGCCGCCCCTCGGTGTCTCGCCAAGCCAGGTCGACATTCACCCCAGCGAGCCCGGCGCCGACCCGTAACCCTGACGCGGCAAGGTGGTCGACCAACGCTCGGCAAAGTCGGTCGTGTTCGTTCACCCCGGCCCGGTAGGCCGCTGCGTCAAACGACCGCTGCGCGGGCAGTTCAGCGGGCACGGCCGAGCCGGTGTACGGCCGGTCGAAGCCCTGGCCACCGATGGGGGCCGCCGGCGACTCAGCAGCGAGCAGCGTCTCGGCAGCCAGCCAGGCGCGTGCCGCGATCTCCGGCCGGTACCTGCTCTTGAAGGGGAACGGGCCGGCGGCCACCCACCCGTTGAGCATCCGCGCGCCGGCCATGACCGGCGGCTGCCGCAGCAACCACTGCGCGGTACGGATGTCCGGGCAGCGCAGCAGGTACTTGTCTTCGGCGAGTGTCCTGGTGCCGTCCCGCGCGAGTTCGACACCTCGCCGCTCCCACTCCTCCTCGTCGAGCGCGCCGGCGTCGACGGCACTGTCGAGCGGCGCCGCGAGGACCCGGAGCCACACTTCCGCGCCGTCCTCCAGGACGCCGAAGGTTTCCAGTACGCCCACCGTCAGCCGCAGCAGTGGCGCACCGCCCTGGTCGACCTGGGACAGCAGCCAGTGCCTGCCGGCGGTCGCCGCGGCTTCGGGCACTGTCATCCGGGTGACCCAGCCCGCCAGCGCCCACGCCGCCTGCTGGGTCCCGTCAAGCCCATCCGTCCAGTCGCCCTCGAAGGCGGCCGGCCCAGGGTCGAGCGGCGCCGGCTCGGGCTCGGCGAGCGCCCACGCGGCCAGCTCGCCCGGACTGGTGAGCTGCCAGAGCCGAGACCGGCGCTGCGCCAGGACGTCGGCCAGTTCGTCGGCGTACTCCGGCAACAACCATGCGGTGGTCGGGGCGGGGATCGGGTCGACGGCCGTCATGCCTTGGCCTTGCGACCGCGGGTGGCCTTGGCCGGTCGCCACGACGTGAGCGCATCGTCGGTGAGGTGGAGGCGGTTGGTGGTCTCGGCGAGGAAGCCGGCGTAGATGTCCGCCGGCGAGGCGCCCCATTCGGGGTCGAACTCGCCGTGCCACTGGCGTACCCAGCCCAGGATCTCGCGCAACCCCGCGACCAGCGGCAACAGCCGGTCGGTGGCCCAGCCGTCCTCCTGCTCGCGGGCGACGATCAGGGTGGCCAGGGCCTGGGCCTGCTCTCGGTGGTCCCAGCCGGCCCAGCCGACCAGCAGCGACGGGTCACCGTCGCGGCTGGCACCCGGGTACGACACGAGCCGCTCCTTGGGCACGTCGAGCTTGCCCCGGTGCCGCCAGTAGCTGGTCTTGAGGAAGTCCGCCGAGGTGTACTTCGGCGGCACCGGGATCTGCTTGCGGAACTCCCGCTTCGCCGCCTCGTCGGGCAGCGCGTCCTCCTGCCGCTGCAGGTCCCACACCTGCTCCCAGTCCGCCCGCTTGGCCAGGCCGGAGTCCTTGTAGCGCAGCGCGGCCAGGTGCGGCACGTGCTCGTCGGCGACCAGGTCGGCGATCACCTTGCCGAGGTCCTGACCGGGCGCGTAGAGGCCGGCGACGGTGAGCACGTCGGCGTCGCGGCGCAGCTCGTCGGCGAGCTGGGCGGTGGTCAACGGGCGCGGCTGCTCCAGCCCGTCGACGTGGTGGTACCACAACTCCCGCGCCTCGCACCGGTCCAGCAGCCAGTCGCGCAGCGCCTTCGCCTGCATCCCGTCCCAGCCCTCGGTCGCCCAGCGCCGCTTGCACTCCGGCCGCTCAATCAACCCGATGTTGCGATTGCCCTCGATGACCGCGATCCGCCGCTCCACCATCGACCGGTACTCATCCGACCAATGCGCCGGCAGCTCGGTGATCGGCGTCGACCCGTGCCGAGCGAACCACTGCGTCTCCGCCTCACCCGCGGCGACCTTGCGGGCGAGCACGATCTCGAACGCCCGCTGCCCCAGCTGCAACATCGGCGGCCGAACACTCTCCGGCGCGGTCAAGTCCTCGTCCAGCAGGCCGTAGAGCGAGTAGACCTGCCAGTCCAGCTCCTCCTGCAAACAGATCATCTGGCCACGCCTGGCCTGCCACTCGTAGGCGGCGGCGTCCAGCCGCTCGCGGGTAAGCACTCCGGAGGCCGCGACCGCCGCTGGGCTCACCGTGGCGAGCCGCTGCGCCAGCCCGTCAATCTCCCGGCTCACTTCGAGGGGGTACGCCGACGGCAGCGGAAACTCCTGCAGCTTGGTACCGGTGAACTCGAAGAACCTCTCCCACTCCTGGCTCTTGAAGCCCTCGTTGACGCCCTGACTTCCCTTGTCGTGGCAAACCTGCTTGAGCCAGAAGCAAGAGGTGGAACTGTTGAGGAGTCCCAACAACCGCAAGTGATCATCTTCGGACGCCCCGTCCGCCAACTTGAGCGCAGGCGCAGTGCGGTTGAAGACCTTGCCACCGCGGTCGAGCGCGAACTGGTTGTGAGTGGCTACAAAGGAGAAACCAATCGAGCGGGGCTCGGCATATCGCTTTGGAAAGAACATGCTGTGGTCAAACCAGCGGAGACCCCGCTGCTCGGGTGTCTGACCAAAGTCCATTCGCCGTCGGAGCAGGGTGCGACTTCGCCAATAGAACTGTTCTTCCATTAGATTTATGACCCGACTATTGGCTTTTACGTCGTAGGGAAATGCTGTCCAGATCGGCGTTTCGAGCGCATAGTCGCGCAGGTCCTCACCTCGGACAACCGGCACGGCCGCGTCACGTAGCCCGTGGGTGCGAGCTGATGCCGCTGGCATATAGAAAGCATCATCAAGCCCTGTATGAGTCGTGCGTCCGATCACGTCAACCACCGCACCAAGCCTCACTGGCCTAGCCTCGAGTGCCGCAAGGAGCCCGCTGGCTCCACCGCCGGAAAGACTCCATGGGAATTTGGCCAAAGCGCTTCGAGGAAGGTCCGTCACGCTGACCCACTCACTGTCCGAGCCAGGCCTGCTCACCTGATCAGTGATTGCGGTCCAAACGAATCCGCGCGCCGGATCATCGGGAGCCGACGGCTCGCCTCGGATGCCTAAGACCGCACGGATCGTCTCCTGACGATTGCGGCTTCTGTTGCGACCAATCAAAAGCACGGTCGGAGTGCCATGGCCGGGGACATAGGCACCAGATGTGTCAACCACATGCGTTAACTCGGCCTTGTGGGCTAGGAAGTCCTCAATCAGCTTCTTGCCAAACTCGCGCTTCATGAACGAGTTTGCCGTGATCTGGCCGACGTAACCTGCGCCCCGGCCATCAGCGGCGGGCGTCTTCGCCAGCTCGAAAAAGCGCTGCGCGAACGGCACCGACAGGGCGTACTGACGGTGGCAAACGTCCGCATAGGCTTGCCGGTAGCGCCGGTTAGCGGCGTCATCGCTCGGCGTAATGTATGGCGGGTTTCCGACGACGACGTGCCACCGACCTTCTTCGAGAATGCCAGAGTGCTCCTGCACGTCCTCCGTGGCGTAGTTGAAGTCGATCAGCTCTCCCGCCTCGTTGATGAACGCGCGCTGATCGCTCCTGTTAAGTGAGTCCCCGACAGCGAAGTGAAGGGGAAATACGTAGCTCGCCGTATCGGCGAGGGTCTTGACAGCACAGGCGCGTAGGGCCGCAACGAGGAGGCGGAAGCGGGCGATGGCCACAGCGAAGGGGTTGATGTCGATGCCGTGGACGGCGTCGAGGGCCAGGCGTACCCGCTCGTGGGGGTCCCGGTTGGGGGCGTGATGCTCCCACTCCTTGAGGAGACGGTGGAAGGCGCCGAGTACGAAGTGGCCCGATCCGCAGGTCGGGTCGATCATCTTGACCACGTCGTGGCCGAACTCGGCGATCGCCGGGGTCAGCGTCAGGTCGAGGATGAACTCCTCGACGAACTGCGGCGTCTGCAGCAGGGCGTAGGTCTTCCGGGCCGCCTCCGAAAGGTCCTGGTAGAGGTCGCCGAGAAAGCGGGTGTCCCACTCCGGGTCGGTGAAGTCGTGCACCAGGCCGCCGGTCTCGCCGCGCCGGCGCCAGAAGCCGATCAGGTCCTTGGCCGCGTCGTGCGACAGCGGGACCTGGAAGAGCGGGTTGTGCCGCCGGTCGAACAGTGACTTGCCGGCCTGGGTGCTGGCGATGGCGTCGAATCCCTGCTCCAGCCAGCCACGCAGCGTCTCCTCGGGCCGGTCACGGAAGAACTGCGCCTCAGCCTCCTCGGCCAGCACCAGCCGGTCCCCCGGCCCGGCGAGGTAAGGCTCGGCCAGCAGCCCGTTGTCCTCGCAATAGCGCACGAACACGGTGCCCAGCACCGAGGCGACGGCGACCTGGGTGACCCGCTCGTCCCGCCACGCCGCCCAAGTGGCGGCGGTACGCCCGACCTTGAACGCGTGGTCGTACTCACCACGCAGTCGGAGGCGCACCTCCTCGACCGATTCGGCCTGCTCCCGCAGGTCCTTTTCAAGGTTCTTGACCTGCTTCTGCAGGTCACTCAAGAGCAGCTTCCGGTCGATCACGCGACGACTCTAGTCGTCCCGTCGGCGGGACGGACCTACCCGTTAGGGCCGAGACTGTGGCGAACCCGCAGCTACAGCAACTTGTGGCGACGCGCGAAGTCGGGGAACTGCGCTCCCGTGCAAGGCAACCTGGCACCCGTGGAGCGCAGAGCGTCGATGAGATTTCCCGTGCTCACCGCGGTCTGCTTCCCGTCGCGGCAGGCCCGGGCCAGCAGCCAGATCGTTCCGTGCACTTCCGCCTCATGAGCACGAGCCACCCGCGTGGCTTCCCGGTCGTCAGTGATGGCGATGCCGCCGCGCAGCTCCGCAGCGGCAATGACTGATGCCTCTCCGAGGTCACGGTCGCCTGCTCCGATCCGGGTGGCCCACTTCGTGAAGCATCTGATCTCGTTGAGGGTGTCCAGTTGAGCAACGCTGAGCCAGTCCACCTCGCAGGTCGCGGCCAGAGCGGGATAGGCCGCAGCTCCTGCACGCAGCTCTTCGATCACGACCCTGGTCGTCCAGCACTCTGCATCGACGAGCAGGTGCTGGAGCACATCAAGTCGGTCCGCCAGGGTGAAGTGGCTGAGACACATGGTGTCGAGCACCAGCACCCGAGCCGCTGTCGACGGCAGGCTCACGGCTCGATCTCCAGCTCGCCGCTCTCGGGCAGGTCCGACTCGGCGATCTGTCCGTGCATCAGTTCGACCGCTCGCACCCGGGTGATCCAGCCACCTCGCCATGCCTCCATCACGGCATGGGCGTAGCTCGGAGGCACTCGTACCGAGAAGAGATCCGGTTGGGGAGCCCACCCCAGCGCTTCCATGAATTCAGCATGTGTCGGGCGAGACTGGCTCCAGGCGGCACGCGTCGCGGTGTCGATCAGCCTTGACCGGACGGCCTGCCGAAGCGCCAGTGACCACGACACCCGGTATCGGGCGGCAACCTCCACCAACCGGTCGCGGGTCAGGCCGCCGGGTACCTCCTGCTGCCCGCCCAGCACCGATACGGGCAACAGCAACTCCGCGGCGAACGCGTCGATAGCGGCCTCCCGATCAGCTCGGGATGCGTGCACGCCAAGATCGCTCGAATACTCATCACCGATGACGAGATGGCCCAGCTCATGTGCCGCGGTCGCGCGCCGCCGACCCGGATCTCCGGTGGTGCTGACCACTGCCGCCGCGACGTCACCGTCAACCAGCGACGCTCCATCCCCAGGCACATCGGTAACGAGGATGAACTGTCCCGCGCGCTCGCACACCTCTACTACGCTGTCGATCGGTCCGTCCCCGAGGCCGAGCTGCTGGCGCACCCAAAGCGCCGCCTCTCTGGCCTGCGCCTCAGACGCCACGGCGCCGGGATATCGAAGCACCGGTCGGCTCCGCAGCACGCCATGACTGATCAGCTGTCGTAGCTCGCGCAACCACTCGGTAAGCGCGATCTCCAGCCGCTGCGATGATCGCGCCACCTGGGAGTCGCTGTCCTCGGTGATCTGAGCGGACCGGCGGGAGAGCACCTCCGGCTTGGGCTCGATGAGGTAATCCATCGAGACGCCGAGTGCCGACGACAACTTGAGCAGCTCAAAGGCGTCGAGACGCCGAGTGCCTGCCTCCACCTTGGCGAGCATCGTGCGGTCGAGGCCCACGGCGCGAGCCAGCTCGTTCTGGGACATCCCCATCGACAGGCGCACCTGACGCACCTGCTCGCCGACCGCACTCCACTCCCGGTCATCAACCATGGTGCGATAATCGCACACATCGGCGGCCGAATGGGTCAACGCAAGGAACGTCAGGGTTCACGCATCCACGTCTTCGGATCAGTGATGAAGATGCCCTTGCCCTGCTGCCGCCGGATCACCCGCAGCGCTTCCAGCCGGACATAGACCATCTGGATGGTCGATGAGCTGACCCCGAAGCGGTCAGACATGTCAGCGATAGAGGGCAACTTGTCCCCTGGCTGGACCTTTCCGCTGCGCAGGTCACTGATGATCTCGTCCGAGATCCGGATGTAGTCCGGTGTCTGTGGCATGGCACTCCTCGCGTGGCACGCCAATTTGATCACGACACGCACTGGCCAGACAACCGAGCGTTGCCTTCCGCTACTTAGGCATATATGGTTGATCGCGAGTCGCACCTCGCGTGGCAACGAGTTCGGCTCATCCCCCTGGTCGGGGCGGGTGCGCGTGCCCGTCCCGACCCACCGGACTGCTCCGCTGTCGTACCGCTGATCTGAGCTGCGGCGGCGGAGCGGGCGGGCCGTCCGCGGCCGGCATGCGGACGGCCCGCCCTTCCAGACGCACCGAAAGGACCTACCCCGCTCCCGCCTGCCCAGGAAAGGACCGCCGTGGCCCAGATGTATCGAGGCGGCCAGCTCTACGGGACCGGTCACCCGGCCCGGTTGACGCCGCACGAGGTGCGGACCCGCACGTTCGACCCGCGTCGGCGCGGCACCGACCCCGATCAGGTACGCGAGTTCCAGGCCCAGGTGGCCGACGAGCTGAACGACCTCCACCAGGAGGTACGGATGCTCAGCCAGGAGAACGACCGGCTCAAGCGGGCGCTGCGCGACTGGCAGACCATGCACGCCCGGGAGTGCCGGCCGCCGCAGGAGTACCACACCAACGAGGGCCGCTGGTAGCCGTGCGCCCCTCCCCCGGTGACCTGCTGATTATCGACGGCCGGGCCTCGGTGCAGTTCGCCGGGGACCGCGCCCTGACGCTCCGCGTCGTGTCGGTCTGCGACCGGCCGACGTACTCCGGTTGGGTCTGGCTGACCGGCTACGTCATCAATCGCGCCGGCCGGGCAACCGCCAAGCGCGAGGTCTACGTCCAACTCTCCGGCCTCCGCCCCGCCACCAGCACCTCGACCCCGAAACGCTCAAGTGCTGCCCGCCCCTATGATTCGCGAAATGACCAAGGTGACGGCAGAGCAGCTCGCAACCGCTCGGGGCTGCGTGCTCGGGCTGATGCTCGGTGACGCGATCGGCGCGACGGGCGGCAACGTGCCGGCGTCCGGGCCGCTCTTGGCGACCAGCGCCGGACAGCTCGCCTGCTTCACCATCGACGGCCTGATCCGCGCCCACATCCGGGGCATGCACAAGGGGATCTCGTCTCCGCCCATTGTTGTCTGGCGGTCATACACCCGCTGGGCTGCCATCCAGGGCATCCCTGGGTTGAAAGTGTGGGACGAGGCGGATTGGCCGAACGGCTGGCTGACGAAGGTGCCGGCGTTGGCGGAGCGGCGCGGCTCAGCGCCGGCAACGGTCGCGACGTTGCAGGGCCAGACCATGGGCTCCATCGACAAGCCGGCCGGCAAGAGCATCGGGGCGCACGCTCTCACCCGTACCCTGCCGGTCGCCCTGGGCCGTCCGCTGGACCCCGCGGCCATCGCCGCACTCACCCACGGCGGAGAAGCGTTAGCCGCTGCCAGGCTCGGCGTGGAAATCGTTCGCCTGGTGGCTTCGGGTGAGCACCTCGATGCCGCCGTTGACCGGGTGCTTCCGGCGGACGAGGAACGATCAGAGGGGGCGGTACGGTCGCTGGCTCTGGCACTGGCCGCCGCCCGGTCACGGCCCGGCCAGCGATCCGAGCTGGCTCGCCTCGCGCCCGACGCGAAGGCGGCGTCGGCACTGGCCGGTGGGCTCTACGTGGCCCTGTCCTTCCCCGATCGGAAGTCGATCCGCGACGCGCTCTTGTTCGCTGCCTCGGCCAACGACGGCGGTCATGTGGCGACGGTGGCTGGCACCCTGCTGGGTACGACGCACGGGCCCGACGCGCTTCCGGTCGACTGGCTGTCCCGGCTGGAGTTGGCCTGGCCGGCCGACACCCTGGCCCGCGACTTCGTCACCGAAATCGAGGACAGCCCGTCCGGAGGCGACTACGTCCCGGCAACCGACCCACACTGGTGGAGCCGCTACCCCGGCGGCTGATGGTCGATGACCCCTGGTCTACGTTGCGGCTGAACGACGTTGCTGGTCGCCATGCCTCGGCTCGTCACCACCTGGTGCGCGGCCTTGATCGTCGGAACGACCGTTCCGAGCAGGTACGGCGCGCTGGTCAGCCGCCCCCAGTGGTCGGTCAACCTCATGGCCGACGGATGAGTGAATGCGGCGACGAGCGTATCGACGCCCGCGATTCGCGCCTGCTCAAGGTGCGGTGCAATCTGACGACGGCGACTCATGAGCGCCGTGAGCGCCTTGTAGACCTCGACACCCTGAACGATGCACAAGGTCGGCTCGAGGATCGTGATCGTCGCTGCCATGTGAGGGGCGCAGTTCCGGCTCATCGTCGCGTTACCCAGCGACTTGGTCGTGCCGTTGACAACGGCGGAGCACAGCCGCATGTTGGCCATGGCATAGGCATCGAAGAGGTGTACCAGGAAGCGGGCGCCTTCCAGACGTAGGTGTTCGCCGTCCCGATCGGCCCCGGGGTCACGCCCGACGGCGAGCCGCAAGGCGCTGGTGACACCGCGCATATGAGGGTTCCGCGCGGTGAACGCCAGGCTGGCGGACTGCATCACCTCGGCGTGGCGCTCCTTGAGCGTCACGCCCTCTCGTGCCCGCCCGGTCTCCATGGCGATGACCAGGGTGCGCGTCGGCAGCCCGTTGATCATCAGGTCGAAGTGGTGACCGACGTGCGACAGCTGCCCCGCGGCGAACGCAGCGTCCGGTTGGGAAGCCGCGTGGCGGCCGCCCAGGACACTCTGCCGGCAGCTGCCGAGCCTCGGGCAGACGCACTGTCCGGATGGTCCCAAGACATGCTCAGCCATGTACTGACCGAGCTTGTCGATCCGTCTGGCGGTGGCGACGGTATCGCTAGCGATGGTCACGTCGACGGTTGCTCCGGTAAGGCCGGGGTGAGGGCCGGATCGCTGGAGGCTCCCGCTCTGGGACTGGGCGGGTTTTCGCTAGGGACATCGCTCACCGCTCCGACGAGCGTATCGCGAAGGAGTGCGGTCTCCTTCTCGCTCGGCGGCCTGGCCGAACCGGCATGCCATTCGACGACCAACCGCTGCCCCGAGGGCAGCGAGTACATCCGCACCGCCCGGCTGGGCACCACTGACTCGTAGTCCGTGCCGCCAAATCCCAGCTTGCCCGCCTCCCGTAGCCCGAGCGCCTGGGCGACGTCATCCCACGGTCGGCCGAACGCGAACACGTCCTGCACCGGCAGCTCTGCGATCGGCTGCCACACGAACTCCTCGATGACCTCTGGCGGCGGCTCCAGCGGAGCCCTGATGGACTTCGAATGCCACGGGTAGCACTCGAAGATCAACAGGTCACGGTGATCGGCGCTTGGCTCCTGGAGCCACCGGCGGGTGAACTCAAGGCGATCCTGGTAGTACTGGTTGCGGCCCATCTCATGGGGCAGGGTCCAGGGTGGCCGGTTGTACGGGCATGTCGTGGCCCATCTGCTGTACGAGAAGTTCTTCTTGATCTCCTTTGCGAAGATGCCGTCCCGCCCCTGGAAACGGGAGTGAAACTCACCGGGATTCAGGCCGAGCACCACCATCCGCGGCGTGTGCTCCAGACCGAGAAGGCCACCGTGGTACGGCTCCGGAAAACCCTCACGGGTCACTTCGCCGGGACCGACACCCACATAGGAGTCGAACCAGCCCTCCAGCCATGGCGGTAGTTGATCTTCGCCGTTGAGCCACGCCGCGATGTGGGCGTCCCATAAGGCCGCAACCCGCTCCCGTGCCGAGGTCGTCATGACGAAAAGCTAGCGATGAGCCTCTGGCAAAGCCAGGACGCAACGCGAACAATTCAGGATGTGACCGAGAAGTTGCACCAACTGGCAGAGCTGCTGCGGGCCCGCGACGACCTGAATGCCGCAATAGCGGGGTTGACCGGGCGGTCCGCCCGGCAGGGCGACATCGGGGAGTTCGTGGCGGCACAGATCTTCGACATCCAACTCGCCGGGAACGCCGTCCAGGCCGGACACGATGGAACGTTCAGATCGGGCCCATTGGCCGGCCGGACCGTCAACGTCAAGACCTACGGCGATGCCTTCACCGGCCTGGACATCAGCCCACATGGCTGCGACTTCTACCTGATCTTCAGCGGGCCACGACGGCCCGCCGGCGTCGTGCATCATCAATGGCAGGTCTCTGCCGTCTACCTCTTCGACACCCTCCGCCTGCTCGACACATTGAACCGCCGAGGCGTTAAGATCGGCATAGCGACCAGCATTCGGCGGGCGGACCTCGACGCGGCCCAGATCTTCCCCGACACAAACCCGGCATCCCCGCTGCGTCTGACGTCCGCACAGATCACCCTGTTATCGCTCTTCGGCTCGCAGGTCGCTTCCCGTCCCGCCGCCGACCAGCCAGGCAGTGATATCAACTGCCAGGATTCTTGATGTCATCGGAGCTGACTCGCTGCCGCCAGAGAGGTCCCTGACCATGCCACGAACGAACCTGCACATCGACGACGACCTGCTCGCGGCAGCGTCGAAGATCCTCGGTACCACGACGAAGAAGGCGACGGTCAACGCCGCTCTTGAGGCCGTGGTCAACCGGGAGAAGCGACGCGAGTTCGCCGACTGGCTCAAGACCGGCGGGCTTCCCGACCTGACCAGCCTGGGTGGTGCCTCCCGGCGCAGTTGAGTGATCGGAGCGATCAACCCCAGAAGATCGCTGTCGGGTCCCGATCGAGTTCGTCGAGAAGGTCCGCCATGTTGCTTGTGGGCGGGATCAGGTCGTACCGATGGAACCGGAGGTTGCGGTCCCGGTAGTACAGCGTCCAGGTCCCGGTGTTCTTGGTGTACCGGAGGCGCGCGACGGGAAGCCGCGTCCACTCCGACCCCACGTCGGCTCGCCACGGGGCCCGACACTCGACGATCGTCAGGTGGCGGGCCGCCTCCTCACACTCAATCCGCACCTGGTCACGGAGCCGCTCCGGGACACGCTGGTGGCACCACTGACGCGCCTGGGCCACATCCCCTTCCGGTAGCCCCTGAGGTGCCGCCATTTCGACCTCCCGCCAAATCAAGTCGACCAGCGCGGCGCGTCAGGACGCGGCCACCGCGCTGCGGTGAGCGTTGACGACCCAGGCGTCTGGTAGGGCGATCCATTCGTTGTCGCCCACCCGCACCACCGCACCGTCCAGCTTCGGCAGCAGCGCCGGATCCTCCATGGGGCAGAGCAGCCACACGCCCCCCGCCCCACCGCGCGCCGCGTCGGCCAGCTCGTAGAGCCGCTCCATCGCCCGGTACCGCGCCAATACCGCCGCGTCGTGCAGCAGCACCGGCCCCGCCTCGGCCGACAGCTCGGCGCGCAGCTCCGGCGCGGCCAACTGCCACGCCCGCTCGACGTACTCGCCCAGCTTGATCGCGCCCCTGGAGCCGGGCGGCGCGATGTCCGCCCCGACCACCGTCTCCCAGGTCGGCTTGGGGTGCGCGTCGACCAGGGCGTGCAGGTGGCCCAGGAAGCGGGCCGCCACGTTGACCGGACGGGCGTCGAAGCGCCGGACCAACTCCTCCCGCGCCAGGCCGTACCGGGACAGTCGTACCGTCAGCGCCCGGAACCCGCCGGAGGACCTCGCGCCGGTCAGCCGCTCCTCGGCTCGCATCGCCGCCGCCAGCTCCGGCGACTCGGCCGTCCACCGGCTCGGCGCGACGGTCACGGACGGGCGCCGCTGCATGATCGACATGGAGGACGACGCGTTGCGGGGCGGCGGCGGGACGTACCGGTCGCGGTCCCAGCGCAGCTCGAAGCCGGCCTCGGCGAGCAGCCGGTCCAGCTTCGGGTGCGGCGGCAACGGATCCAGCTCCGGGAAGCGCGTCCGCACCCGTTGGGTCACCTGCTCCGGCGTCAGCCCGCGACCCCCGTCGGGCGAGGCGGCCGGGGGCACCACGCCGGCCTGGGCCAGCCGCAGCGCGCGTACCGGATCGAGGTCGCGCGGGTAGAGCTCCAGCCGCGCGGTCGCGGCGGCCCGCTCCGAGGCCACCGCGGCGAGCAGCACCCGTCGCCGCTCGTCGATCGCGTCGGCCGCGCCGCCGGGCGCGGTCACCGCCGCGAGGGTACGCAGCACCGTCGCCGGGCTGGGCAGCACCTCGCTGGCGGCGAGCTTGTCGGCGGCCTTGCCGAGCGCGTCGGCGTAGTCGAGCAGCGCCGGCGCGGCCGGGGTGTCCGGCGCGTCGTCCTCGCCGGCTTCGAGGGCCACCAGCAGCCGGTCACCGCGCGGGTGCGGCTTGCCGTTGATGTCGGCACGGGCGTGCCGGCGCAGCAGCAGGCGCGGCTCGTCGGCGAGCGCGTCGACCTCCACGGCGGCCCGTACCGCGGCGACCGCCACCGCGAGACGCAGCGCGTCCCCGGTACGCACCGAGCCGCGGCTGCTCAGCAGGGCCGCGGCCAACTCGGCGACGCCCATCACCCGGCCGCCGTCGCGCAGCAGCTCGATGATCTGGGTACGCACGCTGCCGACCACCGGGATGTCGTCCCAGCGCTTGCGCTGCTTGCCGAGGATCTGCGCGATCCGGGCGGGAGTGACACCGAGCGGCTTGGCCACCTGCGGGTGCTGCGGCCACAGCGGCAGGTCCGGCAGGGCGCCGGTGGCGTCGGGCAGGTGCAGCGCCAGCCGGGTGGCCTCGACGTCGTTGGGGTTCCGGCTGGCCGGGACGAGCAGGGTGGCGATAGCGTCCAGTCCGACGCGTACCAGATCGGGGTCGCCGTCCCCGGCGGCGGCCTCGGAGGCCACCTCCTCCGTCGCTGCCTTGCGGGCGGCGGGCGTGGTGGGAATGGTCTCCCGCTCCCCCAGCCGGCCGCGCCACTCCTTGACCCGGCGCTGCAGCTCCTGGCGGGTCTTGGCGCCCAGGCCGGGCAGGTGGGCGAGCTTGTTGGCGACGGTGAGCAGCTCGCCGACGGTGGTGGCGTCGAGGCGGTGGGCGGCGGAGACGGCGCGCGGGGTGAGCCCGGCGGCCTCCAGGGCCGTCGCGCGGGTCGCCTTGGTGGCGGCCTCGTCGCGGGCGGCCTCGGCGGCCTTCTCGTCCGGTTCGTCGGCCTCGATCTCGGGGTGGTCGGTGCCGACGGGGGCGCTCGCGTCGGAGCGGCGGAACACCTGCTGCCAGGCGTCGCGCATGTCCTTGAGCGAGGCGAACCGCTGGCGGTGGTCGCGGTGCAGGGCACGCTGGAGGAAGTCCACCAAGCCGTCGCGGATCGCCGGGTCGAACGCCTCGACGGCGAGCACCGGCGGGCCCTCGGTCAGCTGCGGCTCGGTTCCGCCGTCACCCCACACGGGCAGCTCGCCGGAGGCCATCTCGTGCAGGGTGACCCCGAGGGCGTACCACTCGGCGTGCTTGTCGTAGCCGGGCCGGTTCGCGGTGCCGAGGAACGGGTCGAGGTAGCGCGGGGTGCCGGCGGCGATCTCCTTGACCGAGACGCCGGCCAGGGAGAAGTCGAAGAGCACGAGCTGCTTGGTGCGGTTGGGGCGCACCCGGATGGCGATGTTGTCCGGCTTGATGTCCCGGTGGTAGACGCCCTCCCCCTCCAGGTAGTCGAGGGCGCCGAACAGGTAGTCGCTGTAGGTCTCCAGCTCGTCGACGGTGAGCCGGCCGTCGTCGCGCAGCTTGCGGGCCAGGGTGCGGTCACCGGCGTGCTCCAGCACGACGACCGTGCGGGTGCCGATCTGCAGCGGCTCCGGCCGGGCCAGCCGGATCACCCGCGAGTCGGTGAGCGGGCCGAGCACCCTCGCCTCGTGCGCCAGGCGGGCGCCCTTCTCGTCGGAGAGCCCGACCTTGAGCACCTCCTCCCGGCGGGTGCGCTCGTTGAAGCCGAGGAACGCCCGGCAGGTCGAGCCGGTGCCGAGGCTCCGGACGATCTTCCACTCGCCGACCCGGTCGCCGCCGCGCGCCTCGAGGGGGTCGACCTGCTCGGGCTCAGGCTCCTCCGGGTGCACCGACGTCGGCGGCGGTGCGGTCAGCTCCTCCTCGACCACCTGGAGCATTTCGACGAACTCGGCCACGGTGGTCAGGCGCTGGGTCGGCACCGGGGCGGTGGCCGCCTGGATCAGCTCGTCGGCGAACTCGGTGATTCCGTCGGCGATCGCGGAGGCGCGTAGCCCGTTGTCCCGGGCCAGCCGGGTGAGCAGCTCGGCACGCTTTGCGGCCGGCGGCTGGCCGGTCAGGATCAGGTAGCTCAACGCGCCCAGGCCGAAGACGTCCATCGCGACCGCGTCCGGCTTTGGCGCGGTCAGCTCCGGCGCGAGGTACGCCTCGGCCGAGCGCTCGATGTGCGTGGCCGCGTGCGTGGAGAGGGTGACCGGGTCGCCGCTGCTGCCCCCGCCGCTTCCGTCGACCCCGCGGGTCGCCGCCTGCCAGTCGCTGAGCTGCAGCTGAGGAGTCAGCCAGGCCTCGTCCTCGCTGCCACCCCGCCGCCGGCGTCCCGGGCTGACCAGGACGCTGCGCGCCGACAGGGCGCGGTGGTGCAGCCGCCGACGGTGCGCGTACGCCACCGTCTCGGCGAGCTGGCGGATCATCGCCAGCCGGCTCAGCGCGTCGAGGCGGTCGCCGTACTGGGCCATGTAGTGGTCGAGGCGGATCGAGCGGGGGTCGTACCGGAAGATCAGCGCCGGCCCGGCCTCGTGCGACTCCATCGAGTCGACCTGGACGATGCCGGGGTGATTGATGCCGTGCAACACCTGCATCTCGCGCTTGGCGGCGCGTTCGATGCTCGCCCGCTCGGCCTGCACCGCATTGCGCTCGACCAGGTAGATCCGGATCCGGCGGCGCTCGCGTTCGAGGTCGCGGTGGCGGGCCTCGTGGTCCTGCCAGGTCGGCCCGATGTCGAACGGGCGGGGGGCCAGCTTCCAAGCGCCGATCTCGTAGTGCCGGCGGCTGCGGGCGATGCCGACCTCTTCCAGCAGGCCCGGCAGCGCCGCGGACATCTCCTTGGTGACCCGCTGCTGCTCGTCCTGCGGCGGGCGCTTCAGGATCGAGCCGATGGTCGGCAGCTGGCCCGGCTGGTGGCCGGGCGCCGGCTCAGGGCCGTAGATGTTGTGCAGGTGGTAATCGGAGAGTTCGACCTGCAGCCCCGGCTTGGACAGGAACACCGCCGCCTGCACGAAGGGAATCTTGACTGGCTTGCCCTTGCGGCGGGCGGCGGCGACCTGGAGCAGGGACTTGAGCTTCTTCGCCTTCATGTCCGCCAGGTGGAGCGGATTGTCGAAGGTGCGGGTGCCGCTCGGCCCGTTCAGGATCCAGTTCGAGCCGCTGGAAACCAGCCGTCCGTTCAGGCTCTTGATCTCGATGAGGTAGAGCCCGCCCGGTCCCGCCACCAGCAGGTCGACCTCGTAGGGGTGACCGGTCTGGGCGGTGAAGGTGAAGTTCGACCAGGCCCGGTAGGGCTCGGTGTCCGGCAGCAGCGCCTGGACGTACGCCAGCGCCTCCCGCTCGTGCGCGAACTGCGACGGCGTGATCGTCGTCCACCGACCCTCCTGCATGCGAGAGATCCTAAGCTCACGCCGCACCGAGCCCGCTCACCGGACCGAACCGGGCGGTGCAGCACCAGGGCGAAAGCAGGCGGTCTCGCGACCGCCTGCCCGCCTGACCCGGCTCACCGGACAAGCAACTCCTCGACCTGCAGCGTCGACTCGGGCTGGGCGGCCGTCGGCACGGTACGCCCGCCGGACCAGAGCACCCGGGCGACGATCCCCGGCGCGAAGAGCCCCGGCGGCGGGGTCATCAGGTTCGCGACGCTGAGGAAGCGCCGCCCGACGACGGCGTGCCGCGCGGCGGCGACGTGCAGCCGGGCGACATACCCGTTGAGGAAGCGGGTCCGGCGGCTGCGTGGCCCGACCACCGTCGGGTAGCGCAGGTCGGCGCCGACCGCCATGTCCCACGGCACGTCCACCACCTTGGCCGCCCCGGCGAAGAAGCGGCGCGGCAGCTCCCGCCGGCCCTGCCGGAGGCAGTCGCGCAGCACCATCGCCTCCACCGCGGCCACCGTCATGCCCTGCCCGTACGCCGGGTTGAAGCTGCACACCGCGTCGGCGACCGCGATGAAGCCCTCCGGCAGCCGGGCGAGGTGCTCGTAGCGCCGCCGCACGCTGGTGGGCAGCCGCATTCGCTTCGGCGGGCCGAGCGGTTCGGCCCGGCTGAGCAGCGCGTGCAGTTCCGGGGCGGGCAGCCGGCCGGCGAAGGCGAGGAAACCGTCCGGGTCGACCGGCGGGGCCTGGCCCGGGCCGACGCCGAGCAGCGTCACCATCCACCGGTCGCCCTCGGCCGAGATGGCCACCCCGCCGTACGGGGCAGCCGGCGACGGGCTGCTGATGAAGGCGGCGAAGTCGGCGTCGCCCGGGGTGCGGCGGTAGTCGCGGGAGACGTACACGGTGCCGGGATCCACCCGGTCCTCGACGGCCGGCTGGTAGCCGAGCTCGGCGAGCCAGGTGGGGCCGCGGTTGCCGCGACCGGTCGCGTCCACCACCAGGTCGGCGTCGTGGTGCTGCTCCTCCCCGCCCCGGGGCAGGATCCGCGCGCCGGTGACCGTGCCGCCGTCGGCGTCGGCGAGCAGCCCCAACGCCTCGCATCCGTCGTGGATCTCCACGTTCGGCAGCGCGCGGACCCGGTCCCGGACGTACCCCTCCAGTGCGCGCCGGCTGACGCACAGCCCCTGCAGTCCCGAGGCGACCCGGGGGATCCGGTGGCCGTCGTTGACCCAGAGACAGTCCCGCTGGATGTCGATGGCGAGGGCGCCCTGGCCGGTCAGGTCGGCGGTCAGGCCGGGGAAGAGCTCCTCCAGGACCTGGCGGCCCCGGGCGAGCAGGCCGTGCGAGTGCTCGCTCTGCGGCACGCCCTTGCGGTCGGCGACCTCCGCCGGCAGCTCGTCCCGGTCGAAGACGGTCACCTTCGTGTACGACTCGCTCAGGACCCGCGCGGCGAGCAGCCCGCCGATGCTCGCGCCGAGGACGATCGCCCGCCCGGTCTCATTCGTGGTGGACACGGTTGACTCCGTTTCTTCACATTGGTGTCCTCAGTGAGCGGCACGACGGGCGGGGCGGAAAGGCGAATTGACGGACGGCTAGCTGACACACGTTTCCCCGTGAGCCGTTCCGACCTTCTCCAGCCCGTCGAAGGCGGGACTCGCAGCGGCGAAATTCCCTGCTCACAGCCGGTTTCCGGCCGCTGTCGACAGGCGTGGTGAGCGATATCTCAGTCGTTTATCGGTCAATCTGATTCGGTTTTCAGAACGCCGAAAGGATGACGGTGCGACCAGGCCGACCGGCTATTCCAGGAAGGCCGAAAGGTGACGCCTGCGGGCGATCGTCCGAGGCGCCGGTCGCGCCGGCAGCGGCGCCGGGACGCGAGTGGCGGCACCGCTTCGGCGGTGAAGGCGAGGTATCAGCAGGAGTCGCAGGCGCCACTGACCGGAAGCTGGACGAAGCAGGTCGGGCAGAGCGGGCGCCGGGGCTGCGGCGTTCGCGCGCGGACCGCCGCTGCAGCCTCGGCGACAACGCCGGCTGCCCACCGTCCGGGGGCAACGGCGCGCCGAAGCGGCGGTAACAGGCCAGGCGCGAAACAGCGGCGTGCTCCTCCCGCGCCATCTCGTTCTCTGCGGCGGGCTCACCCCATACTCGGAGCACCTCGTCGTACCCTCCGCCCACCATCCCGTCGTCTACCCGGACGACGAGGGCGGACAGCGGCGGCTCGCCACGGCGGCGCGACTCGTGGATCACCCGGTTGAGCACCTCGCCGATCCAGTTCTGCAGCAGCGCGGAGGTTTGGATGCCTGAGGCGGCGAAGAGCCGGTCCCGCAGCTCACCGTAGGTGATCGTGGCGTGGTAGGTCTGCGCGATGCCGATCAGAATGTCGTACGCGTGGACTGCCCAGATATCCCAAGCTTCCCGGGCTGCGATGCGCTCGCCGTTGTCCCGCCAGTACCCGCGCTCTTCCGCCACGGTCGCCTCCTTCCGGGCCGGACCATGAGTGGCGGACCCGAGGGCAGCGTACGGGCGAGGTGACGGTTCCCGCTCGCCCGCACGCTGACCGATACCGCTGGCGGCGCCCCGGCTCGGGCTAGATCCTTGGGTTCGAGAATCTGAACAACTGAGTCAGGTTTTCAGGCTGCGGTTTTGAGTCGTGCGCGGGCGATGTAGTCGTCGACGTGGTGGTCGATGGCGGCGAGGGCTTGACGCAGGTCGGGTGGCGCTTGGGGCTGATCGGCGGCGAGGAGTGGTCGCAGGAGGCGGTTGTTGAGTTTGGTGTAGAAGATCGCCAGGCGTTGCCCGT
>NZ_QGKS01000077.1 GCF_003172935.1 Micromonospora sicca | reverse complement strand
ACCAGCGGTACGCGGTCTGCGGGTGCACACCGTTACGGCGCGCCCACTCGGCAAGCTTCACAGAACGATACTAACACTCATATATTCGTATGTTTGATCACGGGAGAGTGAGCAGTTGTCAGCCCCCAGGCCGGGTGACACCACCCACCCGACCTGGTGCGGTAGCCAGCAGATCGGCGGGGCTGACGGGGCTTGCCGGTGGCGACCAGGATGGCGGGATGGGAACTCGAGTTGACCGCCCCGGAACGGGCCGTCTGGCAGGCGTTTTCTCGACGCGCGCAGGTGGACCTCGGCGACGCGGAGGATCGAGTGGTCCGCGCCGGGGTCATCCGGGCCCTGCTGCTCGGCGCCGTGCCGGCCGAGCCCGGTGAGCTGGCTGCCCTGACGCTGGTCGGCGCCGAGATAGCCGGGAGGCTCGACCTGTCGTACGCGGAGATTCCCTATCCGGTGCGGCTGAGCCGGTGCGACTTCACCGACCGGATCGAGCTGGTGGGTGCCCGCACCCGGGAGATCGACCTGGCCGGCTCACGGTTGCCCGGCATCTGGGCCGACAAGGCGGTGGTCGAGGGAAACCTCAGACTGGCCGAGGTCCGCAGCGGCCCACTTCATCTCGTCGCCGCGCGGATCGAGGGAGCGCTCGTGCTCGACGAGGCGCACCTGGTCGGTGCTCCGGCGGTCGAGGCCAGACTGCTCTCGGTCGGTCACGACATCCGGGGCGAGGGCCTGAGCTGCGAGGGGGAGGTGCGGCTGGACAACGCCGACGTCCGAGGGTCCGTGCGGCTGCTCCGGGCCCGGCTCGACAACCCGCAGGGACGCGCCCTGGCCGCCGTCGACATCACGGTGGGCGGGGTGTTCAACTGCTGCGAAGGCTTCACCGCGCGAGGTCGGATCAACCTGTCGTTCGCGGACGTGGGCAGCCAGGTCTGTTTCGAGCGGGCCTCCCTGAGCAGCGTGGCGGAGAGCACCCTCGCCTGCCGCCAGCTCCGGACCGCCGAGCTGGTCCTGTCGACCAGCGAACCGATCGACGGTGAGGTGGATCTCCGGCACGCCCGGCTCGGGGTCCTGCGGGACGACCCGAGCACCTGGCCGGCAAAGCTCCGCCTGGACGGGCTCACTTACGACACGATCCAATCGCCGGCGACCGCGGCCCAGCGGCTGAACTGGCTGGCCCGCAACAGGGACGGCTACTCCGCGCAGGCGTACGAGCAGTTGGCGGCGATGTACCGCCGCCGAGGCGAGGAGGATGCCAGGCGGGCGGTCCTGTTGCGCGGGCAACGGCACCGCCGGACCGGGCAGTCCCGGCCCGGCCGGCTGTGGGGGTACCTCCAGGACGTCACGGTCGGCTACGGATACCGCCCCGCACTGGCCGCCACCTGGCTGGTGGCGCTGCTGCTGCTCGGCACCGCGGTGTTCGCCGTAGCGCAGCCGGTGCCCCTGGACCCCGCCCGACCGCTGCACTTCCGTGCCCCCATCTACACGCTCGACCTCCTGCTGCCCCTCGTCGACCTGCACCAGGAGGCAGCGTTCGAGCCGGTCGGGGCGACGGCATGGGTGGCGTACGGGTTGATCGCCTGCGGCTGGATCCTGGTCACCACCATTGCCGCCGGCACCACCCGGGTGCTGCGCCGCGGCTAGTTCGGCTGATCGAGGATGGCGCTGAACCGCTCCTCGGCCAGGTCGAGCTGGGCGAAGATGTGCCGCTTCACCGGCGCGGACAGCGGCGTGTCCGGCCGGGCGATCAGGTCCCGGAAGACCGGCACCAGGGGGCGGTACTTGGTGGCGGAGCGGGTGACTTTCGGCCCCACCGTGTGGATCACGCCGACGCCGTTGTCGGTGAAGTCCGACATCTTGATCACCCGGGCCCAGGGCTCCCGGTCCAGGCTGGCCGCCACGTGCTCCCGGTACTGGACGTCCCTGTCCCGCTCCGGGTCGTACGCCGGGTTGGTGACCGCACCGACGAGGCGGGCGACGCGGGGGCCGAACCGCGCGGCCAGCGCGGCCAGCGCCGCCTCCGTCGGATCACCGGACGCGTCGGGGCCGGCCAGCTCCGCCGGGTGGTCCTCCACGGCGTCGTGCAGCAGGCCGGCGACGATCACGTCGACGTCGCGCACCTGGTAGTGGTGCATCATCCGGATCGCCACCCGCAGCAGGTGGTTGAGGTAGGGCTCGCGCACCCGCCGGTCGTCGCGGTGCAGCTCGGCGGCGAGATCGAGCGCCTCGGTCAGCCGCTCCCGGGCATCGGCGTCGAACGCCCGGATCTCCAGCCGGAACCGCTCCAGCAACCCCGGTTCGCCGTGGATCTCGGTGATCGCGTGCATCGGCATGGTGGCCAGGTACGCCGGAAAGTCCATGAGTCACTTATAGCTGATCTTCACCATCCGCCGGACCCCGGCGTCGGTCTTGCGACGAGAGCTGGACACGGCCCCGGCCGGCCCGCGACCGCACGGGTGACCGACGCTCAGGACCCGCCGGAGAGCCGCTTCACCATCCGGACCGTCGTCCCCTCGGACGTGCCGGAGATCGTCGCCTCGTCCATCACCCGCGCCATGATCAACCGTCCCCGGCCCCGGTCCGTGCCGCCGTCCGGGTCGCTCGCCCGCCAGCCGCCGTGGTCGCGTACCTCGATCTCCAGCCGGTCGTCGCGCAGCTCGGCCCGCGGGGTGGTGATCGCGCCGGGGGCGAACCGGTAGCCGTGCTCGATCGCGTTCGCGCACGCCGCATGGCTCCACCAGAGCAGCATCGGGATCCGGGAGGGCATGAGGGCCCGGACCGCGGACCGCAGCTCCACCGGCCAGGACTCGACGGGCCCGAGCGGGGTGGCCGCCCAGTCCCTCGCCCGGTGCGCCGCGCTCGTCGGGTCGTCCCCGGGAAACAGCTCGTCGGCGGCTGTGCCACCCGTCACGTCGGCCCCCGTCCCGTCCACGTACCCCCGGCTCGGGCGCTCGCTCGCGCGGTGACCCTCACGTCGCGGGCTATTGTCCCCGGCACGCTCGCGATTCATGCCTCGGCCCGGCGGGTTCGGGCCGTCCGGTGCGCGGGATCACCCGCCGACCGGCTGCCCCCGGGGAAGCGGCGGGTGATCCCGCGCACCGGACG
>NZ_QGKS01000197.1 GCF_003172935.1 Micromonospora sicca | reverse complement strand
GGATGCCGGTGAAGATACGATGAGACAAGGCCGTGCGGGCCCATCCTGACGTCACAATCATGATCGTCCCGCACGGCCACCTTCATGATCGACCCGGGTCTTTCCTCTACCGCGCACCAAGCCGTTAGGTCGTCGAAGAAGTCGATCGGGTCCTGCAGGGCGTACACGTATGGCATCAGGGACCTCCTGAAGGGTAATCGGCGGCCCGACCTGACCGCCGACTGACGAGCATAGAAGCGATGAGCGGACCAGCTGCCGGTCACGCGGCGAGGGGCGTAGCGCCCGGCGCCCGGCGGCCGACCAGGCCATGCTGTCGCTGCTGGCCAGCTTGCCGGCGCTGTACTCCAGCCGCGCTACTGCTCAACCAGCGCGGCGGCCGGCTGTCCCCCCGCGGCGCCCACGACATCCTGCTCACGATCGCCGACGAGGCCGGCATCACCGCCGACTTCACCGGCAGCCACGTCCTGCGCCACACCTTCGGCACCTGCCTGGTCCGCGAAGGCCACGACATCATCCTGGTCGCCGAACTCATGGGTCACGCCCGCCTCGAAACCACACAGGCGTACAGCTTGCCCACCGACGGTCGGCGTAGGCCCTCGGGCAGGGGTTGCCGGCTTGCCCGCGCGCGGTGCCGGGGTGGGGTGAGATCTCCTCGTGTCGGCCGATCTCCGATCTACCAGACCGGCTCTGGGACGGCCGGCGGGGGGAGGCCCCACCCCTGGGTGACCACTCACCCACCTGGCACCTGCGGTCCCCGCCGGGTCTCCGAGAGAGGCCCCGCCGGAGGCGTCGATATTGGCGGGCGACCACGACGGCCGGACACCAGTCGGCGTCTCCTGGCCCGGTTCGCTACCCCTGGCCGTGATTCTGCGGGTCTTCGAACACCACCACGTCCGGCACCCCTGCGGGTTCAGACATCGAGCGCCGCTATTCGATCGGAAGGCCAGCGCTCTTCATGAGTTCCTTGGCGTATCCGGTCAGCAGCAGTCCGAGGGCGCTGCTGCTCGCGCCCGTGACGATGTCGAGGGTTCGTCCCACCAGGTTCGTGACCGTGCGCTGGTCCGGTTCCGGCTGCTCCAGCTCCGCTTCGATGACCTGGGTGTTGCGGCGCACCGCAGCGGCTTGGTCCTCTGAGAGGCCAAGTACCGGGACGGCCTCGGCTATGGCGCGGACGAGGACTGCAAGTTCGTCCCCCGCTGTCCCGGTTGTGGTGGCGGTCTGGGTGACGTGGGTGCTGTTCCAGCTGACGTTGCCGGAGACTGGGCCGTGAAAGTTGGTGATGGTGGTCGAGCGAGCGTCTCTGTCGCGCAGGTAGCTGGCCACGTCGCCTCCCGATTCGATGCAGTCCTGGCCGAGAGGGGTGATCTGCACGGTGATCGGCCCCTCGATCTCTGCGACGCCCTTGTCCCCCCGGACCAGCCCGCTGTCCTGGAGGTACTGCGCGACCCGCCGGATCAGGTTTTCAGGGAGGCGGTCGCCCTCGAAGACAGCATGCTCGGTTGACAGGACCTGGTCGACGTAGAGCCCCTTGCCGCCGTCGGGGTCCTGCTCGTAGAGCCAGCGCAGCAGCCCATTGGTTGCGGCGGCTCTGCGGAGCGCGGGGTCTGTCCGCCGGCGGTTTCGCGCTTCCTGTTCCGCTGCCTGGTGGGAGCGCCGTGCCTCAACGAAGGCCCTGCCCCGGTCTGTGATCAACGCCGAGGTACCGGCGAACTCATAGCTCTCCGCCAGCATGATCAAGTCGTCGCGCTTCAGCCCTCGAAGCGTTCCACGCCAGAGGTCCTCGGTGTGATCGTCCGGCTCGCTGCCGAGAAATTCGACCATCGACGCCAGCTCCCCCGGCTGATGAGGGCGGTGGTCGTAAAGGAACTCTAGGATTGCGATTCGACGCTTCTCGGAATCGGTCACGTCGGTCCTTCTTTTGTTCAGGGCCCGAGTGGGTCAGGCGGGTTGGCGGAGGTGGAGTCCGCCATAACCCAAGAGGGTACGGGGCGGGTGCGACGGCCACCGCCGCGGCGCCAGCCGGCATCCGCGCCGGCCGGGTAGCCCAGCCATAGATTCCAGCCCGGAACCAACGGCACCGCTGGTCAACGGGTTGCGGCAGGAGCGACACTCCGCCCTGCGGTACGGCCCTGACCAGCGCTGCCGTTGTTTTCACGCTGATTAGGCAAGCGCCTCGACCGCCGCGCCGGTATCGCCAGCTCCGGCCGCCGCCCACCGGCCGCCGACCACAACCACGCCCGCTGACGCGCCGCAGTACGAGACGGCGAACGGCTCGGGCCCCTCCAGGCTGACGTTGGCTCCCTCGACGGCGAACCTGTCCGGGTGGCGCTCCCCGAAGTCGCGGAGTCCAACCCGACGCGGCGCGGTCCGGATCCGCTCCGCGTCACGGTCCCGGACCGACCACAGCGGCCGGACGCTCGCGCCGTACCCATACCGGGGCCGCTCGGCCACCTCGGCGCCAGCGTCGTTACCCGAGCGTGATCCACTCGGCCTCGAAGTTTATCGATCAATCTGTGCAGCCATGGCCGCCACTTTATGGCCCTGGCCTGCAATTTCGGAAGAACCAATCAGCAATTCGACGGCCGACTTATTCTCCGGCGATCGGGGGACCCTCGGAAAAGGTCACCTGAGCACGCATCACGTCCCGGCGACACAGTAGGATGGGGGCGTCACTGCGGATTCCGGGGAGAGCGCCTCGCTCCCCGCCGGCGGAACGAGGAACTCCTCGGGAAGCACCACTACAGGTTGCAACCGAAGGGATACGCAAGTGACACAGCACCAGAATCGTCAGCCGTCCAGGCTGGCGCAGGTCGCGCGACGCAGCTGGCTGCGGCGAGCGGCTGTCGGGGTGGTGGGGACGGTCCTCGCGAAGGTCACCGTCGCCATCCTGACGACGGTGGTCATGGAGACCGAGCTCGTCGAGACGGGCAAGGACGTGGTCACCAACAGGTGGGCAGGTTCAGCCGGTCGTAGCATTTGATCTTGGCGGTTGGGTGGGACAGGATGTTCCGCTGTGCGTGCGATGTTGACCTTGGGTGATCGGGAAGAGATATCCCGTGGCCTGGCCGAAGGCTTGGAGTTCAAGCAGATCGCGGTCCTG
>NZ_QGKS01000517.1 GCF_003172935.1 Micromonospora sicca | reverse complement strand
ATCCAACTCGGTGCGGGCGGGCAGGGTCGGGTCGCCGATCCGGTGGGTGATCGCGGCGGTGCCGGGCTCGCGGGCGCGGGCGCTGGCGACGACGGCGTACCCCTGCTCGGCGAGGCGGGACAGGGCGGCCCAGACCGCCTGCCGCTCGGGGGCGTCGGATCCGGCGTCCACGTCGTCGGCGACGATCAGGTTGGGGCCGCTCAGGCTGGCCAGCACCAGGCCGAGCACCTGACGCTCGACGGGGGTGAGGTCGCGGCCGTACCGGTCGGGGTCGAGCGGGGTGTCGGTGAAGCCCGCGCCGGCGATGGCGGCGGCGAAGGCGTCCCGCCGGTACGCCCGGCGGGCCCGGACGGCGGCGACCGGCACGAGCTGCCGGCGGCGGCGCGGCACCGGCCCGAGCAGCAGCAGCCGCTCCTGGATGTGCTCGGCCACGGTCAGCGTCGGGTCGGGTTCGTGCACCCCGGCGACCTGGCCGAGCGCGGCCGGTCCGCGCCGGCGCAGCTCGCCGTGGGTGTGCGGGAAGCGGCCGGCCAGGGCGAGCAGCAGGGAGGTACGCCCGCTGCCGGGCGGCCCGGTCACCGCGTGCAGCTCACCGGATTCGGCGGTGAGGTCGACGTCCCGGTACATCCAGCCTCGGCGGGTCCGCAGCCCCAGCCCGCTGGCCTCGACGATCTTCATCGTCCCATCCCGACTTCGTTGAACTGACTAGTCAGTATAAAAACATGGTCAGCATAGCCGCGAACGTCCGGTTCGAGGCCAGTCAGCGGGACGTGATCCCGGCCATGCCCGGCCGGGCGCCGCTCAGAAGAGCACGGTGGCGAGCGTGCCGACCGGCCGGAAGCCGCAGCGCTCGTAGACCCGGCGGGCGGGCAGGTTGAAGTCGTTGACGTAGAGGCTGACCGTCGGCGCAACCCGGATCAACGCGTCCCGGACCACCGCCGCCATCGCCGCGGTGGCGATCCCCCGACCCCGCCACTCCGGCGCGACCCAGACCCCCTGGACCTGGGCGGTCCGCCGGGTCACCACGGCCAGCTCGGCCTTGAAGACCACCTTGCCGTCGACGAACCGGGCGTAGGCGCGGCCCGCGCGGACCAGGTCGGCCACCCGCCGCCGGTAGCCGCGCCCGCCGTCCTCGGCCAGCGGCGAGACCCCGACCTCCTCGGTGTACATGGCCACCGCCGCCGGGAAGAGCCGGTCGATCTCGCCCCCGCGCACCCGCCGCACCTCCGGGTCGCCCGCCACCGCGGGCAGCGCGTCCGTGGCCAGCAGCGGCTGGTTGGGGCGTACGTCCCGGGCCGGCCCCCACTGCCCGGAGAGGCGGTCCCAGAGGCCGAGCACCGCGTCCGCCCGCCCGACGATCGACGAGCAGAGCCGCTCCTCGGTGCCGAGCTGCTCGGCGAAGGCCGCGACCGCCGACTCGGTGGCGAGCACCGGGGTCAGGTTGCCGCCCAGCCAGCAGATCGACTCCAGGTTGCGCCGGGCCCCGTAGCCGAGGATCCGGCCGTCGGCCCGCCACCAGGCCAGCCCGCGGGCGGCGACCCGCTCGGCCACCTGCGCGCCCGCGAACGGATCGAGGTCGAGCAGCCGCTCGACCGCGCGGCGCTCCGATTCCCCCAGTTGACGTACCGGCACCGTCAGCACGGTTACCAGCCTGCCAGATCGGCCCGGTGGCGCGCGGGTCGACCTGAGGACCCGCTCAGCCAACCGGGACCGGCGCGGGCGCCGGCTCGGCCGGGCGGGACCGCCGCGCCCACCCCACGACGGGCGGCACCAGCAGCCCGAGCAGGAGGAACAGCGCGCCCAGCAGCAGCCAGCCCGGCACTCCCCAGCCGACCGCCAGGGTGGTGACCACCACCGGGGCGACCATCCCGCCGAGCTGCATGCCCATCCCGTACGCGCCCTGGTACTGCCCCTGCGCGTGGGCCGGGGCCAGGCCGAAGGAGATCCCCCAGCCCGCCGCCGCGTGCCACAGCTCGCCGATGACGTGCACGAACGCCCCGGCCAGCAGCAGCGCCACCGCGGCCGCCGCCGACACGCCCCCACTGGCGGCGAAGAGCCCGCAGGCGACCGCGATGACCGCGCCGCCCCGGCGGGCGGCCCGGGCCGCCCCGGCCAGGTCCTCGGTGCCACGCGAGGCGCGGACCTGGAAGAGCACCACGATGACGGTGTTGACCAGCATGCAGCCCGAGACGAGCCAGTCCGGGGCGGCGGTGTGGTCGGCGATCCAGAGCGGCAGGGCGATGTTGATCAGCCCGAAGTGCATCGAGAGCAGCCCGTCGAGGACGGTGAAGGCCAGGAAGGGGCGGTCCCGCAGGGCGATCAGCCGCGGCCCGTGCGTCGGCGCGGGGACCGGCGGTACGGCCGGCAGCCGGAGCAGGATCGCCGCCGCGAGCAGGTACGTCACGCAGTCGAGCAGGATCAGGGTCACGTACCCGGCCCGGCTGTCCGCGGCGAGACCGAAGCCGGCGACCACGGCGCCGACCGAGATCCCGACGTTGGTGACGGCCCGCAGCCAGGCCCGGGTACGCACCCGCTGGTCGGCGGGGACGGCCCCGGCGATCAGCGCGCCCCGCGCGCCCCGGCTGGCCGCGTCGGCGACCGCCATCAGCATGCCGACGACGAGGAAGGCTGGGAAGGACCGGACGGCGACCAGGGCGGCGGTGAAGGCGCTGGAGGCGAGCAGCGCGGCGAGCTTGATGCCGCGCGGGCCGTACCGGTCGGCGAGATAGCCCATCGGGGTGCTGGCCACCAGGCTGACCAGCGCGGTGATGGTGAGGCCGACGCCGACCTGGGCCACGGTCAGGCCGACCGAACGGGTCAGGAAGAGTGCGCTGACGGTCAGCCAGGTGCCCCGGCCGACGGTGTTGACCAGGGTGGAGAGGGCGAGGGTCCGGGCCGGGCCCGGTTCGGGAAGCAGGCGCACGCCGGCAGCTTAGCAAGACGTACGTACGGTTTGCGGTCCTGCCCCAAGTTCGTCTTGTCGCCGATGCGTTGCCGATATATCGTCGATGCATCGGCGACACTACGACGATAGGAGAGTCCGATGGGATTCCACGGACGGATGCACGCGATGCACGAGGCCCGGATGCGCGGCTTCGGCTTCCCCCCGTTCCTTG
>NZ_QGKS01000516.1 GCF_003172935.1 Micromonospora sicca | reverse complement strand
GCCGGTTCGGGATCGGGCGCCGCGTCGGCGGCCGGTTCGGGATCGGGCGCCGCGTCGGCGGCCGGGGTCGGGGCGGCCTCCGCCGGGCCGGTCCCGTTCGCGGGCGGCTCGGTCGGTGTGGCCGCCGGGCGCTGCGGCGGCTGCGCCCACGGCGATTCGCCCGGGCTCCGGGGCGCTGCCGACGCCATCGGGCTCTGCGTCGCGTCGGTCGCGTCGGTCTCCGCCGGCTCCGGGTCGGCAGTGGCCTGGTCCCTTGCCCCCTCGGTCCGGACGGTCCCGGAGTCGCCCGTCGCGCCGCCGGGAGTCGCCGGCGGTTCCGCCGCGTCCGGTCGGTCGGCGGGCGACTGCGGCTCCCAGGCGGGCGCGGGTTGCCGCGGCGCCCAGGCCGGTGCGGGTTGCCAGGCGCTGCCGGGCGGCGCGGTCAACGCCCAACCGGCGGGCTCACCGGCGGGCGGCGGCGGAGCGGAAGCCGGCGGCGTGCCGCCGTTCGGTGGCGTGCTGCCGTTGGGTGGCGGGGTGGGCCAGGCGGCTGCAGCCGGCTGGGTCGGCACCGCCCACGGCTGGGCGTCGACCGGCTCGGTCGGGTCCGGCGGCCAGAGCGGTTCGATGTCCCGCTCGGGCACCGGCTCTTGGCCCGGTACGTGGGCCCGGTCGGCGTTCTCGTGCACCACGGTTCCTCCCCATTCCTCCCACCGAGGATAGGCCGTCCGGGTTTCCCCGGGGCCCGCCCACGGATCGACGGGGGTCAGACCGTCCAGACCGCCCAGCCGCCCGGCTCGGTCCACCAGGACCGCTTCCGGCTCAGTTCGCCCTCGACGCCGTCGTCGAGGAAGGGCACCTTCTCGTCGCGCGGGACGACCGCCACGGCCCGGCCCCGGGCCCGGCGCACCTCCAGCCGTACCCGCTTCCTGCCCAACGCGGAGCGGGTCACCACGGGAACGGCCACCGCCACCTCGACCCGGCCGTCGGTCGGGTCCGGGTCGGCCAGCAGGGCCACGTCGTCGAGGCGCGCGTACCCGCCCGCGTTGCCCACCGCGCAGGCCATGATCGGCTCGTCGCCGTCGGAGAGGACGGCGTCGTCCACCTCGACCCGGGCCCGCCAGTGCAGCGGCCGGCCGGCGTCGTCGGCCGCGCCGAGCAGCGCGCCGTCCAGGGTCACTGAGCCGGCGTCGTTGCGCAGCAGGTCGAGCCGGCGGGCGGTGCCGTCCAGCACCGCCGCGGCCACCGCCGCCGGGTCGCGGGGCAGCCCGAGCTGCGCCGCCAGGTCCCGGTGCGTTCCGCTCCGGGCCGGATCCAGCGGCAGTACGGCCACCGTCGGCAGGTCCGGCACGGTCCGGTTCGCGGGCAGGTCGGCGGGGCGGCGACTGGGCGGTGGGGCGTACCGCCGGACCAGCCGGCGCACCACGGCGCGCAACTGTCCGTCACTGGCTGTGGCGACCACGAGCCGGGTCTTCGAATCCGGGTCCGGCCAGGTGAGGCCGTCGGAGCGCGGCGGGCCGTCGAGCCGGGCCAGCACCTCGTCGATCTCCGCGTCCGAGCGGGCGGTGACCATCTCCACCCGGGCGCCCCGGGCGGTCAGCGCGTCCGCGCAGGCCAGCACTGGTACGCGCGGCGTCTCGCAGCGCTCCTCGGCCTTCTCCCCGGCGGCCTCGGTGGCGCCACCGCAGCACGCTCCGCCGCTGCCGCAGCCCCCACCGGGAGCGTCCCGTTCCGAGCCGAGGGTGAGCAGCACCACGTCGTACACCGGCCGAGCCTCCTGCCTCTCGCCGCGACCCCTGCCGGCCGCGCCGTCCCTACTTGTTAGCCTGACACCCCGGGCTCGCCAACCGGTCGCCACCTGGCACCCGAGCCTTCTGGAGGCGGAAAAGATGCCAGCGATCGTGCTCATCGGCGCTCAGTGGGGCGACGAGGGCAAGGGCAAGGTTACCGACCTGCTGGGTGAGCGGGTCGACTACGTGGTGCGTTACTCCGGCGGCAACAACGCCGGCCACACGGTGATCACCCCGGACGGCCAGAAGTACGCGTTGCACCTGATGCCGTCGGGCGCGCTCTCGCCCAGCGCGATGATCATCATCGGCAACGGCGTGGTGGTCGACCCGAAGGTGCTGCTGCAGGAGATCGACGGCCTCGCCGAGCGCGGCGTGGACGTCTCCCGCCTGCGCATCTCCGGCGACGCGCACCTGATCATGCCGCACCACCGGGCGCTGGACCGGGTCGTCGAGCGCTACCTCGGCTCCGCCCGGATCGGCACCACCGGCCGCGGCATCGGCCCCGCCTACGGCGACAAGGTCGCCCGGATGGGCATCCGGCTGCAGGACCTGCTCGACCCGGGCATCCTGCGCAAGAAGCTCGAGCTGGCGCTGCGCGAGAAGAACCAGCTGCTGTTCAAGGTTTACAACCGCAAGGCGATCGACCTGGACGCGACGATCGAGGAGTACCTGGGGTACGCCGAGCGGCTCCGGCCGTACATCGCGGAGACCCGGGTGATGCTCTGGGACGCGCTGGACCGCGGCGAGACCGTCCTGCTGGAGGGCGCCCAGGCCACCATGCTCGACATGGACCACGGCACGTACCCCTTCGTCACCTCGTCGAATCCGACCGCCGGTGGGGCGTGCGTGGGCGCCGGCATCCCGCCGACGGCGATCAGCCGGGTGATCGCGGTCAGCAAGGCGTACACCACCCGGGTGGGCGCCGGCCCGTTCCCGACCGAGCTCTTCGACGACAACGGCCAGCACCTGCGCAAGGTCGGCCACGAGTACGGCACCACCACCGGCCGGGAGCGCCGCACCGGCTGGTTCGACGCCGTCGTCGCCCGGTACTCGTCCCGCCTCAACGGCGTCACCGACCTGGTGGTCACCAAGCTGGACGTGCTCACCGGCCTGCCCAAGGTGCCGATCTGCGTCGCGTACGAGATCAACGGCGAGCGGTTCGACGACATGCCGATGACCCAGACCGACTTCCACCACGCCACCCCCGTCTACGAAGAGCTCGACGGCTGGTGGGAAGACATCACCAAGGCCCGCACCGAAGACGAACTCCCCGAAAACGCAAGGCGCTACGTCGCCCGCATCGAGGAACTCACCGGCACCCGGGTCAGCGTCGTAGGCGTAGGCCCCGGCCGCGAGGAAAACGTGGTCCGCCACCCCCTCCTCCCC
>NZ_QGKS01000270.1 GCF_003172935.1 Micromonospora sicca | reverse complement strand
GGCCAGGCGGCGGCCAGCAGCGCCGTCAGCCGCCCGCGCAGCGCGTGCCGGGGCACCACCATGTCGACCTGCCCGTGCCGCAGCAGGAACTCGGCCGTCTGGAAGCCCTCCGGCAGCGCGGCGCCGGTGACCTGCCGGATCACCCGTGGGCCGGCGAAGCCCATCCGCGCGCCGCTCTCCGCGAGCACCACGTCGGTGTTCGTCGCGAACGAGGCCGCCACCCCGCCGTACGTCGGATCGGTGATCACACTGACGGTGAGCAGTCCCGCCTCGCGCAGCCCGGCGACGGCCTGGCTCACGGTGGCCATCTGCATCAGCGACAGCGCCCCCTCCTGCATCCGGGCCCCGCCGGAGGCGGTGACCAGCACCAGGGGCACCTCCTCGGCGAGCGCCCGCTCGGCGGTCAGGGTGATCAGCTCGCCGACCGCGCAGCCCAGGCTGCCGCCGAGGAACCGGAAGTCCATCACCGCCAGCGCGATCCGGTGCCCACCGACGGCGGCGGTGCCGCAGACCACCGCCTCGTCCAGCCCGGTGCCGGCCCGCGCCGCGGTCAGCCGGTGCGGGTACGGCAGCGCGTCGACGAAGCCGATCGGGTCCACCTCCACCGCCCGCTCGGGCAGCGCGGTGAACGAGTCCGGGTCGACCAGCTGGGCCACCCGAGCCGGGGCGTCCAGGCGGGAGTGCGTGCCGCACTCGGGGCAGACGTCGAGGTTGCGGCGCAGCCGCTTGCGGTACAGCAGCGAGGAGCAGCCGGCGCAGCGGGACCAGAGCTGCTCGTCGCGGGGCGCGGTGGTGGTCACGGCCGCCGCCCGGGCGCGTCGAACCGGTAGAAGCAGTGGGCCATGGCGTCTCGGGGCGAGCGCCAGTCCGGCAGGTACGGCGAGATGAACGGCCGCAATCGCGTGCTGATCCGGACGAACTCGGGATGACCGCGGGCGTCCTCCACCGCGCCCTCGGCCGGCAGCTCCGTCTCCAGCAGATGGACGTAGAGGTCGTGCAGCCGGTACAGCGAGCGGTGCCGGACGCCGACCAGACGCGGCAGCTCCGTCGCGTCGGACTCGGCGAAGATCTCGGCGACCTGGTCCTCGGCGGTGGGCAGCACCTTCGCGACGATGAGCGAACGGTCCATGAAGCGTCTCCCCCTCGGGCGGGTTCCGGTCGGCCGGACGACTGCCGACACGATGCCGACGGGGACGTCACCGCAGCGTCACCCGAGCTGAGCGCGGGAGGTAGAGATTCGGTGACGCTGTGTTGACGCAAACTGTGCCGGGGCTATGCGTCCCCTTGCGACACCCAGCGCATAGCGACAAATATTCGCAGTTCAGGACCGCTGCGAACCGACCGTACTGGACGGTCACATTAACGACGAATAGGTTGACTGAGTGTAATCATCATTGATAATCTCCGTCTCGGTCAGCCCGGACGGCGCCGGACATCCGACGTCGCCGCCGCGGCGGAGCCGTTCCGACATCGGCGTCGCGGGCAGCCGCGCACCGGGGCAACGAGGACGGTCGGGACGAGGAGTCCGGGGCAGGGGGTGCGCCGGTGACCGGTCATTCCAAAATGCCGACGGCCGGCGCCGGACCCGCGCCGCGGGTGTCGCTACAGCTGCTCGGCGGTTTCCGGCTGCTGCACGACGACGTGCCGGTGGTGGTACCGCGGGGACTGCAACGGGTCATCGCCCTGATCGGCCTGCGCCCGGCCGCGACCCGCAGCCACCTGGCCGGACTGCTCTGGCCGGAGACGTCCGAGGAGCGGGCGCTGTCGTCGCTGCGTACCGCGCTGTGGCGGCTGCGCCAGGACCCCTGCTGCCCGCTGCTCACCGACGGGGACACCGTCCGGCTCGACCCGACCGTCCACCTCGACACCGACGAACTGGTCGACGTCGCGTCCCGGGTCCGCGACGGGGAGGTGCCGGACGCCGTCCGCGTCGCCGGCCGCCACGACCTGCTCCCCGGCTGGTACGACGACTGGGTCCTGCTGGAACGCGAACGGCTGCGCCAGCTCCGGCTGCACATGCTCGAACAACTCGCCGGCAACCATCTCGCGGCGGGCCGGCACGGGGAGGCGCTGGAGGCCGCCCTGGAGGCGATGGCCGCCGAGCCGCTCCGCGAGACGCCCCACCGCCTGGTCGTCCGGATCCACCTCGCGGAAGGGAACGCCTTCGAGGCGGTGCACGCCTTCTACGTCTACCGCGACCTGCTGCTGCGGGAGCTGCGCCTGGAGCCCTCCCCGGCGATGTGCGCGCTGCTCGACGAGACCCTCGCCCCGATCCGGCACGCCAGCCGGCCACCCGCACCCCGCTCCGGCGTCACCGGCCGCTCTCCCCGCGTGACGGGGAGGTGACAGCGGCCGGGCATGGTGGCCCGACAAGGTGTCCGACGTCCTCGGGCTGGGTCAGGGGCACCACCGGCGAGAGGGGTCCCCCGATGAGTCGTCTGTTGATCGTCAGCCGCATCGTCCCGGGAGCGGAGGGGCGGGTCGCGCAGATCTTCGCCGAGTCAGACGCGACGGAGCTGCCCGGCCTCGCCGGCGTCCGGCACCGGTCGCTGTACTGCCTGCACGACCTGTGCGTACACCTGATGGAGACGGCGGACGTCGACCCGGACGCGGTGGCCGGGGTGCGCAACCACCCGCTCTACCGGCAGGTCAACGAACGGCTCTCCGCGCACACGTCGCCGTACCTGCCGACCTGGGGCTCCCCCCGGGACGCCGTCGCCGGCTGCTTCTACACCTGGGACGCCACCACCGCGCCGGCGTCCGACCCGGTGCGCTGACACCGACTCTCCGGGCCCGTCCTGCACCGCGGTCCGGGGCGCCCCCGCCGGTCCGTCGCGACGGCACACGCTCGGTCATCCCGTCACCACCCGCCGGCACGACGTGTCCCAGCAGGGACGCAAGCCGCCGACCTCCCTGTCGTCCACGACGCACGTGTGCGAAGCTGCCCCCGGTTTTCTCACGACTGTCGTTCACGTACATAAGAGGGAGGTTTGCCGTGCCGTCGA
Organism: Micromonospora sicca; assembly: GCF_003172935.1. Classification (GTDB taxonomy): domain Bacteria; phylum Actinomycetota; class Actinomycetes; order Mycobacteriales; family Micromonosporaceae; genus Micromonospora; species Micromonospora sicca. The sequence continues at coordinate 184 of NZ_QGKS01000270.1, read as the reverse complement.
CTTTCGGGCAATGGCTGATCCTGATCCTGGCCCTGCTGGTGGGCCTCGCCGGCGGGTGGTTGCTGTGGGGTCGCCAGGCGGCCGACGGCCCGACGGCGCCCATCGTGGAGGGTGACCCGGTGGCGGACGCCGCCGAGGTCAGCGCCCCGACCACCGCCACCGTCGACCACGAGCGGCCGGCGGC
>NZ_QGKS01000514.1 GCF_003172935.1 Micromonospora sicca | reverse complement strand
CGTCGCGGCCGCGCTGCGCGCCATGCCCGCCCGCACGGCCCACCCGTGGACCGTGGCGGAGCTGGCCCGGGTGGCGGCCGTCTCCCGGTCCACGCTGGCGGCCCGGTTCAAGGACCGGGTCGGCAAGGGCCCGCTGGAGTACCTCACCGAGTGGCGGATCGAACTCGCCGCCGACCAGATCCGACGCGGCGGCGAGACCGTCGCCACCATCGCCCGGGCCGTCGGCTACGGCTCCGAGAGCGCGTTCAGCGTCGCCTTCAAACGCACCACCGGCCTCTCACCGCGCGCCTACCGCAGTCACCTCACCCGTGCCGGCTGAACCGCCCGGGTCGGCGCGCCCAGCACGGCGGGGGCGGCGGGGATCCTCGAGGAATGTCAGTCACCGCACTACACGCGGCCACCCCGGCCCGGCGGCTCGGGCCGGGGCGGCCGTTCCTCACCGCTGAATCGACTTGGTCTCCAGGAACTCCTCCAGGCCGAACCGGCCGAACTCGCGGCCGTTGCCCGACTGCTTGTAGCCGCCGAACGGGGCGAGTGGGTTCCACTGCCCGCCGTTGACGTCGACCTGGCCCACCCGCAGGCGCGCGGCGACCGCCAGCGCGTGCTCCGGCTCGCCGAAGACCCCGCTGGTCAGGCCGTACACGGTGCCGTTGGCGATGGCGATGGCCTCCTCCTCGTCGGCGTACGGGATGATCGTCAGCACCGGACCGAAGATCTCCTCCTGGGCGATCGCGGAGCGCGGGTCGACGTCGGCGAAGATGGTCGGCCGGACGTAGGCTCCCTTCTCCAGGCCCTCGGGGCGGCCCGGGCCGCCGAACACCAGCCGCGCGCCCTCGGCGACGCCGCGGGCGATGTACCCGTCGACCTTCCGCCGGTGCGCTTCCGAGGCCATCGGACCGAGCACTGTCGGCTCGTCGGTCGGGTCGCCGACGGTGAACCGCCGCGCCGCCTCGACGGCGAGCGCGACGACCTCCTCCTGGCGCGCGGCGGGCACCAGCATCCGCGGCCACGCGCCGCAGACCTGGCCGCCGTTGGCGAACGCCATCATCACGCCGGTGGCGACCGCCTTCGGCAGGTCGGCGTCGTCGAGGACGATGTTCGCCCCCTTGCCGCCCAGCTCAAGGGTGACCCGCTTGACCGTCTCGGCGGCCACCGCGGAGATCCGACGGCCGGCCCGGGTGGAGCCGGTGAAGGAGACCATGTCGATGTCCGGGTGGGCGGAGATCGCCTCGCCGACGACCGGGCCGGTGCCGTACACCACGTTGAACACCCCGGGCGGCAAACCCGCCCCGTCGGTCACCTCGGCGAGGATCCGCGCGGTCAGCGGGGCGTTCTCGGAGGGCTTGAAGACCATCGTGTTCCCGGCGAGAAGCGCGGGGGCCAGCTTGGACACGATCTGCTGCAGCGGGAAGTTCCACGGGGTGATCGCGGCCACCACGCCGATCGGCTCGCGCAGGATCAGGGAGTTTCCGATCTCCTCGGTCCAGGGGAAGTCGTCGGCGAGACCCGCGACGGACTCGATCACCGCCGCCGGGAACCCGACCTGCGCGGTGCGGGACATCGCGATCGGGGAGCCCATCTCGGCGGTGATCGCCGAGGCGATCTCCTCCTGACGGGCGGCGAGGCCCGCGGCGACGCGGCGCAGCACGGCCGCCCGCTCGGCCGGGGTGGTCGCCGCCCACGAGGAGAAGGCGGCCCGGGCGGTGGCGACGGCACGGTCGACGTCGGCGGCCGTCCCGGCCGGCACCTCGGCCACGAGGTCGCCGGTCGCCGGGTTCACCACGGGCAGGGTGCCGGCCGAGCCGGCGACGATCTCGCCACCGATCCAGTGGCCGGTGACGGTGAAGGCGGAAGTAGTCATGGCTCGACCGTCGCACTGGCGCAGGACCCGAACCAGGGACGGCTTGTCCGGGACTCGGCGGTCCCTGGCCGGCGCGGCGCGGCACCGGCGTCCCGGCACCTCAGCCGAGGGCGGCCGGGCGAACTCGCCGCGCCACGTCCCAAGGGGCGTTCGCCCCGCCCTGCCGCAAACGGCCTGTGCGCAGTGCGCGGCGCGTCGATCCCGGCGGAACGCCTGGAGGTCTACCACACGCTCGCTTCTACGGTGCCAGCAGAAGCACGGCCCGACCTCGGTGGCGCCGGACCGCTCCGGCAGCCCGGCGCAACCCGGTGCACCCCGGGTGGCGGGGTCCCGCAGGGTCAACGGCCCTGGAGGGCCTTGACGTTGTCGCCGAAGGTCCAGCCCTTCGACCCGTCCCAGTTGATCGACCAGGTCATCAGACCCTTCAGGCCGCCCTGGTATGTGTTCCAGGCCTGCGCCACGGAGGACGGCGCCAGGTACCCGCCGCCGGCCCCGGACTGCGCGGGCAGGCCGGGGACCTGCCGGTCGTACGGGACGCGGATGGTGGTGCCCTGCACGACCAGGCCGGCGTTGAGGCAGTTGGTCTGCGCGACGAACCCCTGCACGGTACCGGCGGCGTACGAGTCGCCGGAGCAGCCGTACATGCTGCCGTTGTAGTACTGCATGTTCAGCCACCAGAGCCGGTCGTTGTCGACGTACCGCTTGATGATCGGCAGGTAGGCGCCCCAGATGGACCCGTAGGTGACGCTGCCGCCGGTGACGTACGCGGTCTCCGGCGCCATGGTCAGCCCGAAGCCGGCCGGCATCTGTGCGAGCACCCCGTCGATGATGCGGACCAGGTTGGCCTGTGAGGTGGAGAGCCGGGTGATGTCGCCGCTGCCGGTGAGCCCGGTCTCGATGTCGATGTCGATGCCGTCGAAGTTGTACCTCTTGAGGATCGGCACCACCGTGGCGACGAACCGGTCGGCGACTGCGGCGGAGCTGAGGTCGATGCCGGCGGTCGCGCCGCCGATCGACAGCAGGACGGTCAGCCCGGCGGCCTTGGCCTGGCACATCTCGGCCGGGGTGGGCACCTTGACGCCGGTGTCCATGCCGTCCTCCCAGAGCACGGTGCCGTCCGAGCGGATCACCGGGAAGGCGGCGGTGACCACGTTGTAGCCGTGCCCGCGGATGCGGGAATCGGTGATCGGGATCCAGCCCAGCGGCGGGTGAACTCCGTTGGCCGCCCCGTCCCAGCTCTCCCAGTACCCCTGGAGCACCTTGCCGGTGGGCCGCGGCTTGGTCGCGCAGGTGCCCGTGCCGGGCGGAGCCGACGTGGTCGGGGTGGGCGACGGCGTGGCCGTAGGT
>NZ_QGKS01000512.1 GCF_003172935.1 Micromonospora sicca | reverse complement strand
GGTGGGCGGGGTGGTGTCCTGCTCGTTCCGGGCGCCGGACGGCGGCCAGTCGCTGAGCGCGAAGGTGTTCTCGGCCGGCTTGTCGGCCGAGGTCAGCTCCGCCTCGGCCGGCGACGCCGGCCACCGCCGCCAGCGCTGCGCGCTGAAGGCCGCCATCAGCAGCAGCACGCCGATCAGGAACAGCGTGCCGTTCTCCACCGGCTGGCGCAGCGGCAGCGGGTCCCCGAGCGCCTTCCAGCCGTCGGGGATCCAGTCCCGGACCGTGAACGGCGCGATGAACATCCCGACGTACGGGGTGACCAGCAGCAGCCCGGCGACGAGCGCACCCAGCGGCGAGAAGCGCAGCGTGCCGAGCAGGCCGAGCAGGATGCCGGCCACACCGAGGTAGACGGCCGGCTCGATCAGATTGGCCGTGGAGGAGGCCTTGATCTCCACCCAACGGTCGATGGTGCTGCCCGATCCGTCCTGTCCGAGGGTGATCAGCACCCAGGTGACGGGCGCCACCACCAACCCGGCGAGGAAGCTCCAGAGATGTCGCATCCGCGCACCGTACCGTTTTCGGCATGACAGATCATCCCTCCACCGGGCCGGCCGGCAAGCCGACGTCGTACTCCCGGGTCACGCTCAGCCGGATCATGACCGCGGTCGATGTCAACCTGTACGGGACCGTGCACGGTGGGGTACTGATGAAGTTCGTCGACGACGTGGCCGGGGCGGCCGCGGCGCGGCACAGCGGCGGCACCGCGGTCACCGCCTCGATCGACGAGATCGTCTTCTCCGAGCCGGTCCGGGTGGGCGACCTGGTGCACGCCCACGCCCAGGTGAACTGGACCGGCAACACCTCGATGGAGGTGGGCGTGCGGGTGGTCGCCGAGCGGTGGGACTCGGCCGAGGACGAGCCCGTCCGGGTGGCCACCGCGTACCTGGTCTTCGTGGGGGTGGACGTGGGCGGCGCGCCGCGGCCGGTCCGGCCGGTCCTGCCGGAGACCCCGGAGGACGAGCGGCGGTTCCGGGAGGCGGAGATCCGCCGGGCGCACCGGCTGGCCAGGCGCCGGGCGATCCAGGCCCACCGCGCCGGCTGACGCCCCGGTCCACATACCCGCCGGGCGGGGCGTGTGGGCCGGCCACGCCCCCTGGGCGGCACCCGGTGCGGAGAATGACGCTGCGAGGTAGGGCAAGATGGCGGCACGGCCCATGTCACAGAGTCGTGCGGGCCGCAGGGAGGGTGGAGCAGTGGGTGACGTGCTGTGGACGCCGCCGGCCGACGTGCGCGAGCGGTCCCGGATCGGTGACTACCTGCGCTGGCTGGCCGAGCACCGGGGGCTGGAGTTCGCCGACTACGACGCGCTCTGGCAGTGGTCGGTCACCGACCTCGACGCGTTCTGGCGGTCGATCTGGGACTACTTCGACGTGGTCGCGCACACCCCGCCGACCGCGACGCTGACCGACCCGGCGATGCCCGGCGCCCGCTGGTTCCCCGGGGCCACGCTCAACTACGCCGAGAACGTGCTGCGGATGCCCGGCCGGGGCGACGACGACCCGGTGGTGATCGCGCACGGGCAGACCCGGCCGCCGGTCACCCTCACCGCCGCGGAGCTGCGCGAGCAGGTCCGCCGGGTGGCGGCCGGGCTGCGCCGGCTCGGCGTCGGCCCCGGCGACCGGGTCGCGGCGTACGCGCCGAACATCCCCGAGACGTACATGCTGCTGCTGGCCACGGCCAGCCTCGGTGCGATCTTCTCGTCCTGCGCGCCGGAGTTCGGCACCCGCAGCGTCACCGACCGCTGGCAGCAGATCGAGCCCAAGGTGCTGGTCGCGGTCGACGGCTACCGGTACGGCGACAAGCCGGTGGACCGGCGCGGTGAGGTCGCCGCGATCCGGGCCGCGCTGCCGTCGCTCCGGCACACCGTGGGCATCGCGTACCTCGACCCGGCCGGCGTCCCGCCGCAGGGCGCGCTCTCCTGGGCCGAACTGGCCGCGCCGACCGACCAGCCGCTGGCCTTCGCCCCGGTGCCGTTCGACCACCCGCTGTACGTGCTCTACTCCTCCGGCACCACGGGGCTGCCCAAGCCGATCGTGCACGGCCACGGGGGCATCCTGCTGGAGCACCTGAAGATGCTCGCCCTGCACCACGACCTAGGCCCGGCGGACCGGTTCTTCTGGTTCACCACCACCGGCTGGATGATGTGGAACTTCCTGGTCTCCGGGCCGGCGGTGGGCGCCACCATCGTGCTCTTCGACGGCAACCCGGGCCACCCGGACCTGGGCGCGCTGTGGCGGCTGGCCGCGGAGACCGGCACCACGTACTTCGGCACCTCCGCGCCGTTCCTGCTGGCCTGCCGCAAGGCCAACCTGGTGCCGAAGGAGATCGCCGACCTCTCCGCGCTGCACGGCGTCGGCTCGACCGGGGCGCCGCTGCCCGCCGAGGGCTTCACCTGGGTGTACGAGAACGTCGGCGACCGCCTGCAGTTGCAGTCCATCTCCGGCGGCACGGACGTCTGTACCGGCTTCGTCGGCGGCGTGCCGCTGCTGCCGGTGCACGCCGGGGAGATCACCTGCCGGGCGCTGGGCGCGAAGGTGGAGGCCCGTTCGGCCGACGGCACCCCGGTCATCGGGGAGTTGGGCGAGCTGGTGATCACCGCGCCGATGCCGAGCATGCCGGTGGGCTTCTGGAACGACCCGGACGGCGTCCGCTACCGCGAGGCGTACTTCGAGGTCTACCCCGGGGTGTGGCGGCACGGGGACTGGATCACGATCAACGAGCGTGGCGGCTGCGTCATCACCGGCCGCTCCGACGCCACCCTGAACCGGGGCGGCGTCCGGCTGGGCACCGCCGAGTTCTACTCGGTGGTGGAGGGGCTGGACGAGGTCGTCGACTCGGTGGTGGTGCACCTGGAGGACGACCAGGGCGGCGCGGGGGAGCTGCTGCTCTTCGTGGTGCTCGCCGAGGGACTGGAACTGGACGACGAGCTGCGGAAGAAGATCTGCCGCGAGCTGCGTACCGCCCTGTCGCCCCGGCACATCCCCGACGAGATCCACCAGGTCCGCGCCGTCCCGCGCACCCTCTCGGCGAAGAAGCTGGAGGTCCCGGTCAAGAAGATCCTCACCGGCACCCCGGTGGACTCGGCGGCCGCCAAGGGCGCCCTGGCCAACCCGGAATCCCTGACGGCCTTCGCCGCCTTCGCCCAACGCCGCACCCCCACCGACAACCCCACC
>NZ_QGKS01000086.1 GCF_003172935.1 Micromonospora sicca | reverse complement strand
GGTAGTCGTCGCTGATGGCGCTGATGCGGGGTACGCTGGCCCTGCTGCTCCGCATGGCCGGCGTACCCCGCATCAGCGCCATCAGCGACGACTACCCCGGCACCCTCCTCGACGTCCGCCACCAGGTACCGGTCGGCGTACCCGAACCGGAGCGGGCGCTGTCCCTCGCCGCCGCCGCCGGCTTCGCCCTGGCCCCCGACGACGGGCCGGGGCTGCGGCTGCGCGAGGACCGGCTGCCGGGCGCCCCGGCCGGTGCCGGCGAGCCCGGCTACGTGGTGCTGCACCCCGGGTCCTCGGTCGAGACCCGGGCCTGCCCGCCCGAGCTGGCCGTCCGGATCGTCCGGGTGCTCCACGCCGCCGGGTACCGGGTGGTGGTCACCGGCGGCCCGGACGAGCGGGAGCTGACCGCGCGGGTCGCCGCCGCCGGCGGGGTCGACCTCGGCGGCCGCACCGGACTCGGCGAGCTGGCCGCGATCATCGCGCGAGCCGGCGCGCTCGTCGTCGGCAACACCGGCCCGGCGCACCTGGCCGCGGCGCTGGGGGTGCCGGTGGTCAGCCTCTTCGCCCCGACCGTCCCGTTCGGACAGTGGGGGCCGTACCGGGTGCCGACGGTCCGGCTCGGCGACGCGGCGGCGGCCTGCCGGGACACCCGGGCCACCCGCTGCCCGGTGCCCGGGCACCCCTGCCTCTCCGCCGTCGAGCCGGGGCGGGTCCTGGCGGGGCTGCGGCTGCTCGGCGTACCGGCCGAGCCGGTGGCCGGGCCGGCGGCGGTGTTCGCGGGCCCACCGCGCGCGCCGGCGGTGACCGCCACCGGTGGGGTGGCCCGATGAACATTCTGCTGTGGCACGTGCACGGCTCCTGGACCACGTCCTTCGTGCACGGGAAACACCGGTACCTGGTCCCGGTCACCCCCGACCGCGGCCCGTACGGCCTCGGCCGGGCGCGAACCTACCCGTGGCCGGACAGCGCGGTCGAGGTGACCCCGCAGGAGCTGGGCCGGGCCGACGTGGACGTGGTCCTGCTCCAGCGCCCCGAGGAGTTCGACCTCGCCTGCGAGTGGCTGGGCCGTCGGGTGGGCCGGGACGTGCCGGCGATCTACGTCGAGCACAACACCCCCAAGGGGGACGTGCCGAATACCCGGCACCCGATGGCCGGCCGGGACGACCTGCTGCTCACCCACGTGACCCACTTCAACGAACTGTTCTGGGACAACGGCGGCAGCCGCACCGCCGTCGTCGAGCACGGCGTGGTCGCGCCGGCCGTCGAGTGGACCGGCGAGCTGGACCGGCTCGCGGTGGTGATCAACGAGCCGGTCCGCCGCTGGCGGGTCACCGGCACGGACCTGCTGCCCCGGTTCGCCGAGATCGCCCCGCTGGACGTCTACGGCATGGGGGTGGCCGGGCTGGCCGACCGCCTCGGGCTGCCGGCGGACCGGGTCACCAGCCACGACGACGTCCCGCAGCACGCCATGCACACCGAACTGGCCCGGCGGCGGGCGTACCTGCACCTGTGCCGGTGGACCTCGCTGGGGCTGAGCCTCGTCGAGGCGATGACGATGGGCATGCCGGTCGTCGCGCTCGCCACCACCGAGGCCCTGGAGGCGGTGCCGCCGTCCGCCGGTGCCCTCTCCACCCGGGTGGACGTCCTGCTGGAGGCGGCCCGACGGTTCGTCGAGGACCCGTCGGCCGCCCGCCGGGCCGGCGCCGAAGCCCGGGTCGCCGCCCGAAACCGCTACGGGCTGGACCGTTTCCTCGCCGACTGGGACCGCCTGCTGGAGGAGGAAGTATGCGCGTCGCGATGATCTCGGAGCACGCCAGCCCGCTCGCCGTCCTCGGCGGCGAGGACGCGGGCGGCCAGAACACGCACGTCGCGGAGCTCTCCGCCGCGCTGGTGGCCGCCGGCCACGACGTCCGCGTCTACACCCGCCGCGACGCCGTGGACCTGCCCGTGACGGTACGGGCCCCGGACGGCTTCGACGTGGTGCACGTGCCCGCCGGCCCGGCCGAGCCCGTCGCCAAGGACGAGCTGCTGCCGTACATGGCCGAGTTCGGCGCCTGGCTGGCGGAGCGGTGGCGCACCGACGACTGGCAGCCCGACGTGGTCCACGCGCACTTCTGGATGAGCGGCCTGGCCGCGCTCGCCGCCGGCCGGCGGACCGGGGTGCCGGTGGTGCAGACGTACCACGCGCTCGGCACGGTGAAGCGGCGCCACCAGGGGGCCCAGGACACCAGCCCGCCGGGCCGGGTCCGCCACGAACGGGAGCTGGGCCGGTCCGTCGACCGGGTGGTCGCCCAGTGCCAGGACGAGGTCGGTGAGCTGGTCCGGATGGGAGTGCCCCGGTCCCGGATGACGATCGTCCCGTCCGGGGTGAACCTCGGCACCTTCGCCCCGCTCGGTCCGGCCGCCGAGCGGGACGGCGACCGGCCGCGGATCCTCACCGTGGGCCGGCTGGTGGAACGCAAGGGCTTCCAGGACGTCATCCGGGCCACCGCCCTGGTGCCCGGGGCGGAGTGCGTGGTGGTGGGCGGTCCGCCGGCCGGACTGCTGGAGACCGACCCGTACGCCCGGCGACTGCGGGCGCTCGCCGACTCCCTCGGGGTGGCCGACCGGGTGAAGCTGATCGGCGCGGTGCCCCGGGAGGAGATGGGCCGCTGGTACCGGTCCGCCGACGTGCTGGTCGCCGCGCCCTGGTACGAGCCGTTCGGGCTCACCCCGCTGGAGGCGATGGCGTGCGGCGTACCGGTGATCGGCACCGCCGTCGGCGGGCTGATCGACACGGTCGTCGACGGGCGGACCGGTGACCTCGTGCCGGCCCGGGACCCGCAGGCGCTGGGCGCGGCCGTCCAGCGGCTCCTCGGCGACCGGATCCGCCGCTTCGCGTACGCCACGGCGGCGCTGGAACGGGCCCGCCGCTGCTACTCCTGGTCGACCACGGCGGACCGGCTGACGGAGGTGTACGGCGAGGTGGCCGCCGTGCGTCGGCCGACCCGGGTGGTCGCCTGATGGCGGCGCCCGACCGGACCGGCGAGGCTGCCGACAGCCTGCTGGACACCCACCTGGGCCACCTGGCGGCGGCGCTGCTGCCCTTCCGGCGCGCGGAGCGACTGCTCGCCCGTTGGGGCGGCGAGCTGGCGCACCGGCTGGCCACCGGCGGGCGGCTGCTGGTGGCGGGCAACGGGGGCAGCGCCGCCGAGGCCCAACACCTTACCGCCGAACTCGTCGGCAAACTCCGCGACGACCGCGAACCCCTCTCCGCCATCGCCCTGCACGCCGAG
>NZ_QGKS01000511.1 GCF_003172935.1 Micromonospora sicca | reverse complement strand
GGGTGGGTGCCCCGGGCCGAACTGCTCCCGCCCGGGGCACCCACCCCGTGGCCGGTCGAGTCGGCCCACCGGTGGCAGTGGCAGTGGCAGCTCAGCGGCCCACTCGACGTCACGGCCGAGGCGGACGTCTTCCTGCTCGATCCAGTGCGGACCACCTCCACCGAGACCGCGGCGCTGCGCGCCCGGGACCGCCGGCTGGTCTGCCAGGTGCGGGTCGGCACGTACGCCGGCACGGACCCGGACGCCAGCCGCTTCCCGACCGCCGTCCGCGGCACCGCAGTGGCGGGCCGGCCGGGCAGCCGCTGGCTGGACGTGCGGCAGTGGGACACGCTGAAACCGGTGCTGGCCGACCGGTTCCGGCTGTGCCGGGGCAAGGGCTTCGGGGCGGTGGCGCTCGCCGATGCCGACGGGTATCTGCACCGGCCCGGCTTTCCGCTCGACTTCGACGACCAGTTGCTGTTCAACCGGCGGCTGGCCACCCTCGCCCGGTCCCTCGACCTCTCCCCCGGCCTGGTCAACGACGTGCCGCAGGTCGCCGCGCTGGCGCCGGACTTCGACTTCGCGGTCAACGAGGAGTGCGTCCGGCGGCGGCAGTGCGCCAAGCTGCTGCCCTTCACCGACGCCCACAAGCCGGTCTTCCACGTCGAGTACACCGGCAGCCCGGACGAGTTCTGCGTGACCACCGTCGGGTACGGGTTCGCCTCCATCCGCAAGGACCGCGACCTGGACGCCTGGCGGGAGTCCTGCCCGCTCCCCTGACCGGCCCGGGCGGTGGCGACGTCCGTGACGGATGGTGGTCAGCCGGCAGCGGCGCCCGCGGCCTCGCGCGGGACCGGGACGTGACGAGGGGCCCCGGCGCCCGGGGCCCCTCGTGCGGCGCAGGTCAGCGGGCGCCGACCAGCTCCGGCGCCGGGGTGGGCGGGTCGGCCGGCGGGGTCGCCGCCCGGGCCCGCAGGAAGCGCGGCGCCCACCAGTTCGCGTCGCCGAGCAGAGCCATCAGGGACGGCAGCACGACCGCCCGGATGATCGTGGCGTCCAGCAGGATCGCCGCGGCCAGCCCGATGCCGAGCTGCTTCATGTCGATCGTGCTGAGCGAGGCGAAGATCGCGAAGACGCCGACCATCACGATCGCCGCGCTGGTCACCACGCCCGCCGACGAGCTGATCCCGTACGCCACCGCGTCCCGGTTCGACATGCCGCTGCGGACGCCCTCCCGGATCCGGCTGACCACGAAGACGTGGTAGTCCATCGACAGGCCGAAGAGCACCACGAAGAGGAAGAGCGGCAGCCAGGAGACGATCGCCCCCATCGAGGTGAAGCCGAGCACCCCCTCCGCCCAGTCACCCTGGAAGACCAGCACCAGCAGCCCGTACGCGGCCCCGGCGGAGAGCAGGTTGAGGACGATGGCGGTGAGCGCGATCACCACCGACCGGAACGTCCAGGCCATCACCAGGAAGGTCAGCGCCAGCACGAAGCCCATCACCACGGGCAGCTTGTCCCGGACGTGTGCGGCGTAGTCCTCGCTGTCGGCGACGCCACCGCCGATCGCGTACTCGATGCCCGGGATGCCGCGCAGCGCGGCCGGCGCCAGGTCGTCGCGCAGCTCGTGCAGCGACCGGGCCGCCTCGTCGGTGCGGCTGGCGTACGGGGTGGCCACCTCCAGCACCGACACCCGGCGGTCCGCCGACACCTCGATCTTCGGGCCGTCCCCCTCGGCCGGCGCGAAGAGCAGGTCGGCGGCGGCCCGCCCGGCCAGGTCGGTCAGCGCCGCCCGGACCCGGTCGGCCTGCTCGGCCGGCGCCCGCACCGCCACGGTGTGGCTGGTGCCGGTGCTCGGGAAGGCCGCGGTGAGCCGGTCGTACGCCTGCATGGCCGCCGTGGTCCGGGGCAGGTCCTCCATGCCGGGGAACTTCAGCCTCATGCCCAGCGCCGGGGCGGCCAGGGCGAGCAGCAGCCCCACCGAGACGACCAGGGTGGCCAGCGGCGCCCGCAGCGCCGGCTTGAGGACGGCCGGCCAGACCGTGGCGCCCGCTCCCCGGGCCGCCCGGTACGCGGCGCGGTGAGCCGTCAGAGCAGCGGCACCCGGGGCCGGTCCACCCAGCGGCCCAGCTTGGCCAGCAGCGCCGGGAGCACGGTCAGCGAGCCGGTCACCGCGACCGCGACCACCAGGATCGAGCCGACCGCGAGCGAGGAGAAGACCGCGTCGTTGGCGAGCAGCAGCCCGGCCATCGAGATGATCACGGCGAAGCCGGAGACCACCACGGCGTGCCCGGAGGTCTCCGCCGCGATCTCCACCGCGTCCAGGCCGGAGCGGCCCTTCGCCCGTTCCTCCCGTTCCCGGCGGACGTAGAAGAGCGAGTAGTCGACGCCGACGGCCATGCCGATCAGCAGGATCACGCTGGCCGTGGTGTCGGTCGCGGGCACCAGGTGCGAGGCGAGGGTGGAGAGCCCCATCGCCGCCGCCACCGAGGAGAGCGCGAGCAGCACCGGCACGCCGGCGGCGATCAGCGCCCCGAACGCGATGATCAGGATGGCCAGGGTGACCGGCAGGCTGAGCAGTTCGGCCCGCTTGAAGTCCTTGCCCAGGGTGTCGTCCAGCGCCTTGTTGATCGACGGCCCGCCGACCTGCTCGACCCGCAACTGCGGGTGCGCCTGCTGGACGCGCGCGGTCTCGTCCCGCAGCGGCTGCACCCGGTCCGAGGCGGTCTTCGGGTCGCCGGACATGGTGATCGGCACCAGCAGCGCGCGGCCGTCGCGGGACGGCATCGGCGCGCCCACCGAGGCGACGCAGCACGTCCGCGTGACAGGGCACGCGGTCGCCTTGGTCGTCGTCGATCTGGCGCAGCCGCGCCGCGGTGTCGTCGGCGGCGGCCTTCGCCGCCGTCTGGTCGAGCGCCCCGGCGCGGGGCGTGATCAGCACGTTCTCCACCGCGGGCCGGTCGAAGTTCCCGCCGTCGACGATCAGCTAGTGTCCTGAGTCGTTGATTAGCTGCTGAATTCGGGTAGGCTTCATGGTATGCCGCGAACAGGGCGCCCGAAGGCCGAGCTGGTTTTGTCCGATGTGGAGCGTCAGACTCTGATGTCTTGGTCGCGTCGGGCGAAAACCGGGCAGGCGTTGGCGTTGCGGGCGCGGATCGTGTTGGCGTGCGCGGAAGGCGCGACGAACAAGGACGTCGCCGCGAGGCTCGGGGTGTGGCCGCAGACGGTGAACAAGTGGCGGGCCCGGTTCGTGCGTGACCGGCTGGAGGGCCTGTCCGACGAGCCTCGTCCGGGCGCCACCCGGAAGATCACCGATGAGCAGGTCGAGGCGGTGA
>NZ_QGKS01000508.1 GCF_003172935.1 Micromonospora sicca | reverse complement strand
CACCCCGCCCGTCCGGACGATCTCCGCTGCTCGTGCGCTACCGTGGCAGCGACCAACCCGCAGCGAAGCCGGTGCGAAACCGGCGCTGTCCCGCAACTGTGATGCCCCGCACGGCGTCGGCCCCGGCCGGCGCCGACGTCTGTGGGGCGAGCCAGGTCGCCTGCGGCACGGTCGCGACACGCGCTCTCGAGGAAGGGCGCCTCGCGGACGGGCACGCCAAGGCGGTCCCTGTCGGCGAAGCAACATTCCTCGACCGACAGGAGGACCCATGTCCAGACGTACCCCCCGGCTCTTCGCCGCCGCCCTCGCGGTGGCCGCGCTGGCCCTCGGCGCCTGCGCCGAGAAGACCTCGACCGACACCCCCGCCGCCGGCGGCAGCTCGGCGGCCGCCGCCTTCCCGGTCACCGTCGGCAAGCTGACCCTGGAGAAGCGGCCGGAGAAGATCGTCTCGCTGTCGCCGTCGGCGACCGAGATGCTCTTCGCCGTCGGCGCCGGCAAGCAGGTCACCGCCGTCGACGACCAGTCGAACTACCCGGCCGACGCGCCGAAGAGCGACCTGTCCGGCTTCCAGCCGAACGCCGAGGCGATCGCCGGCAAGAGCCCCGACCTGGTGGTGCTCTCCAACGACACCAACAGGATCGTCGACCAGCTCACCAAGCTGAAGATCCCGGTGCTGCTCACCCCCGCGGCGACCACCCTGGACGACACGTACCAGCAGATCACCGACCTGGGCGCGCTCACCGGCCACCCGGCCGAGGCCGCGGACGTCACGAAGAAGATGAAGGACGACATCGCCGCGCTCACCAAGGACCTGCCGCAGCGGGCGAAGAAGCCGACCTACTACCACGAGCTGGGGCCGGAGCTGTACAGCGCGACCAGCAAGACCTTCATCGGCTCGATCTACACCCTCGCCGGCCTGGAGAACATCGCCGACCCGGCCGACGCCGACGGGAAGAACGGCGGCTACCCGCAGCTCTCCCAGGAGGTCATCGTCAAGGCCAACCCGGACTTCGTCTTCCTGGCCGACACCAAGTGCTGCAAGCAGACCCCGGACACGGTCAAGGCGCGCAGCGGCTGGGCCGGCGTCACCGCGGTGAAGAACAACCAGATCGTCGCCCTCGACGACGACATCGCCTCGCGCTGGGGCCCGCGCGTCGTCGACCTGCTCAGGTCGATCGTCGACGCCACCGCCAAGGTCCCGGCCTGACCCCTCGGTGAGCGTGCGACCAGTGGAACCCGCCGGCCGGACGGCCGGGACGCCCGACGCGTCCCGGCCCGCCGGCCTGCCCGCGTCCGGCTCCGGCCGGAACGGCGCTTCCGCCCTTCCGCCCGGCCCTCCGGCCGGCGGGCGGCCCACGGCCGGGCCGGGTGCGACGGCCCGGCCGGCCGGGCTGCGGAAACGCTGGCTCGTCGCCGGGCTCGGCGCGGTGCTGGTCGCGTTGGTCGCCGGGGTGTCCCTCGGCCCGGTCAGCCTGCCACCCGGCAGCGTGGCCGCCGAACTGCTCAACCTGCTGCCCGGGGTACACCTGGACAGCGGGCTGACCGAACGCGAGATCGCCATCGTCACCGAGCTGCGGCTGCCCCGGGTGGTGCTCGGCCTGCTCGTCGGCGCGCTGCTCGCCCTCGCCGGGGGCTGCTACCAGGGCGTGTTCCGCAACCCGCTGGCCGACCCGTACCTGCTGGGCGTGGCGGCCGGCGCCGGGCTCGCGGTGACCGCGGTGATCGCGCTCGGCGCCGGGGCGGGCGGGGCGCTGACCGGGATGCCGGTCACCATCCCCCTCGCGGCGTTCGTCGGCTCGCTCGGGGCGGTCGCCATGACCTACCTGCTCGGCGCGGCCGGCGGTCGGGACCGGTCACCCGCCACGCTGATCCTGGCCGGGGTGGCGGTGTCGGCGTTCCTCGCGGCGGGGCAGACGTACCTGCTGCAACGCCACTCGGACAGCATCCAGCAGGTCTACTCCTGGCTGCTCGGCCGGCTCGCCACCGCCGGCTGGCCGGACGTCCGGCTGGTCCTGCCGTACTTCCTGCTGACCGCCGTGGTGGTGCTGCTGCACCGCCGGGAACTCGACGTCCTCTCCGTGGGCGACGACGAGGCGACCAGCCTCGGCCTGCACCCGCAGCGCTCCCGCTACCTGCTGATCGCCGCCGCCTCGCTCGGCACCGCCGCCGCCGTCTCCGCCTCCGGCCTGATCGGCTTCGTCGGCATCATCGTGCCGCACACCGTACGGCTGCTCGCCGGGTCCAGCTACCGGGTGATCCTGCCGCTGTCGATGCTCTTCGGCGGGGCGTTCCTGGCGCTGACCGACGTGGTCGCCCGGACCGCCGCCGCCCCCGCCGAGATCCCGATCGGGGTGGTCACCGCCCTGCTCGGCGGCCCGTTCTTCGTGCTGGTCCTGCGTACCGCCCGCCGGGTGCTCACGTGAGCGCGCCGGCGGTCGAGGTGCGGGACCTGCACGTCCGGCTGGGCGGCGCGCCGATCCTGGCCGGCGTCGACCTGAGCGTCGCGGCCGGTGAGTGGGTCACCGTGATCGGCCCGAACGGCGCCGGCAAGTCGACCCTGCTGCGCGCCGTCGGCGGCCTGCTGCCCGTGCCGGGCGCGGTCGCCCTCTTCGGTACGCCGATCCAGGCGCTGCGCCGCCGCGACCGGGCCCGGGTGGTGGCCACCGTCGCCCAGTCCCCGGTGGTGCCGGCCGGCATGTCGGTGCTCGACTACGTGCTGCTCGGCCGGACCCCGTACATCCCGCCGCTGGGCCGGGAGTCCGCCGCCGACCTGGTCGCCGTCCACGAGGTGCTGGACCGGCTGGATCTCGGCGCGTTCGGGCACCGGGAGCTGGCCACCCTCTCCGGCGGCGAGCGGCAGCGGGTCTTCCTGGCCCGGGCGCTCGCCCAGGGCGCCACCCTGCTGCTGCTGGACGAGCCGACCAGCGCGCTGGACATCGGCCACCAGCAGGAGGTGCTCGAGCTGGTCGACCAGCTCCGCCGGGCGCACGGCCTGACCGTGCTCGCCACCATGCACGACCTCTCCGTGGCCGGCGAGTACGCCGACCGGATGGTCCTGCTCGCCGACGGCCGCGTCGCCGCCTCCGGCCCACCCCACGAGGTCCTCACCGAACCCCTGCTGGCGATGCACTACCGCGCCCACGTCCGCGTCATCCCCGGCGACCGCGGCCCCCTGGTGGTCCCCGTCCGCCCCACCCCCTAGCTCCGGCGATCTTGCACTTAGTGCCCCGGCAAAACGGACATACGAGGCATGTCGGGGGCCCCAACTGCAAGATCGGCGCGTGGTGGGGTCGGGGTCAGGAGAGGGTGGTGATGGAGAAGAGGGCGC
>NZ_QGKS01000184.1 GCF_003172935.1 Micromonospora sicca | reverse complement strand
CCGCCCCGACGACACGATCCGGCTGCTGGCCGCCCACCCCTGATCCCCCGCTCGGCGGTGCGCCGGGCGGCGGGCGTCACCCCCGGCGCCGTGACCGGGCCACCAGGAAGCCGATGACCAGGCCCGCCGCCACGGTGGCCAGGGTCCGCCCGGAGACCGCCGAGCGGAGCTGGCTCAGCCCCTTGCGCGGGTCGACGACGGTACCGGCCACGTTGCCCGCCGCGCCGACGAGCACGTCACCCAGTCGACCAGTGTTCATCGCCGTACCGCCCTCCGTGTCCCGGTGCCCGGTCGGCCGTACCCGTCCGCACCTGGTCCAAACTGCCGCGGGACGGGCGGCCGGGTTCACTTACCGCTGCTGGAGTTGCTCGCGCACCCTGGGCGCGACCTCGGTGCCGAACAGGCGGAGGTTCTCCATGAGGACGGCGTGCGGCATCGGGCCCATGCCGTACTTCAGGTCGAAGCGGTTCGCGTCGAGGGTGGTCATGGTCTTGGCGATGCGTCGGGCGACCGTCTCCGGCGAGCCGACGTAGAGGGAGCCGTACTCGACCTCGTGTTCGAAGTAGTCACGGGTGATCTCCGGGAAGCCGCGCTGCCGGCGGGCGTCGAGCATGAACGTCCGGTAGGTGGGCCAGTACTGCTCCTTCGCCTGTTCGTCGGAGGCCGCGACATGCCCGGGCGAGTGCACCCCGATCGGCAGCGGGCCGATCCCCGACTGCTCGGTGGCCGCCCGGTAGAGCGCGGAGAGGCGGGCGAAGCGGGCGGGATTGCCGCCGATGATCGCGAGCATCAGTGCGAAACCGTGCCGCGCGGCGCGCACGACGGAGGCCGGGTTCCCGCCGACGCCCACCCAGGTCGGCAGCATTCCGTCGGCGGTACGCGGGTAGACCTGAAGTCCCGGCAGGGCGGCCCGCGTGGTTCCCGACCAGGTGACCGGTTGCTCCGTGCGCAGCCGGGCAAAGAGTTCGAGTTTCTCCTCGAACAGCCGGTCGTAGTCGGCGAGGTCGAAGCCGAACAGCGGGAACGACTCGGTGCTGGAGCCTCGGCCGAGGATCACTTCGGCGCGGCCGGAGGAGAGGGCGTCGAGGGTCGCGTACCGCTGGAACACGCGCACCGGGTCGTCCGAACTCAGCACCGTGACCGCGGACCCCAGGTGGATGCGGGAGGTCCGGGCGGCGAGGGCGGCCAGGACCAGGTCGGGCGCGGACAGCGGCATCTCCTCGATGTGGTGCTCGCCCAGTCCGAAGAAGTCGAGCCCCGACTCCTCCGCGAGGACCCCCTCCGCGACCAGCTCACGGATGTTCTGCGGCTGGCTGAGCAGCTTGCCGTCACCGCCGAGGGTCATCTCCCCGAAGCTGTCGACACCGATCACGATCCGGTGTCCGCCGCGCGTACTGGTCATCGTCAACTCCCCGAAGTGTGATTGACGCGTCAATGTTGATGCGTCAATCATATGCCTATACTTGACCAGTCAAGGAGATGAGGTGACAGCGAATGAGTGACGACGGCCACGCTGCGACTCCGGTCGCCGGGCGGCGGATGACGAGCAGCGAACTGACGGTCTGGCGGACGCTGATCGACACCACCGCCGAACTCCGGCGGATCCTGGGCGCGCAGCTGCTCCAGGATTCGGGCCTCTCACCGGCCGACTATCAGGTGCTCCTCGCGCTGAGCGAGGCGGCGGGCCGGCGGCTGCGATCGTCGGAGCTGGCCGCGATCATCGGCTGGGAGCGGAGCCGGCTCTCCCATCACCTGAACCGGATGGAGCGGCGCGGCCTCATCGGCCGGAACCACTGCGCCACCGACAGCCGCGGTTCCGAGGTCTCGCTCACGGACGACGGCGCCCGGATGTTCTCCGGCGCGACCCTCCCCCACCTGAGGGCCATCAAGAGGCACTTCACCGACGCCCTGACGCCCGAGCAGGTCGAGGCGCTCGCCGACGTACTGCGGGCGCTGCAGAGCCATCTCCACCCGGAACCGACCACTCGTGTTGAGGAGAAACGGCCATGACGGCCAGCCTGCCGCCCACGCCACAGCCGCCGCGGATCGCCGTGCTCGGCGCGGGCCACACCGGTCCGGTGATCGCCCGCGTCGCGCTCGCCGCGGGCCACCCCGTCACGATCGCGGCCTCCGGCGACCCCGAGAAGATCGCCCTCATCACCCAACTACTGGCGCCGGGGGCCGAGCCGCGATGGGCGGCGGATGCCGTCGAGGACGCCGATGTCGTGGTGCTGGCCATCCCGCTGCACAGGTTCGCGGCCTTCGACCCCGCCCTGGTGGCCGGCAAGCTCGTCGTCGACACGATGAACTACTGGCCGCCCGTCGACGGCGTTCAGGAGATGTTCGACGACCCCCGGTACGGCAGCAGCGAGATCGTCCAGCGCCGGCTCGCCCGGTCGACGGTCGTCAAGACCCTCAACCACATCGGCTACCACGAACTCGAGGACGACCGCCGCCCGGCGGGCTCGCCGGAGCGCCGCGCGCTCGGCGTCGCTGGCGACGACCCGGGCGCGGTGAAGACCGCGGCGGAAGTCATCGAGGGCATCGGCTACGACGTCGTCCCGCTGGACAGCCTGCGGGCCGGACGCCTCCTCCAACCGGGCGGCCCGGTCTTCGGTGTGTCGCTGCGCCGGGCCGACTTCGAGCAGGCGCTGGCCGCCTGAGCCGCACAACCGAACCCCGTTCCGCAATCAGCACAGAAGGGCTCACCATGACCACCGCACCCTCGGACGCCGTACGGGCGGCCGCCGCCGAACCCACGACGTTCCCACTCGTGCTCGGCCTGGACACCTTCGGCGACGTCACGCATGACGACCACGACCGCCCTCTGTCCCACGCCCGGACGATCCGCAACCTCGTCGAGCAGGGCGTCCTCGCGGACCAGGTCGGGGTGGACTTCTTCGGGATCGGTGAACACCACACCGACGATTTTCCGCTCTCGGCCGCCGACGTGGTACTCGGCGCCATCGCCGGGCGGACCACCCGGATCCGCCTCGGGTCGGCGGTCACGGTGCTGAGCTCCGACGATCCCGTCCGGGTGTTCCAGCGCTACTCCACCCTCGACGCGATCTCCGGCGGTCGGGCGGAGGTCATCCTCGGCCGGGGATCCAGCATCGACTCGTTCCCGCTCTTCGGCTACGACCTGTCCGACTACGAGCAGCTCTTCGAAGAGAAGGCGCAGCTCTTCGCCGAGTTGCTCAAGGGCGGGCCGGTCACCTGGGAAGGAACGATGCGCGCCCCGCTGCACAACCAGGACGTCGTGCCGCACACCGAGTCCGGGCCCTTCCCGGCGTGGATCGGCGTCGGCGGCAACCCCCAGTCGGTCATCCGCGCCGCCCGGTACGGATACTCGCTGATGCTCGCCATCATCGGTGGGTCCCCGGCGCGCTTCGCCCCGTTCTCCCAGCTCTTCCAGCAGGCCCTGAAGCAGCTCGGACAGGCCCCGCGACCGGTCGGAGTGCACTCGCCCGGGCACGTCGCCGCCACCGACGAGCAGGCCCGCGCGGAGTTCTGGCCGCGCTACCAGGAGGTCATCCGCCGCGTCGCCAGGACGCGCGGATTCGCCGTGCCGACCAAGGAATCCTTCCTGCACGAGATCGGGCCACACGGGTCGCTCTACGTCGGATCGCCGGAGACCGTCGCCCAGAAGATCGCGGCGAACCTCACCGTCCTCGGCGCGAACCGCTTCGAGCTGAAGTACGGCATGGGCGGCCTCTCACACGAGGCACTCATGACCGCCATCGAGCTCTACGGCACCCAGGTCATCCCGCGCGTCCGGGAGATGACCGGGGCGCGCTGATACGGTGCGCGCGTGATCCGGAAGTTGACGGACGCGTACCTCCGGGCGGTGGACGAGGCGCTGCCGGGCTTCGTCGAGCGGCTCTACGTCGTCGGCTCGGCGGCACTCGGAGCCTGGGTGCCCGACGCCAGCGACGTCGACACGGTCATCGTGACGTCGCGCGTCGCGAGCCCAGGTGACCTGGCTGCGCTGGCGAAGGTTCACGAGGGCATGCCGGCCAGGCCGCACCTGGACGGCGTGTACCTCGATCGGGCGACGTTCGACGAGTTCCCCGTCGATCGTCGGGTGGTGCCGTTCGTGGTCGACGGCGAGTTCCGGATTGACAAGCCGTGCGGGGAGTTGACTCCCGTGCTCTGGCTGACCCTGCGGCGCTACGGAATCCGGGCTCGGGGGGTGGAGGTCGACGAACTCGGCATACCCGTCGACTCAGCGGCGCTGCGCCGGTACAACCTCGAGAACCTTCGTGACTACTGGCGGCCACTGGCGACCGGCGTCGTTCAGGCCGTTGCCCAACTGCCCGCCGACACCCCGGTGGACGCATCCGGCGTCGCGTGGTGCGTCCTCGGTCCGGCGCGGCTGCACTACACGCTCGCCCACGGAGACATCACCTCGAAGGCCGGCGCCGCGACGTACCTCGCCGAGACCTTCCCCGACTGGGAAGCCCTGGCCCACCGGGCCGTCCGGTGGCGCGCCGGTCACGAGGAATCGTTCACCGTGGCGGACCTGCGGGCGGTCGCCCGCGGCGTCGATGCCGTCGTCGACGACGCGTGGAAGCGCTGGGGCGACCAGATCGCCCAGGCCTGAGGTCGTACGGGCGTGGCATGGTGAGCCGGTGACGAAGACCCAGTACTACACGGCGACCAGCGCCGACGGCTTCATCGCCGACGAGGCCAACTCGCTGGACTGGCTGTTCGACGTCGAACGCACCGGCCCTGACCGGTTCGCCGAGTTCTTCGCCGGGGTGGGTGCCATGTGCATGGGCGCGACCACCTACGAGTGGGTGCTCGGCCACGACCGGCTGCTGGCGCAGCCCCAGAAGTGGCAGGACTATTACGGTGACACGCCCTGCTGGGTGTTCACCCATCGTGAGCTGCCCGCGATACCGGGTGCGAACCTGACGTTCGTCTCCGGCGACGTGGGCCCGGTCCATGTCGCGATGGTCGAGGCCGCACAGGGGGCCAACGTGTGGCTGGTCGGCGGGGGTGAGCTGGTGGGAGCCTTTGCCGACCACGGGCTGCTCGACGAGATCATCATTGGCGTCACGCCCGTCTTCCTCGGCGGAGGCGCGCCGCTGCTGCCCCGCCGGCTCCTGTCCTCCCAGGTGCGACTGACCCGGATGGTGCAGGACGGCCAGATCGCCGAACTGACCTACGATCTGCGCCGCGAGCCGCCGCACTGACGGGATCGCGGCTTCAGCTCGCGCGGGCGCGGTGGGCCCATGGATCGGAGGGTCAGCTCACGCAGAACTCGTTGCCCTCCGGGTCGCGCATGACGACGTAGTAGAACGGGTCCGCCGGATCGTCGCCTCGCGTCCGGCGCTCCACGCCGGCGCCCAGCCCGACCGCTCGGGGGTGCCCTGGAAGCGCTGTGACCTCCTGCGGATACTCAGCCAACTCAACCTCCGGTGGCCACGACGGCCGGCTCTCGGTCCTCCACCTTCGCCGCGGCCAGCCGCCGCGCCCGCTCCTGGGCGCCGATCAGGTCGTCGGGCAGCGAGTCGGGCACCTCGGTGTCGAACCGGCGAAACGCCCTGATCAGGAAACCACCGGCGGTGACCAGCGCGAGCATGAACCCGAACACCAGGTACGCGAACCCGATTCCACGTCCCGGGCCGACCCCGATGACCGCGCCGAGCGAGCCGGCGAGCGCTCCGCCGGGGGCGAGCATCGGCTCGAACAGCGCGGTCCCCAACGGGGCGAGGAGCGCGAACCCGATCGGCAGGGTGGACCAGGAGATGGTCTGGTTCAGCGCGAACACCCGTCCGTGATAGCGCTGCGGCACCTTGACCTGCACGATCGTGGCGTAGATGTCCTGCGCCGTGGCCATCGCCGCGGTCATCAGGAACAGCCCGACCGTCACCACGACGATCGAGGGGCGCACGCCCACCAGCGCGCAGCCCGCGGCGGTGCCGAGGTTGCCGATCAGCACCCCGATCATCCGGCGCCGCCGTGGGCCACCCCAGACGGTCATCAACGTGCCGCCCGCGATCGCGCCGAGCGCCTCCGCGACGGCGACCTGGGCCACCTGGGCCACCGTCCCGAAGGAAAGCACGAGTGGGGTGGTCAGCACCAGCGCCGGAGCGAGAAACACGTTCCCCAGCGCGAAGTAGCCCAGCATCAGCCGGAATCCGCGGTGGTTCCACGAGTAGCGCAGGCCGTTGACGATGGCCACCGGCAGTGGTTCCCTGGGCCGCCAGCCCAGCGAGTCGGGGAAGCTGATGAACAGCAGGGTCAGCACCGCGAACAGGTAGCTCGCCACATCGATCAGCAGGATGCCCTTGAGTTCGATCGCGGCGAGCAGACCGGCCGCGATCACCGGCATCAGCAACAGCGCGAACCCGTTGGTCAGCTGGGTGATGCCCATCGCGTGGCCGAGGTAGCGCTTCGGCACCAACTGCGGCACCGCCGACTGCAACGCGATCCGCTGGAACGAGGCGGCCACCTGACTCAGCGACACCAGCGCGTAGATCTCCCACAGCGCGAGATGTCCGGACCAGAGCAGCCCGGCCAGGATCAGCTGCAGGGTGCCCGAGACGCAGCTCGCGATCATCATGATCCGCCGCCGGTCGACCCGGTCGACCAGCGCGCCGGCGACCGGCAGGGTGAGCACCCCGCAGATCAACGCCAGCGCCCACAGGAGGCCGAGGTCGGTGACGGAGCCGGTCCGGGTGTAGAGCCAGACCGGCAGCGCGAAGCTGGTCAACGCCGAACCGGTGGTGGAGACGAGCTGACCGAGCGAGACGGCCAGGAACCGGCCCATGCTTGGCTTGACGGTCTTCGTGGCCTGGTCGGCGTCCAGGCCGAGGCGCTGCCAGTCGCGCAGCGCCCAGGCCGCGTCCGCCCCGCGCGCCGCGGGTTCCAGCGCCGTCGTGTCGCCGGCGGCCAGCGCCGGATGCGTAGCGGTGACGATCTCGGCGAGCTCGTCGGCCCGGTGCTTGAGGAAGAAGTGCCCGGCCTCGTCCAGCACCACCAGGCCCAGGGTGTCGCTGAGGAACTGCCACTCCGCGTACCGCTCGGCGTGGTACTCGGTGACCGGGTCGGCCGAACCGACCACCGAGACGATCGGCGCGCGGAGCTTCTCCACCCGCCGGTCCAACAGCCCGGTGAAGTACTCCTCGGAGGCCCGCGAGTCGGCCCGCATGTTGCTGATGATCCGGTCGGCCTGCTCGGGGTCGAGTTCGTCGGTGTCGACCCCCATGCCCTTCAGCCAGCTCGCGTAGTGCTTGTTGCTCCGCAGCGCCTCCAGCCGGATACGCATCGCCGAGAAGGCGCCCTTGGGGCGGGCGAACGGGAACATCGCGCCGATGTACACCGCCTCCAGGTCCCGCCCGGCCGCCTCGATCTTGCGGGCCACCTCGGCCACGATCGCGCTACCGACGCCGCAGTGCCCGTACAGCACGAGCGGGCCGGAGATCCGTTCCAGCACCTCCGCCGCGACCCGACCGGTCAGCTCGTCCAGGCGCACCGCGTCCTCTTCGAGGCCGACGTCGTGCCCCGGAATCGCCACCGAGTACAGCGCGACGCCGTCGGGGAGCGCGTCGGCCAGCGGTTGATAGACGATGGCGCTGCCGCCGCCGTACGGCACGCACACGTAGGTCAGCGTCCGCCGGTCCGCCGGGATTGGCCTGGTCAGCTCGTAGAGCAGCCGGCGCGGCCCGTCGTCCTGCGCCGGTCCGTCGATGAACCCGGCGAGATCGCGGATCGTCCGGTTCTGGAACAGGTCCATCACGCCGACCGGGCGGCCGGCCAGCTCGGCCTTGCGGATCCGCGCGACGACCTGGGTGGCCAGCATCGAGTGCCCGCCCAGGTCGAAGAAGTCGTCGTCGATGCCGAGCGTCGGCACGCCGAGCACCTCCGACCAGATCCGGGCCAGCGTCCGTTCGGTCGGGTTACGGGGTTCGACGAGTTGCGCGGCCGACTCACGGGACGCCACCGGGGCGGGCAACGCCCTGCGGTCGAGCTTGCCGTTCGTGGTCAGCGGCAACGCGTCCAGCGACACGAACGCCGCCGGCACCATGTACTCCGGCAGCCGCTGCTTCAGCGCCGCCTTCAGCTCGGCGGCCGACGCCGGGCCGACCAGGTAGGCGGCCAGCCGCTTGTCGCCCGGGGTGTCCTCGCGGACCACGACCGCGGCCTCGACCACGCCGTCCTGCTCGCGCAGCGCGCTCTCGATCTCGCCGAGCTCGATCCGCAGGCCGCGCAGCTTGACCTGGTGGTCGATCCGGCCGAGGAATTCGATCACCCCGGCCGTCGGTGGAGCCATCCCGCCCGCCCCCGCCGGTGCGGCCTCGGACGAGCCGGGGGGCCGCCGCGAGCCGTGGGGCGGCCGCCAGCGGACCAGGTCGCCGGTCCGGTAAAGCCGGGCTCCCGGGGTCGGGCCGAACGGGTCCGGGACGAACCGCTCGGCGGTCAACGCGGGCCGGCGATGATAGCCGCGGGCCAGGCCGACGCCGCCGATGTACAGCTCACCGTTCACCCCGGGAGGCACCGGGTTGAGCCGTTCATCGAGCACGTACAGGCGCAGGTTGGCGATCGGACCACCGATCGGCACACTGGTCAGCCCCGCCAGCTCCGCCGGCCGGCAGGGCCACCAGCTGACGTCGATCGCCGCCTCGGTCGGCCCGTACAGGTTGTGCAGTTCGCAGTCCGGAAGCCGACCGGAGAACTCGACGGCCGACGCCAGCGGCAGTTCCTCGCCGCTGCAGATCACCCGGCGCAGGCCGGCACACGCCTCGACGCCCTCCTCGGCGAGGAAGGCGGTGAGCATCGACGGCACGAAGTGGGCGGTGCTCACCCGCTCGGCGATCAGCAGATCGCGCAGGTAGGCGGCGTCCTTGTGCCCGCCGGGCCTGGCCAACACCAGCCGGGCACCGGTCTGCAACGGCCAGAAGAACTCCCAGACCGACACGTCGAAGCTGGCCGGTGTCTTCTGCAGCACCGCGTCGTCCGCGCCGAGCCGGTACGTCCGCTGCATCCAGTCCAGCCGGTTCACGATGCCCCGGTGGGTGTTGGCGACCCCCTTCGGCCGTCCGGTGGAGCCGGAGGTGTAGATCACGTAGGCGACGTTGCCGGCGGTGGCGGTGGGCGACGGGTCGTCCCCGGACTCACCGCGCCACTCGGACTCGTCGTCGAGCGCCAGTACCGTCGCGCCGGTGTCCGGCAGCACCCCCCGCAGCCGGTCCTGCAGCAGCACCACCGGGGCGGCGGCGTCGGAGACCATGAACGCCAGCCGGTCGGCCGGGTACTCGGGGTCCAGCGGCAGATAGGCGGCGCCGGCCTTGAGCACCCCGAGCAGCCCCGCGACCAGCTCGACCGACCGCTCCGCGCACACCCCGACCAGGGTTTCCGGGCCCACCCCGGCGCGTCGCAGCCGGTGTGCGATCCGGTTGGCCACCGCGTTCAGCTCGGCGTAGGACACCGAACGCCCCTCGAACCGGACCGCGACGGCGTCCGGCGTCCGGGCCACCTGCTCCTCGACGAGGCCGTGCAGCGTCGCGTGCTCGGGGAACGGGGTGGCGGTGGCGTTCCAGGCGTCGACCACCAGCGCGCGCTCGCCGTCGGCCAGCACCTCCAGCCCGGACACCGGCGACTCCGGCGCGACGACGACGGACCGCAGCAGCGCGCCGAACCGGTCCGCCATCCGCTCCACGGTGGACCGGTGGAGCAGGTCGGTGTTGAAGACCAACTTGCCCAGCAGGCCGCTGCCGACCTCGACCAGGTGCAGTTCGATGTCGAACCGGGTGGCCCGCAGCTCCATCGGGGTCCAGTCGAACTCCACGTCGGCCCGGCCGGAGGCCGCCGCGAACCGCCCCATCTCGTAGTTCTGCAGGACGAGCATCGCCTGGAACACCGGCGAGCGGCTGACGTCGCGCGGCACACCCAGCTCCTGCACCACCCGGGCGAACGGCACGTCGGCGTGCTCGAAGGCGTCCAGCACCGCCGGGCGGGTGCGACCGAGCAGTTCGGTGAAGGTCGGGTCGCCGGCCAGCTCGGCCCGCATCGGCAGCATGTTGATGAACATGCCCACCACGTTCTCCAGCTCCGGGGCGGAGCGGCCGGCGACCGAGACGCCGACCGCGAAGTCGTCCTGACCGCAGTGCCGAGCCAGCAGGACCTGGTACGCGGCCAGCAGCGCCATGAACAGCGTGCCGCCGGCCTCCCGGGCCAGGGTGGCCAACCCGTCGACCACCTCCCGGTTCACCCGGAACTCCACGAAGTCGCCGTGGTAGGTCTGGGTGGCCGGGCGGGGAGCGTCGAGCGGCAACTCCAGCGGCGGCACCCCGGCCAGCCGCGCGGTCCAGTAGTCGAGGTGGCGCCGCACCTGCGGGCCGGCCAACGTCCGGGCCTCCCAGTGCGCGAAGTCGCCGTACTGGATCGGCAGCTCGGGCAGCTGCTCCGAATGCTGGTACAGGGCGATCAGGTCACGCAGCAGCACGTCGACCGACCAGCCGTCGGAGGTGATGTGGTGCTGGGTCAGCAGCAGCACGTGGTCGTCGGCGACGTTCATCCGGTCCGGAGTGCCGTCTTGCGGCGCGGAGGCCGGATTATCGTCGCAGGCCATCCGGACCAGCAGGGCCCGCAGCAGCGGGCCGGCGGCCAGGTCGAACGGTTCCACCGCGGCCCGGTCGACCAGGGCCTGCGCGGCGCTCTCGTCGGCCGCCTCGACGATCCGCAGCGGCACCTCGACATCGTCCTCGACGAGCGCCAACGGGCGCCCGTCGGCGTCCGCCGGAAACCGGGTCCGCAGCGACTCGTGCCGCCGGGTGAGCCCGTCCAGCGCCGCGCGCAGCCGGTCCACGTCGAGCGGGCCGCGCACCCGCAGCGGCACTGCCATCAGGTACGCCGCCTGACCCGGAGCGATCTGCTCCATGAACCACACCCGCTCCTGGGCGAACGACAGCGGCGGGTCGGTGCCGTCGGGCCGGCGGGTGATCCCGGCGGTGGGTGCGGCCGCGCGGCGCCGCAGGCGCCGGGCGGTCAGCGCTTCGCGACCGGCGTCGCGGTCAGCCGCCTCGGTCCGGGCGGTCATCGGGTCGTTCCCTCCTCGGCCGAGAGCAGCGCGGCGACCTCGGCGTCGGAGAGGTCGTCCACCTCGGCGGCGATCAGCTGTTCGATCTGGACCGCCAGGTCGGCGACGACCGGGTGGCTGAACAACGCCCGCATCGGCACGTCGAGGTCGACCTCGGACCGGATCCGGGCCATCGCCCGCATCCCGCGCAGCGAGTTGCCGCCCAGGGCGAAGAAGTCGTCCCGCGCGCCGACCTTCTCCACCTGCAGGATCTCGGCGAAGACCTCGGCCACCAGCGCCTCGGCGTCGGTCCGCGGCGCGACGTAGGCCTGGCTGACCTGCTCGGGCGCCGGCAGCCGGTCCCGATCCAGCTTGCCGTTCGCGGTCAGCGGCAGGTCGTCGAGCCGGACGAAGGCGGCCGGCACCAGATGGGCGGGCAGCGTCCGGGCCAGCTCCGCGGCGAGGACGTCCCGCTCGGCCGGGCCGACGACGTAGCCCACCAGGTACGGCTCGCCCTGGTCGTCCTCGCGGACCAGGACCGCCGCACGGTGCACGTCCGGCCGGGCCAGCAGGGCCGACTCGATCTCCCCGAGTTCGATCCGGTGGCCGCGCACCTTGACCTGATGGTCGGTGCGACCGAGGTACTCGATGGTCCCGTCCGCCCGCCACCGGGCCCGGTCGCCGGTGGCGTACATCCGCCGTCCGGGCGCGCCGAACGGGCAGGGCAGGAAGCGCTCCGCGGTGAGCGCCGGCCGGCGGAGGTAGCCGCGGGCCACCTGATCGCCCGCGACGAACAACTCCCCGGCCACGCCGACCGGCACCGGCCGCAGCGCCGGGTCGAGCAGGTACACCTCGACGTTCCAGATCGGCCGGCCGATGGCGACCGGGCCGGGAGGCAGCGACTCGCCGGGCTCGATCCGGGCCGCGACGCAGCCCACCGTGGCCTCGGTCGGCCCGTACTCGTTGATCACCGTGACCTCGGGGTGCGCGGCGCGCCAGGCCGCGAGCGGCTCGCCGGCCAGCGCCTCACCGCCGAGCACCAGGTCCGCGGTGGGCGACAGCTCGCCGTCCAGCAGCGGCAGGTGGCTCGGCGTCGCCTTCAGGAACGTGGGCCGGCCGCCGGCCCGTGCCGCGGGCGCGTCGATCGCGGCCAGCCGGATGGCGCCACCGGCGGTGAGCGGGCCGAGCAGCCCGGTCACGCTGAGGTCGAAGGAGATCGGCGAGTGCAGCAGCGCGGTGCCGGCCAGTCCCGGGTAGCTGTGCCGGGCCCAGGCGAGGTAGGCGTTGACCGACCGGTGTTCGACCACCACGCCCTTCGGGCGGCCGGTCGACCCGGAGGTGTAGAGCACGTACGCCGGGTGTCCCGGCCGCAGGGGGGCGACTCGGTCCGCGTCGGTCACCGGCACGCGGTCGGCGTCGGTCAACGGCGCGTCGACGTCGGCGGCCACGGCCAGGACCGGCACCTCGCCGGGCACCAGCGCCGCGGTGGCCGCCGTGGCCAGCACCAGCGCGGGCGCCGCGTCGTCGAGCAGCCAGGCGATCCGCTCGGCCGGGTAGCTGGTGTCGATCGGCAGGTACGCAGCACCGGACTTGAGCACGGCCAGCACCGCGACCACCAGCTCCGGCGAGCGGGGCAGCGCCAACGCCACCAGCGACTCCGGGCCGACACCACGGGCGATCAGCGTCCGGGCGAGCGGGTTCGCCCGCGCGTCGAGCTCGGCGTACGTCATGGTGGCGCCGTCGCAGATCAGCGCGGTCGCCTCCGGCGTACGACCGACCTGCTCCTCGACCAGTGCCGGAACGGTGCGCTCGGCGATGCGGCGCGTGGTGTCGTTCCACTCCCCCACCACCAGCGCCCGCTCGACGTCGGTCAGCAGCGGCAGCGCGGAGACCCGCAGCCCCGGGTCGGCGACCGCGGCCTGGAGCAGCCGGACGTACCGGTCGACGATCGCCTCGGCGGTGGACCGGTCGAACAGCGCCGTCCGGTAGAGCAGCCGGCTGGTACCGCTGGCCAGATCGAAGGCGAGGTCGTCCTTGGTGGTGCCCAGCGGCACCGGGTCGAAGCCGGTGTCGGGCACGTAGTTGATCGCCGCCTGGAAGATCGGCTGCACCGCGGGGTCCCGCTGCGGCGCGACCGCCTCGACGACCAGTTGGAACGGGGTCTGGCCGTGCTCCATCGCGTCCATCAGGGCGTCCCGGACCCGGCCGAGCAGCTCGGTGAAGGTGGGATCGCCGTCGAGGTCGCAGCGCAGCGCGATCGGGTTGACGAACATCCCGATCAGCGGGGCCAGCTCGGGCAGGTCCCGCCCGGTGGTGGAGACCCCGACCACCACGTCCGGGCTGCCGGACAGCTGGGACAGCAGGGCGGAGAACGCGGTCAGGAGCACCATGAACGGGGTGGCGGACGCCCCTCGGCCGAGCGCCGAGACCCGGTCGAGCAGCCCGTCCGGGAGGGTGAAATGGACCTCGTCGCCGCCGAAGCCGAGTTCGGCCGGTCGGGGGCGGTCCAGCGGCAGGTCGAGCACCGGCGGGGCGTCGGCGAGGCGGTCCCGCCAGAACGCGAGCTGGGTCTTCAGCCCGGCACCGGCCAACTGCTCACGCTGCCACGCGGCGTAGTCGGCGTACTGGATGGGCAGCTCGGGCAGCACGGCCGCCGTACCGGACACCGCGGCCCGGGACAGGGCGTCCATCTCGTCCCGGAAGACGGCCACCGAGTGCGCGTCGAACACCGCGTGGTGCAGCACCAGCAGCAACCGCCACGCGGTGTCGCCCAGCCGCACCAGCCGGGCGCGCCAGAGCGGCGGCCGGTCCAGCGGGATCGCGGTCCGGGACAGTTCCGCGGCGATCTCGGCGGTCCGGCGGACCCGCTCGTCGTCGGGCAGCTCACGCAGGTCGTCGACCGGAAGCTCGATCGGCTCGACGGCACGCACCACCTGGAGCAGGACGCCATCCTGGAGTCGCAGGCAGCTCCGCAGCGCCTCGTGCCGGGCGACGACCTCGGCAAACACCGCGGTGACCTGCTCCCGGGTCAGGCCGGTGGGGAACGTCCACGGGCTGGACACGTTGTGGACCGGTGATCCGACGTCGCGCTGGTTGGCGAACCAGACCCGCTCCTGGGCGTACGAGGCGGGGAAGCTCCACTCACGGACCTCCGTCATCGCGCCGACTCACGCAGCGAGCGCGGGCGCATGTCCGTCCACACCTCGTCCACGTGCGCGAGGCAGTCGGCCTTGGAGCCGGTGAACCCGGCGTCCTGCCAGCCGGCCGGGATCTCCCGGTCGGCCGCCCAGATCGAATACTGCTCCTCGTCGTTGCGCACCACGACGAAACGGTCTTCGGCCATAAGATTCGCGCGGAGGAAACCAGCACCCGTGAAGTACCGGGGGAATCCGCGCTCCCTCCCTTCAATCCGGTGCGGACAAACGTCGTACGATTTGGGCGTGCTTGTGGGCCGTGAGTTACTGGACCGTGACTGGTGAGACGGGCGTACACCTTCCTGCTGCGCCCCACCGCCCGGCAGGCCGCCGCTCTCGCGGCCTGCTTGGACGACCACCGGAACCTCTACAACGCGGCGTTGGAGGAGCGCCGGGAGGCCTGGCGTCGGTCCCGGGTGACGGTTCGCTACGGCGATCAGTCCGCCCAGCTCAAAGACATCAGGCGGACCGATCCGTCGGGGCAGGCACGTTGGTCGTTCTCCTCCCAGCAGGCCACCCTGCGCCGGCTGGAGAAGGCCTTCGCCGCGTTCTTCCGTCGGGTCAAATCCGGCCAGGCCCCGGGATATCCGCGGTTCAAGGGCAGCGGCTGGTTCGACACCGTGGAATGGCCCAAGGACCGCGATGGTTGCCGCTGGGACTCGGCGCCCGATTCGGGTCAGGTTCGGCTGTACCTGCAGGGTGTAGGGCACGTGCGGGTGCACGCGCACCGCGCCTCTGATGGCGTACACGTCGCCAATCCCCGGTACCTCGCCGCATCCACCGCCCGATTGGGCGCCGCTCAGCAAGTGTTGGCCCGCCGCGAGCGTGGGTCGAACCGGCGCCGGAAAGCGCGCGAGCGGGTCGCCGCCCTGCACGCCCGGGTCCGGCGGCAGCGGCTCGACCACGCCCACAAGACCGCCCGATGGCTGGTCCGACACCACGATCTGATCGCGCACGAGGACCTGCGGATCGGCAACATGACCCGCTCGGCGGCCGGCACCCTCGACGCGCCGGGCAGCAACGTGGCGCAAAAGTCCGGGCTCAACCGTTCGATCCTGGATGCGGGTTGGGGGGCGTTCCTGCGGATCCTTGCCGCCAAGGCTGAAAGCGCCGGGCGGCTGGTGGTTGCGGTGAACCCTGCCAATACCTCCCGCACCTGCCCCCAGTGTGGGCACTGTGCCCGGGACAACCGTCCCACTCAAGCCGGCTTCACCTGCGCAACCTGCGGCTACAACGGGCACGCGGACGTAGTTGGCGCCAGCAACATACTGAGGGCAGGGCTTGCCCTTCAGTCCGTGCAAGCGGCCTGAAAAGCTGGCGCCTTCAGGCGTCAGCGGAGTCACCACTGCTCCTGCTGC
Source organism: Micromonospora sicca (assembly GCF_003172935.1). Classification (GTDB taxonomy): domain Bacteria; phylum Actinomycetota; class Actinomycetes; order Mycobacteriales; family Micromonosporaceae; genus Micromonospora; species Micromonospora sicca. The sequence goes on along the minus strand of NZ_QGKS01000184.1, from coordinate 24,685 downwards.
TCGATCGAATTCTGCTGGCTGGTCGGGCTGTACGGCTCGGCCATCGCGACCGCGATCCGGCGGGGCCCGGTGAACGGCTCCCGGCCGTGCGCCGCGGTCATGTTGTCCACCACCAGGACATCGTCCGCCCGGTAGTCGAAGCGCACGGTCGCCGCCCGGTAGGCGGCCCGGAGGTGGTCCATCACGTCGGCGGGAATCGCCGCCCCGTCGCCGTAGTAGGTGTTGGTCGGCAGGCCGTCCTCGCCGAACATCGCCAACAGGCCCTCCTGGAGGTCCTTGGCCAGCGTGGACACGTGGAAAAACGTCGCGTGGTTGAACCATCTCGGCAGGTCGCTGCCGGGCCGGTGGTGGACGGCGTCGCGGACCGACCGGGTACGCAGGCCGTCCCGGCCGAGCCACTCCACCTCGATCCCGTTCGCCGCGCAGTAGCCCGCCACCGCGTCCCGGTCGTCGGTGTTGAACACCTGCTGCCACGGGGTGCCGAAGTCGCCGTGGAAGTTGCGGACCAGCATCCAGCGGCGCCGTTCGAACTCCTCACGGACCGCCGGGTCGATCTCCCGGTACACCCGGCGGACGTCGGCCAGCGGCGTCGCGCCCAGCGAGGTGGGCGGCTGGATGCAGTAGAAGAAGAGGGTCAGCGGCCAGCTCGCCTGGTACGAGTTCTCGTTGTGCAGGAAGATCTCCTCGTCCGCCGGATAGTCGGTCGACGTGTAGACCTGCCCTTTGATGGTGCTGCGGGGCGACGAACGCTCGGTGTAGGTGAGCGGGCTGCCCGCCAGCGCCCGCACCACCCGGTCGAACCCGTCGACGCGGCCGACGTCGAAGCCGCGCAGCAGCACCCCGCCGTGTTCGACCAGGGCCGCACGGATCTCCGCGCGTCGGGCCTCGACCAGCTCCACGATGGGTGTGCCGTCGCTCTCGATCGTCAAGGGCAGCCCGGCTGCGGCCGATTCGGTCACCTGGTCCTCCTTCTGTGCGCTCACCCGCGGGGCAGCCGTGGGATGGTCGTGGCCGCCGGGTCGGCGGCGGGGGTTTCCGCGGGCGCCTCGGCCCGAAGCTGTTCGATCAACGCGGCCAGTCCGGCGATGGTGGGCCGTTCGAACAGGCTGCGCATCGGCAGCCGCACCCCGACCGCCTTGCGCATCGAGGCGATGAGCTGGACCGCCACCAGCGAGTTGCCGCCGAGCTCGAAGAAGTCGTCGTCCACCCCGATGTCGTCCACGCCGAGGTTGTCCCGCCACACCGCGGCGATGGCCGCCTCGAGCCCGCCGCCAGGGCCGGCCGAGCCATCACCACCGGTGGCCGGCGCGGTCGCCCCGTCCGGCTGGTCCGAGTCGGCGTCGGTGGCCCGCTGCCGGGTCCGGCGCAGGATGTCCTCCACCGGCCGGGTGGTGATCACCACCTGCGGTCCGAGACCCGCGCCGAGGCTCCGCCGGAAGGCCTCGGCCCCGTCCGCCGGCCTGATCTCTCCCGACGGGCCGGCCGGCGCCGGGTCCACCGGCCCGGCCGGCCGTCCGGCGACCGGGCCGGCCGCCGGTGCGACCAGGTCGCCGGTCACCGCCGCCTGGTCCACCCGGCGCAGGACGAACTCGCTGATCGCGACGAGTTCCCGGCCGGTGGAGTCGACCAGCGACAGGTCGGCCACGACGACGTCGTCGGTGGTGGTGTCCCGGTGCCGCAGGTGACTGTAGAAGTTGCCCGGCAGGTCGCCGCGCACGACCACCCGGCCGTAGGACAGCGGCAGGTAGCTGCCCTCGCCCCGGCCGCGGCCGAACGCGGTGGCCACGTCCAGCATCGCCGGCTGGAGCCCCCAGGCCGCCAGGTCACCGGCGGACGCCGCGGGAGTCTCGATCCGGGCCAGTTCCTCGCCGTCGCCCACGTAGTGCTCGCGCAGCACGTCCCAGTGCGGCCCGAAGGTCACCATCCCGGTCCGCGGCCGGCGGTCGTCGATCCGCCGGCACCGGCCGAGCACCGCGGCGAGGTCCAGCACCGGGGCGTCGCCCGCCGCGGTCCAGCCGGCCGATCCGCGTACGTGGGTCCGCGTCCGGCCGGCGGCCAGGCTGCGGACCTGGAACGTACCGTCCTCGGTGGACAGCTCCACCCGGTACTGCGCCACCGATCCGTCCGGCACCGCGAACGGCTCCAGGAAGGCCACGTCGGTCAGCTCGACCACCTGCCCGGCGCCCGGCGCCGGAACACCGCTCGCGACGGCGGCGCGGGCGCACTCCAGGTGCCCGGTGCCCGGCACCACCGGTACGCCCCCGATCCGGTGCTCGTCCAGCACCCACTGGCTGGCGGCCGACACCACCCCGTGCACGACGATCTGATCCGGACCGCTGACCCGGGTGGTCAGCATCGGGTGGTCGACCGGCCCGGTGACCGTCTCTCGGCCCGCCGCGCGGAGGGTGGCCGAGGTGGTCTCGACGGCCATCCCGACCTCCGCCCAGCCGCCCCAGTTCTGCGCCACCACCGGGGCGCGCCAACCATGGCCGGCCCGGGCGTACGCGTCGAGGAAGGTGTTGGCCGCGCAGTAGTCCACCTGGCCGAGACCGCCGGCCACCGAGGTGATCGACGAGCAGAGCGCGACGAAGTCCATCGGCAGGTCACCGAAGACCTGGGCCAGCGCGAGGGTGCCGGCGAGCTTCGGCGCCAGCACCCGCTCGGCCTCGGCCCGTTCCTTGACCTCGGCCAGCCCGCCGCCCGGCAGGCCGGCGGCGTGCACGATGCCGTCCAGCCCGCCGAACGCCGCCTCGACGTCGTCGCGTACCCGGCGCAGGTCGGCCGGATCGGTCACGTCGGCGGCCAGCACCAGCACCTCGGCCCCGCCGCTCTCCATCCGGCGGATCGCCGCGATGGCCCGACCCACCCGGTCGTCGCTGCCGTGCACCGCCAGGTAGCTGTCCCACTCCTCGCGGGCCGGCAACCCGGACCGGGCCAGCAGCACCAGCCGCGCCCGCACCCGCGCGGCGAGGTCCTCGGCGAGGGTGATGCCGATCCCGCCGAGGCCGCCGGTGATCAGATAACGGCCGCCCTCGCGCAGCACCCCGGGCTCCGCCGCACCCTCCAGGCTGACCTGCTCGAACCCGGTGACCCAGCGACGTGCCCCGCGCAACGCCACCTCGGCGGGCCCGCCGTCGGCCGGCCGGCACAGCTCGGCCACCAGCGCCGACGGGTCGGTGGTGGCCGGATCGGCGTCAATCAGCCGTACCCTCAGCCCCTGCTGTTCCATCGGCAGCACCCGGGCCAGCCCGGCCAGGGTGGCGTGCTCAGGGCGGACCAGGTCGCCGCCGGCGGGGTCGCCGACGCCCGCGGTGACCAGGTCCAGCCGGATCGGCTCGGCGGCCTCCTCGCCGGCGGTCAGCCCGGTCCCGGCGAGCGCCTGGACCAGCTGCAGCGCGCTGAAGAACCCGCGGTCCTGCCCGGCCCAGGCGGCGGCGATGTCGGTGCCGGCGGGCTCGCCGTCCAGCGCCCAGGCGTGCACGATTCGCCCCGGCACCCCGGCCGCGGACAACGCGCCGACCAGGGCGTCGTGGTCCTCGCGGACGCCCGGCCGGAGCCGGAAGCCGTGCGGCGCCGGAGCGAAGGCCGGTCCCGGCCGCACCTCGACCAGGTCGGCACCCGCGTCGCGCAACGCACCGGCCAACTCGTCGCCGCGTGGCCCGTCCACGAAGACCAGGCAACGGCCGATCGGCCCGGTACGCGGGTCGGGCGCGGCCTGGCGCCAGGTCGGCACCGCGAACCAGTCCGCGAGCGCGCGGGGCCCGCTGGGCGGGACGACCGGCACGACCGGCTGCTCCGGGTCCGGGTCCACCCAGTAGCGCTTGCGCTCGAACGGGTGCACCGGCAGCGGCACGCGGAACAGCGCGGGCGGACCGTCCCCGGGGTGGCCGTCGTCCTCGCTGGGCAGCGGACGCACCGGCACGCCACGCACCCACAGGGCGCCCATCGAGCTGGACAGCGTGGTCAGATCGCCGGTCGATTCGCCCGGCCCCGGCATGCTCGCCAGCGGGGTGAGCGCCCGCTGCGCCGGCGCGGTGGCCCGGGCCACCTGCATCCGCGCCAGGCCGGACAACTGCCGGCCGGGACCGCACTCGACCAGCGACCAGCGCCCCTCGGCCAGCAGGGTCCCTACGCAGGCGCCGAACCGGACCGGCCGGCGCAGGTGCGCCGCCCAGTAACCGGGGTCGGTCGCCTGTTCGTCGGTGATCCAGGTGCCGGTGACGTTGGACAGGAACCGGGTTCGCGGCGGGCCGAGCGGGACGGCGGCCACCACCTGGGTGAACTCGGCCAGGATCGGGTCCATCATCGGCGAGTGGAACGCGTGCGACGTCCGCAGCTTCTTGGTCCTGCCCGGCAGGCCGTCGGCGAACGCCGCGACCGCCGCGGTCTCGCCGGCCACCACGCAGGTGCCCGGCCCGTTCACCGTGGCGATCGTGACCCCGTCCGGCAGCAGAGCGGCCACCTCGGATTCGTCGGCTGCGACGGCGAGCATCGAACCGGCCGGCATCGACTGCATCAGCCGGCCCCGGGCGGCGACCACCCGCAGCGCGTCAGGCAGGGTGAAGACCCCGGCCAGGGTGGCCGCGACGTACTCGCCGATGGAATGCCCGATCATCGCCGCCGGACGTACGCCGAGCAGCTCCCAGGTGACCGCCAGCGCGTACTCGACGGTGAACAGCGCCGGCTGGGTGTACCGGGTCTCGGTCAGCTTCTCCTCGGCCCCGGGGTCCCGGCCGAGGATGAGGTCGCGGATGTCCAGGCCGAGCTGCGGTTCGAGCAGCTCCGCGCAGTCGTCCACCACCTTGGCGTAGGCGGGCTCCTCGGCGTACAGCTGGGCGCCCATGCCGGCGTACTGCGCGCCCTGGCCGGAGAAGAGGAACGCCACCGGCGGCGCGGCCCCGTCGACGACCCCGGCCTGCCGGCGGCGCTTGTCCCGCAGGGCGGCGACCGCCGCCGGCAGGTCGTCGGCGACCACGCTGGTCCGGTGCGGATACTCCGGGCGGCCGACGCGCAGCGTGTGGGCCACGTCGGCGAGTTCGGGGGTCCCGTCGGTGACGGTCTCCAGGTGCTCGGCGAGCTGGCCGACGGCGCGCTCCAGCGCGGTCGCCGTCTTCGCCGAGACCCGCATCAGCCGGGTACGGCGGGGGGGCGGCGACCGCCGGGCGGCGGATGCCGGCTCGGGTGCCTCCTGGAGGATCACGTGGGCGTTGGTGCCGCCGATGCCGAACGAGCTGACCCCGGCCCGCCGGGGCACCCCGCCGGTCTCCCACTTGGCCAGGGCGTTGGCCACATAGAACGGGGTCTCGGCGAAGTCGATGGCCGGGTTCGGCCGCTCGTAGTTGAGGGTCGGCGGGATCAGCCGGTGTTCCATCGCCAGCACCGTCTTGATCAGGCCGACGATGCCGGAGGGCTGGCTGAGGTGGCCGATGTTGGACTTCACCGAGCCCAGCGCGCACCACCCGCGCTCGCCGGTGTGCTGCCCGTACACGGCGGACAGCGCGGCGACCTCGATCGGGTCGCCCATCGCGGTGCCGGTCCCGTGCGCCTCGACGTACGTGATGGTCCTCGGGTCGATCGCGGCCGTGCCGACCGCCTGAGCGACGGCGGCGATCTGGCCGTCGACGCTGGGCGCCGTGAACCCGGCCTTCTGCGCGCCGTCGTTGTTGATCGCGTTGCCGAGCACCAGCGCCCGGATCGTGTCGCCGTCGGCGACCGCGTCGGCGAGCCGCTTGACCAGGGTGACCCCGACCCCACTGCCCCACACCGTGCCGTTCGCCCCGGCGTCGAAGGGACGGCAGTGCCCGTCCGGGGAGGTGAACCCGTCCATGCCCAGGTAGCCGATGCCGTGCGGCATCTCCAGGTTGACCCCACCGGCCAGCGCCATGTCGCATTCCCCGTTGCGCAACGCCTCGCAGGCCAGGTGGAAGGCGACCAGGGAGGTCGAGCAGGCGGTCTGCACGGTCAGGCTGGGGCCGCGCAGGTCCAGTCGGTAGGAGGGTGTGGTGGTCACGTAGTTCGGCGAGTTGCCGGTGTTGATGGACACCATGCTGCTCGGCGAACCACTGACCCGGCTGTTGTGGAGGATGTTCTCCCACACGTAGTGCTGGCTGCCGGTGCCGGCGTACACGCCGATCGCCCCGTCGTAGCGGGCCGGGTCGTACCCGGCGTCCTGCAGCGCGGCGTAGCACGACTCCAGGAACAACCGGTGCTGGGGGTCCATCACCTCGGCTTCCCTGGCCGTCATCCCGAACAGCCCGGCGTCGAACTGGTCGAACCCGTCGATGATCGGCGCCCGGGAGACCCAGCCCGGATCGTCCACCTCGGCGAGCTTCGCGCCCCGGGCCAGCTGCTCCTCCCGGCTGAACGAGGTGACCGACTCGACCCCGTCCACCAGGTTGCGCCAGAACTGCCGGACGTCGTCGGCCCCGGGCACCCGGGCGGCCACCCCGACGATGGCCAACGGCTCGACCCCGTCCTCGGGCAGGATGTCGGTGCGGTTCTGGAGGACCACGATGATTCCTCTATCTCGCGGGGCCGCTGACGCGGCGGGACGGTTGACGACGGACAAGACTGCGGGGCCCGGCCGGCGGGATGGACCAGGTCACGGCTCTGCCCGCCCGGGGCTGCCGGTGGGCCGCCGCTGCTGCCGGCCACGCGCCCGGGCCCGGCGGTCGGCCGCGCGCTGCAGGGCGAGGTGGATTCCGTCGCTGTTCTCCGCGCCGTCCAGGAACGCGGCCAGCGCGCGGACGTTGGGATAGCGGAACAGGTCCACCAGGGCGATCTCCCGCCCGGTCGCCTCGGCGAGCCGGTGCTGCACCTCGGCCATGGCGATCGAGTGCCCGCCGAGGTCGAAGAAGCTGTCGGCGGCGCCCACCCGGTCGACGCGCAGCGTCTCCCGCCACACCCGGGCCACCAGTTCCTCGGTCGGGCCGGTCGGTGCGACCGGGCCGGCGGCGGCCGCCGGACCGACCGCGGCCCGGCCGGGCGGCGCGGGCGGCGGAGTGGACCGCACCGCCCCCGCCTGGACCCGGGCCAGCACGGCGGGCGCCGGAACGGAGTCCGCCGGCCGCTCGGGCGCGTCGGTGAGCGAGTCGAGCACCGCCAGGTAACCGTCGAGCAGGTCGGCGATCCGGGCGGCGGCGAACAGGTCCGGGTTGTAGACCGCGTCCAGCGCCAGCACACCCTGCCGCTCGACCAGGTAGAGGGTCAGGTCGAACGGCGAACCCGGCAGACCGGCCGGCACCCGCTCGGCGACCAGGTCCGGCAGGTCCAGTGCCGGCTCGGCGAAGTTGAACACGTTGAACAGCACCTGGACCAGCGGTGGCCGGGCCGGGTCCCGTGGCACGGACAGCTCCTGGACGATCCGCTCCAGCGGCGCGTTCGGATGGGCCAGCACGTCGAGCAACTCCTGCCGGCAGGCCAGCACCTGATCGGTGAAGCTGCGCTCGCCGTCGGGGCGCAGCCGCACCGGTGCGATGTCCACGAAGAACCCGACCAGGTCCGCGACGGCGGCCAGCCGGCGATCGGCGACCACGACGCCCACCACGTGGTCCGTGCGGTCGAGCAGTCGGCGCAGCACCTCACCGAAGGCGGCCAGCAGGACGGTGGACGGCGTCGCGCCGAGCCGGGCCGCCAGTGCGCGTACCCGGGCGTCGAGTTCCGGCGGAAACGGGGCGCTGGCGAACTCGCCGCGGTAGGTCTGCGCGGCCGGGCGTACCCGGTCGGCGGGCAACTCCAGCATGGTCGGCGCGCCGGCCAGGTGCGCGGTCCACCAGGCGAGGTCGTCCGGCCCGTGCCGCCGGTCCCGGGCGGCTCGCCAGACCGCGTAGTCGGCGTACGTCGCCGGCAGTGGGTCCAGCGGCGCCGTGCCGTCCCGGGCTGCCCGGTAGGCGGTGGCCAACTGGTCGTACAGCACCGCCTGCGACCAACCGTCGAACACGGCGTGGTGGAAGGTCATCGCCAGCACGTGCTCGTCGGCGGCCAGCCGGTACAGCTCGGCCTGCCACACCGGTCCCGTGGCCAGGTCGAACCGGGTCGCGGCGCCGGCCTGCAACCAGGCCCGCAACTCGGTCTCCCGGTCGGCCGGGTCCATGCCGGACAGGTCGACCACCCTCAACGGCACGTCACCCGGCGGGTCACAGATCACGTGCGGTGCACCGGCGACCCGGGTGATCCGCCAGCGCAGCACCTCGTGCCGGTGGACGACGGCCCGCAGCGCGGCGCGCAACGCGGTCAGGTCCAGCGGGCCGCGCAGCCGCTCCGCCATGGCGGTGTTGTAGGCCGCCGAGTCGGGCGCGAGCTGGTCCAGGAACCACAGCCGGCGCTGGGACGGCGACAAGGTCGGTGGCTGGCCCGGCAGCAGCTCCGGCTCGGTGAGCCGGTCCGCGCCGGCCACCCGGGCGGCCAGACCGCCGAGCGTACGGCCGTCGAAGATGTCCGCCACGGAGACGTCCCGACGGAGTTCGTCGCGCAGCACGGCGACCAGCCGCATCGCCGACAGCGAGGTCCCGCCGGCGGCGAAGAAGTCGTCGGCCGGGTTCGCCGCCAGGACGCCGAGCACCCGCCGCCAGGCGCCGGCGACGGCCCGTTCGTCGGGCGTGCCGGCGGCATCGGCGCCGCCGTCGAGCCCGCCGGCCGGCGTGGCGTCGAGCCCGGCGCCGGCGGCACCGGCCGCCTTCCCGTCGGACGGGCCGGGCGCGGCGAACCCGGCCACGGCCAGCTCGGCGAGCCGCGCCCGGTCGCGCTTGCCGGACGGGGTGAGCGGGAGCTCGTCCAGCCGGAGCAGCCGCCGGGGCACCATCACGTCCGGCACCCGCTGCCGGAGGAACTCGACCAGCTCGGCGTCCGGCGGCGACTGCGCCGGCGTCACGACGGCGACCAGTTCGGTGCCGGCCGGACCGTCGACCGGTACGACCGCGGCCTGCCGGACGAGCGGATGGTCGCCCAGCACCGCCTCCACCTCGCCGAGTTCCACCCGCTGGCCGCGGACCTTGACCTGTCGGTCGACCCGGCCGAGGAAGAGCAGTTGCCGGTCGGGCAGCCAGACGGCGCGGTCGCCGGTGCGGTACAACCGCGCGCCCGGCTCGCCGGAGAACGGGTCGGGAACGAACCGCTCGGCGGTCAGGGCCGGCCGACCGAGATAGCCGCGGGCCAGGCCGACACCGCCGATCAGCACCTCGCCGGGAGTACCGGGTGGCACCGGTTCGCCATCGTCGTCGACCAGGTGGATCCGGTGGTTGGCCAACGGCCGGCCCATCGGTACCGGCCCATCCCAGGGCCCGCTCGCCAGATAGCCGGTGACGCAGACCGTGGCCTCGGTGGGGCCGTAGCCGTTGGAGAACCAGCGGGTCGGGCGATCCGCCGACCCGGTCCAGCGCTCGACCTGTTCGGGGGCGGGCGCCTCGATCCCGGTGAAGACCGTACGCCAGTGCGGCAGCCGGTCGGGATCCAGCAGCGGCAGCAGCGCGGCCGGTAGGCACCCCCAGGTCACCCGGTGCGCCTCGGCGAACCGCTGCAGCCGGACCGGGTCGACCCGGTCCGCGTCCGGCACCAAGGCGATCTCACCGCCGGCGACCAGCGGGATGAACAGGTCCTGCACCGACGCGTCGAAGCCGAGCGGGGCGAAGCCGAAGGCCCGGCAGCTCTCGTCCGCGCCGCTGTACGCCCCGAACGCCGTCACGTGCGCGACGACGCTGCGGTGGCTGACCACGACACCCTTCGGCCGACCGGTCGACCCGGAGGTGTAGAGCACGTACGCGGCGTTGTCCGGCCGGGCCGGGCAGGCCACGGCGGCCGGCCGCGTACCGGCCGGCTCGGCGGGGATGTCCACCAGCCGCAGGTCCAGGTCCGCCAGCGCCTCGCGGCCGGCCTTGTCGACCACCGCGGTCGACAGCCCCGCGTCCCGGGCGATCTCCCGGATCCGCCGTCGCGGGTGGGCGCGGTCCAGCGGCACGTAGCACCCGCCGGCCAGCAGCACGCCGAGCACCGCGACGAGCAGCTCCGGCCGCCGCCCGGCGCAGATGCCGACCCGGGTCTCCGGGCCGACGCCCTGACCGCGCAGGGTGGCCGCCAGGGCCGCGGCCCGGTCGACCAGCTCGGTGTAGCTGAGCACCTCGTGCCACTGCCGTACGGCGACCGCCGGGCCGCGGCGGGCGGCGGCGGCGAGGATGAGGTCGGCCAGGGTGGCTTCCGGGTACTCCAGGTCCGGCCCCACGGCGTACGGCGCCGCGCCGTCCCGACCGCCCGCGTCCGGCCCGCCGCGGGTGGCGGTGAGCGCCTCGGGCCCGGTCATCGGGTTACCTCCATCGTCGCGGGCAGCGCCGGATCGACCACCTGGATGCGCAGTTCCGACTGGTACCGGCGGCCCTGACCGTCGGGGACCCAGGCCTGCTCCGGGCCGGGCAGCGCCTCGCTGACCAAGATGGCCGCCGCACCGCCGGCCTGCTGCCGCGCCGCCCGGACCATCGCGCAGAGGGACGACGCGAACATCGGGCTGGACAGGTCGACGTAGCACGGCTTCGTCTCGGTGGAGAGCTTCACGTAGACCCGTTCCGGCAGTCCCAACGACCGACGCCAGCGCCGTACGGCGAGGTACCGACCGAGGCTTCCGGTGGCGCCGGCCAAGCCGGACTCGTCGATGTTCGTCCGCCAGGTCTCGCGGACGGCGACCAGCCGGTCGATCACGATCCGGGGGGTGTGCGGCCGGGCGGTGGCGAGCTTGAAGCCGTCGGCCGCGTGCATCGACAGCAGCTCGCTGAACACCTCCAGCAGCGGCCACGGCCCGTGCCCGGCCCCGTCGACCACCAGCTCCGCGCCGCTCGCGCGCACCCGCAGGGCGGTGATCGGCACGCATCGCGGATCGGCGCCGGGTGCCGGCACGAAGGCGAGTTGGACGTCCGTCCGGTGCTGCAGGGCGAAGGTCACCCGGGCGGTGTGCCGGGGCATCGACGGCGGGAAGAGCAGCCGTACCCGGCCGGGGCCGAGGTCCGTGGCGAGCCAGTCCGCCAGCCGTTCGGGCGCGTCGTGACCGGAGGCGAACACGGAGTTGTCCAGGGTGGCCCACGCGGTGTGCAGCTCGCCGAGCACGACGGTCGCCGCACCCCGGTCGATCTCCTCGACGCCGGCGGCGCAGATCTGCAGGTCCGGGCTGTGGATCCGGCCCGCCGACCAGCCGGGACGGTCGGCCGGGAAGAGGTCGTCGACCCGGGCGGCCAGGTCGGCGGCGGACAGTTGCACCAGCCGGCTGTCCCCGGCCGGGTCGTCGTCCAGCCCGGTCAACCGGGCGAACCGCGTCGCGAGCTCGGCCGAGACCGCGTCGATCGGCCGCTCCCCGGTGCCGAAGAGCGGCCCCTGGGCCAGGTACCAGAAGTCGGCGAAGTTCACCTCGCGGTCGCCCGCCTCGGCGGCCAATTCCTCGTAGAGTCCCCGGAACGCCACTCCGTACGCCTCGGCGATCGCCACGGTCAACCAGCGGGCCGCCCGCAGCAGCACGTCGAGCGGCGCGGCCACGGTGTCCAGCACCGCCGCCCCCAGTGTCACGTCGAGGTCCCGGACGGTGTCCTCGTAGCAGACGGCCCGGCCGGCGTACGTCTCCCCCGGCCGGTGCGTGGCGGACTGGCCGGTCAGCTCGGTGAAGTCGGCGTGCAGGGCCCGCAGTGCCGGGTGCAGCCGGTCCGGGTCGCCGGCCGCCGCCGCGACCTCGTCCCGCGCCGCGCACAGCCGGGCGAAGTCCGCCTCGACCGCCCGTCGCAGGTCCGCCTCCCCGACCCCCGCGATCACCTCGCGAAGTCGGCCCTCCGCCGCGCCGCTCATCGGCAGGGAGACGCCCCACCAGACCAGACCGCGCTCGACCAGCCGGTCCAGCAACAGGTAGACGTTGTCCACGTTGCGCAGTCCGCGTCGCGCGGTCGGCTCCTCCGCCACCAGGTGCCGAGCGATCTCGGCCACCGGCGTCCGGCCGTCCAACCGGGCGACCACCGCCGCCTCCGCGGGGCTGAGCACGACCGGCGGCGCCGCGGGGCGCGACACCCGCCGCTCGTCGGCGAGCCGGAACGGCGCGTGCAGCCCGGCCGGCAGCCAGCGGCGGACGGCCGGGTCGGCGGCGATCCGGTCGCCGAACGCCGCCAGCGCCCGCCACTCGAAGGCGACCATCCGGCGCCGGACCAGCGCCGGGCCGGCGGTCATGGTGGTCGTCGGGGTCCGCCGGGTGAGCGCCGCCCAGCAGATCGGCCCGAAGAAGCCGATGGTGTCGTTCTTCGCCGTGTACCGCTGCCAGTACCGGCCGATCGCCTGCTCGCGGGCCCGCCGCTTGTCGTGGCTCCGCTCGTCCGGGCCGCCCCGGCGCACCGAGTCCAGGGCGGTGAGCGCGTTCAGGTTCTGCCAGGTCACCGCCTCGCGGAACAGCGGATCGCCGGCCAGGTCGTAGATCGTCTTGCTGGTCTGGGCCACCGCGGCTCCCAGCACCGGTAGCAGCTCGGCCTCGGTCACGGTGCCGTCCAGGTGGGCGTCCGCCACCGCGGCCAACTCCGGCGCGGTCAGCCGCAGCACCCCGTCGGCCGGGAAGCCGGCGGCCCGCAGCACGCCCTCGCGCCACACCCGCCAACCACCGCTGCCGAGCGGGATCAGGTGCTCGGCCGCCGGGTCCGGCCGCAGTGGCCGTTCCTCCACCGGCGTCCGTCGGTCGGTCGGAACCCTGGCCGGGGCCACGGCGGTGGCGGTGCCGGCCCGGGCCGTCGGCGCGGTGCCGGTCGCCGCGAGCAGGTCGGTGCCGACCAGTGCGGCCACCTCGGCGGCCCGCTCGGCGAAGAAGAGGTGTCCACCCTGGATCGTTCGCACGGTGCAGCCGATCGCGGTGTGACCGGCCCAGTCGGCCATCGTCGCCGGGTCGGCGTCCCGGTCGTCGGTGCCGGCCAGGCAGACCAGCGGCACCGGCACCGGCGCCTCCGGTCGGTACGGGTACCGGTTGAGCCAGTCGAAGTCGGACCGCAGCGCCGGAAGGATCAGATCCAGCAGCTCCGGCAGGTCCCGCACCCCCTGCGGCAGGCCACCCAGCTCGGCGATCCGGGCCAGGAACTCGTCGTCCGGCAGGTCGGCGAACCGGGCCAGCGTCTTCGGCAGGTGCGGGGGCCGGCTCCCACCCAGGTAGAGCCGGCTCGGCAGCGGGGTGCCCCGGCGGCGCAGCTCGCGGACCACCTCGAAGGCGAGCAGGCCGCCCATGCTGTGCCCGTACATCGCGTAGGGCCGGTCGGCCCGTTGCCGGACCGCCTCGACCACCTGGTCCAGGTCGAAGGCCGGCGGTTCGGTGATCCGCGCCTCCCGCCCGGGCAGGGCCAGCACGGCGAGCGCCACGCCGGCGGGCAGGGCCGCCGGCCAGTCGCGGAAGCTGCTCGGGCCGGCCCCGGCGGGCGGCAGGCAGAGCAGCAGCGGGCCGGCGTCGGCTGGGCGGCCCAGGCTGACGAACCACTGTGCTGCCCCGGTCATGGGGCCGCCTGCCGGGTCGGTCCGGGCGTCGGCGCGGCTCATGGCCGGGCCCCGGTCAGCCGCGCGGCCTCGGGTGGCTCGATCCAGTGCCGGTCGCGCTGGAACGGGTAGCCGGGCAGCGGCACCCGCCGCCCGGCGGCCGCGGGCACCTCACCGCCGCGCAGCCACTCGCCGGCCCGGTCGCCCAGTTCGGCCGGGGCGTCGGCGGGCACCGACGCGACCACCCGGCCCTCCACGGGCTCGGGGCCGGTGGCCAGCGACCGCAGCGCCGCCACCGCCCCGGACAGGTCCCGGGCCACGACGGCGGCCCGGTGCGGCAGCCGCCGCCGGCCGGTTGCCAGGGTGTACGCCGCGTCGGTCAGCGACGCACCGGACCGGGTGTCGAGGTGCTCCGCGAGCCGCCCGGCGAGCCGGCGCAGCGCCCGCGGGCCGGCCGCGCTCAGCGGCAGCAGTGCCCAGGGTGGCGCCGCGTCCGCCGCCGGGCGGACCGGCGGTTCCTCGACCAGCACGTGTGCGTTGGTGCCGCCCAATCCGAAGGAGCTGACCCCGGCCCGCCGAGGACCCTCCCACTTCTGCTCGGTGGCGGTGACCACGAAGGGGGTGGCCGCCAGGTCGACATCCCGGTGTGGCCGCCTGAAGTGCAGCGTGCCGGGGATGACCCCGTGCCGTACGGCGAGCACCGCCTTGATCAGGCCGACCACCCCGGCGGCGGCGTCCAGGTTGCCGATGCCGGACTTCACCGAGCCCAGGACGCAGTACCCGGACCGGTCGGTGTGCATCCGGAAGGCCCGGGTCAGGGCCTCGATCTCCAGCGCGTCGCCGATCGCGGTGCCGCTGCCGTGCCCTTCGACGAAGCCGACGTCGGTCGGTTGCCAACCGGCTGCGGCGAGCGCCTCCGCCACCACCGCGGCCTGCCCGGTGACGCCCGGGGCGGTGAAACCGGCCCGGGCCGCGCCGTCGTTGTTCACCGCCCAGCCGGCCAGCACCCCGTAGATGTGGTCGTCGGCCTCGACCGCGTCGGCGAGCCGCTTGAGCAGTACCGCCCCGGCGCCGTTGCCGAACACCTGACCGGAGGCGTCCGCGTCGTACGGGCGGCAGACGCCGTCGGCGGCGAGCGTGCCACCGGGACGGTGCCGGTAGCCGACCTGCCGGGTGGACACCACCGCGGCGCCCCCGGCGATCGCCAGGTCGCACCGGTAGTCGAGCAGGCTCTGTGCCGCCTGGCAGACCGATACCAGCGACGACGAGCAGGAGGTCTGCACGGCGACCGCCGGACCGGTGAGGCCCAACGCGTACGCCACCCGGCTCGGCAGGTAGTCGCAGGTGCCGCCGGCCAGCAGCTCGTCCCAGTCCTCCGGCAGGCTGCCGGCCGGGTGCACGGCCGGGTTTCCGAGCAGGTGATGACGCAGGTAGCGGTTGGCGGCGCAGCCGGCGAACACGCCGACCTGGGTCTCCGGGTCCGGCCGGCCGTAACCGCCGTCCTCGAGCGCCCACCAGGCCACCTCGAGGAAGAGCCGGTGCTGCGGATCCAGCAGGGCGGCGTCGGCCGCGGAGTAGCCGAACAGAGCGGCGTCGAAGTCGGTGAGCCCGGCCAGCCGACCGAAGGCGAGTACGAAGCTCGCGTCCTCGGCCGTCTCGGCGGGCAGCCCGGCCGCGATCAATTCGGTGGCGGAGAACCGCCGTACGGCCTCGATCCCACCGGTGAGATTCGCCCAGAACTCGGCCGGTCCCTCGGCGCCGGGCACCCGGCACGCCAGCCCGACGATCGCGATCCGGTCGTCGTCCATCATGCCGCCCTGCCGTTCGTTCGCGGCTGCGGGGCTCGCAAACCCGGCTCACTCCTCGCGCTCACACTGTCTCCCCTGACCGCGCCCGGCGGCGTCGGCGCATCCGACCGGCGGCGCGCAGCAGCGCGTCGTCCTCCGCTCCCGGCCCGTCGACCGGTTCACCGGCGCGCAGATGAGCGGCCAGCCCGGCGACGGTGGGAAACTCGAACAGCCGCACCAGCGGGACCCTCCGGTTCAACGTCGCCTCCAGGCGCTGCTGCACCAGCGCCATCAGCAGCGAGTGGCCACCCAGGTCGACGAAGGCCGTCTCCCGGCCGACCCGGTCGAGGCCGAGCACCTCGCACCAACTCGCGGCGATGATCGTCTCCAGCGGGTCCTGGCCGGCCGCGTCGGCGAACCGCCCCGGTGGCGGCGGCGGAAGGGCGGCGACGTCCAGCTTGCCGGTCACGCCCATCGGCAGGGCGTCCACCGCCACCACGGTGCGCGGCAGCATGAAGTCCGGCAGCCGGATCGCCAGGCCGGCCCGCAGCGCGGTCGGGTCGACCGACGCGTCGGGCGACGGCACGACGTACCCGATGATTTCCCTGTCGCCCGCGCCGGCCCCGCCGGTCCGGGGCCGGGCCACCACGGCGGCGTGCCCGACGCCGGGCAGGGCGGCCAGGGCGGCCTCGACCTCGCCCAGCTCGACCCGGTGCCCGCGGATCTTCACCAGCCGGTCCGCCCGGCCGAGGAAGACCAGCCGTCCGTCCGGCAGCCGCCGGGCCAGGTCCCCCGTCCGGTACGTCCGCACCCCGTCGTGCTCGCCGAACCGGCCGGCGGTCAGCTCGGGCAACCGCCAGTAGCCCAGCGCCACGTGCGCCGAGCGGACGACCACCTCACCGGTCAGGCAGGTGGGCCGGCCCGCCGGGTCGAGCAGCAGGACGTCGATGCCGTCCAGCGGATGCCCGATCGGCACGACCGCGTGCGCCAGCGGCGCGTCGGCCGGCAGGTGGTCCTGCGCGGCGAAGCTGATCTCGGTGGTGCCGTAACCGTTCACGAACACGGCGTCCGGGGCGAAGTGGCGACGGGCCAGCTCGACGTCGTGCCGGGTCACCTCCTCGCCGCCGAGCAGCACGGCGCGGATGGCCGGCAGGGTGGCGTCCGGGCCGAGGCTGGCGCACAGG
Source organism: Micromonospora sicca (assembly GCF_003172935.1). Taxonomy (GTDB): domain Bacteria; phylum Actinomycetota; class Actinomycetes; order Mycobacteriales; family Micromonosporaceae; genus Micromonospora; species Micromonospora sicca. Next base: position 8,256 of record NZ_QGKS01000184.1, on the reverse strand, counting down.
TAGCGGTAGACGGTCGGCGTCGAGTGGTAGACGGTCACGCCCCGCATGGCCAGGGTGCGGGCGAGGTGACCGAGGCCCTCGCTGCGGATGTCCACCGGCACGGCGGCGGCGCCGGACAGCAACGCGCTGAACGTGTCGGTGACCGCCATGTCGTAGCCGAACGAGGTGAGCACGCTGGTCCGGTCGGCGGGGGTCAGGGCGAAGTTGCGGATGTGGTTGCCGACGCCGAACAGCACGTTGCGGTGGCTCTGCACGACCCCCTTCGGGGCGCCGGTCGACCCGGACGTGTAGAGCAGGTACGCCGGGTCGTCCGGACCGGCCGGGGTGGCCAGCCCGGCGGCCAGCTCGGCCAGGTCGGCCAGGTCGGCCGGTCCGACCGCCGGCGCCACCGGCACGATGCGCAGCTCGGCCCGGCCGGCCAGCTCCCGCAACCGGTCCGCCTGACCGGCGTGTTCGGCGTCGGTGAGCAGCACGTCCGCATCGCTGTCGGCGAGGATGCGAGCCAGCCGGTGGGCCGGGAAGGTCGGGTCGAGCGGGACGTACGCCCGGCCGGCCGCGAGCGCCGCGAGCAGCGCGACCACCGTACCGGCGCCGTGCCGGCAGAGCAGCGCGACCTGGCCCCCCGGTCGCGTCCCGGCCGTGGACCGGATGACCGTGGCGGTGGCCACCACCGCGGACGCCAACTCCCGGTAGGTCAGGCACCCGTCGTCGGCGAGCACCGCCGGGTGGTCCGGCGTCCGACGCAGCTGCGCGGCGAACGCGGCCGGAATGGTGTCCCCGGGCGCCCGTTCAGGTCGGGCGCCGGCGGCCCCGCCGTGCAGTTCGGCCCACCGGGACGCCCGGCGCCGCTCGTACGCCGAGACCGGCAGCAGGTGTGCGGTGGAGACACCGTCGTCGCCGGCGAGCGCGGCGAGCAGGGTGACCAGGTCGGCCAGCAGCGGCCCGTCCAGCTCGGCCGGGCAGTCGCCGAGCCGGATCTCCCACCGCGACACGTCGGTCCGGGTCGCCAGCTCGATCCCGTCGGCGAACGGCTCGACCGGAGCCGACGACGGCTCCGCCGGTCCGGCCGACGGCGCGGCGCAATCTTCGGTGCGGCTCGTCCGCCGGATCGACACGGCCGCGCCGGCCAGCACCTCCCGGACCGGCCGGTCGCCGGTGAGGTCCAGCAGGTACCCGGTGTCCGGGCAGCGGACCGAGACCATGACCCGGCCGGTCCAGCGGCGCACCAGCAGGGCCGCCGCGACCACCGCCGCGACCTCCCGCGGTACGCCGTGGCGGGCGGCCAGGTCGGTCAGCCGCGCGCTCAGCCCGGCGTCGAGCACGACCGACGAAGGGTGCTCAGTCGGCGCCGGCTCGGCGATCGTGACCGGGCCTGACACCAGCGGGGTGGTGGTGGGCCCCATCAGCGGCCACCGAGGACCGCCGCGGCGACCTCGTCTACGGTGGACACCTCCGCGTCCGGCTCGGCGGTGACGTAGTCGGCGCTGGTGTAGCAGCCGGAGCCGTGCAGCACGATCTCGTGACCGGCCGGTACGATCCCCCGGTCGATCGCGCCGAGCACGCCGGTCAGCGCCATCACGATCGACCACTCGCGCAGTTGCGCGGGGTCCTCGGGGAGCGGGCGGCTGCCGGCGGCGAACCAGTCCCGCAGCATCGGGTAGCGCCGCACGCATTCGCGGCGGGACACCACGATGCCGTCGCCACCGAACCGTCGGATCAGGTCGTTCATGGCCGGCGACGTGACCGGCTCGTGGGTGTAGAAGGTCGGGTCGAGGATCTCGTCCGGGTCGTCGGTGACCTCGGGGAAGTGCGGATCCTCCCGCTGGGTCCACCCGCCGCCCGCCTGGTCCCGTTGGTAGCGGGGCAGGTGCGACCGGGAGAAGCTGCCGTGCCGCAGGTTGAGCACCATGTCCGGGGTGCCGAGATGCTGCACGAGCAGGAAGCCGGGGCGGTCCGCCGGCTCGGCCCGACCGGTCGCCTCGAGCACGTCCCGGCCGAGGTTGTAGCCGAGCAGCCCGTAGGCGCTGGAGACGGCATGCGCGTGCCAGCGCGGTCCGGCCGACGAGGTCGGCGACGCGTCGGCCTCGAACGCCGCGCGGGCGGCGTCGGCCACCAGGTAGTTGCGCAGGTCGAGGGAGTACCAGAGGTTCAGGCCATGCTTGTCGTACGCCTCGGCGGCGTACCCGTCGACGAACGCCCGGCCGAGCGCCTTGACGCCTTCGGCGGCGCCGCGGGTGAACCGCAGCAGCGGGCTCAGCCGGCGCAGGGCGGGGTCGCCGGCCAACCGGTCGGACCGGAACTTGTGCCGGGTGGACGCCGGAGCGAGGACGACCACCGACAGCTGGTCGGGCTTGACCAGACCGGCCGCCAACGCCCGTCCCACCGCGTCCCGCAGGGCGATCCCCTTGTTTGCCGAGGTGGGGGTGAAGATGCAGATCGACTCCCCGGTCCGCCGGATGTGCTCGACCGCCCGCGCCACGATCAGCATCGAGGCGAACGTCTTCGTGGTGTGCGTGCCGGGGTTGCCGGTGAGGTCCATGAGCTGGATGGGGTGGCCTTGGTACTCCCCCAACGGACGCCAGGTCGCCGTGGCCGCGGCGAAGAACTCCCGGATGTCGTCGGTCAGTGCCGGCAGGTCGAAGCCGGGCGCGAAGCCGGGCGTTCCGGCCCCACCTCCCGGGGCGGCGCCGCAGCGGGCGGCGGCGGCCGGAATCAAGTCGTAGTAGTCGACGATCAGGTTGCGGGCGTTGACGACGGGCGGCGTGGACAGCATCTGGTCTCCTTGGTCAGGCCAGCCGGGCGGGGGCGGGCGCGGGTGGCGCCAGCCTGAGCCGTCCTCGTAGCGCGGTGAGTTCTTCGGTGACCTGGTCGAGGGCCGAAGGCGTCCACCCGTCCGCGATGTGGGGCAGGTGGTCGGCGATCGCTGCGGCGGCGGCCGGCGGATACTCGATCCGCCCGTCGACCACCTGCACACCGTCCCGTCGCCCGACCCGGAGGTTCCAGTCGACGGCGGCGATGCGGGTGATGCCCGCGGGAAGGTCCAGGGCGATCGTCCCGGCGGAGATCCGGACCGGATACCCACCGGGCAACCCCATCGGCCCGGGCAGGTTGGTGTGGATCTCGGTGCCGCTGACGAGATCGAGCAGCAACCGGGCCGCGGCGTGCCCGGCGACGGCGTTGAGTTCCCGGCGAGGCAGCGCCCGATCGGCGGCCAGCAGCGCGGTCACGCCGGTCACCGGGCTGCCGTTGGACCAGGCCATCACCTCGTCGGCCGGATCCGTCGGGGCGGCGAGGTGCACATGGTGGCCGAGCATCGCGAGCCGGTCGGCGGCCGCCAGGTTCAAACCGGCCCGCAGGCAGGCCGCGAGGGTGGACACGTTGCCGATCCCGCACAGCACCGGCAGGTCCAGGGCGGCCAGCAGCGGGTTCACCACGTCCGGGAAGGCGCCGTTGACGAATCGGGTTCCGGGGCTCACCCGGGCCACCGCCCGGGCCAGCCGCACGGCGAGCGTGGCCTGCAGCGGAAGGGTGACCCCGAACCCGGCCTCCGCGATGAGGCGGGTCCAGGCCGAGGGCGCGGTCACGCGCTCGTACGGGGACTGCCCGGAGGCGCAGCAGACCAGCACGTCGGGCCGGAGCCGGCGCAGCGTCTCGACCTCGTCGGCCAGCGGCTCGGCGGTGAACGAGACCCGGTTGCCGCTGACCGCGGCCCGGGCCCGGCAGATGCGGGCGAGCCCGGCCACCGCCCCACCGTCGCGGGCCAGCAGGGTGATCGTGACCGGTACGTCGGACCGGGCGGCAGGACCGGACGGCGCGAGCGCGGCCAGCGAATGGGCGAGAGCGCGGGCGAGGGCTCCACTGCCGACCACCGCGATGTGCCGAGGGGTCATCGAAGCTCGGACGGCCCGGCCGATGTGCGCAGCCGCACCTCAAACTGGATCATGGCATGGAGCATGACCAGCACGCCTCCCCCCAGACAGGCACGTGCCCGCGGCATTGCGAGCAAAATCGACGCAGCCGCATAGATCGAATCGATGCGACTGCATCCCTGCGACGGATACTGCCACGGAATCCCGCGAGTGGATAGACCGTGTCTGATACCACCCAGAACAGGAAGTTCGACCTGCTCAGCCGCCTCGTCCCGGAATCGGTTGCGTCGGAAACCACTCGCGCCGCACGAAATTCGCGGTGCTGAGCTACTCTGCTGCCCGCATCTCGCAGCGGGCCGAGCGACGGACGAGAGCACGCTCGCCGGGCCCTTCCGGTACACATCGGACAGTGGTGTCGGCGGCGTGGACGAGCATCGCAGTCACCGTCAGCGCGGACCTCATGGAGGCGCCGATCTGCTGCCCGGCGAGAAGGTCGACATCGTCGACATCGACAACGGTGCTCGGCTGTCCACCTACGTCATCGAAGGTCCCCGGCACTCCGGGGGTTATCGGCATCAACGGGGCCGCGGCTCGGCTGATCAGCCCCGGGGACCTCGTCATCCTCATCGCCTACGCGCTCGTCGAGGAGTCGGGCGCGCGCGACTTCAAGCCCAGCGTCGTCTTCTTGGACGCCGAGAACAAGGTGCTCGCCCGGGGGCAGGACGCGGCGGAGGTGCCGGACGGGCACGGCCTGGTCTCCGGCGCGGTGCTGCGGGGCGCCGGATCGCTCGGGTGACCGGGCGTTCCGGCCCATCTCGTACCGGTCGGCACCCTGGCGGCGCGGGTCCGCCCGTCAGTGCGCTGCCACGACCACCGCGTCCGGCTCGAGGTCGGCGAGCCGGGCCGGCCGCACGACCACGAGCAGGACGGCCATCGCCGCCACCATGCCACCCGCGACGACGAGGGCCATCGCCACCGCGCCGGTGCCCAGCACGCCCACCAGGGGCGCGGCCAGCGCGCCGACGCCGAACTGCACGGCGCCGAGCAGAGCGGAGGCCGTACCGGCCGCCTCCCCGTGCCGGGACAGGGCCAGGGCCGGCGCGTTCGGCATCGCGAGACCGGCCGCCGCGAGCACCACCCACAACGACACCAGCAGGCTCGGCAGCCCGCCGAGCCCGGTCGCGGCGAAGGCGAGCAGCGCCAGACCGGCCCCGGTCCCCACGCCCAGGGCGGCGACGAGGATCCGCTGGGGCGAGTGGCGGCGCAGCAGCCGTACGTTGAACTGGGTCGCCGCGATCAGCCCGACCGCGCCCACCCCGAAGGCCAGCCCGAACTGCTGCTCGTCCAGCCCGTACTGCTGCTGCAGGACGAACGACGACCCGGCGACGTAGGCGAACAACGCCGCCATGGCCAGCCCGGCGACCAGAACCAGGCCCACGAACGTACGGTCGCGCAGCAGCGAGCCGTACACGATCACCGTCGCGACCACCCCGCCGCGCTGGCGCCGGTCGGCCGGCAGCGTCTCGGGCAGGCCGAGCGCGGCGACCGCGACGAGCAGCACACCGAAGGCGGCCAGGGCGACGAACACGCCGCGCCAGTCCGTCCAGCGCAGCAGCCCGCCACCGAGGGTCGGAGCGAGGATCGGCGCCGCCCCCATGACCAGCAGCAGCCGGGACAGCAGCTTGGCGAAGGCCGCGCCGCTGAACAGGTCGCGGATCACGGCCATCGCGACCACCGAGGCCGCCGCGACGCCGAGGCCCTGCACCACCCGCAGTCCACCGAGCACCCCGATGTTGGGTGCGACGACGCAGAGCGCCGACGCCACGACGTGCAGCGCGATGCCGGCGATCAGCGGCGCGCGCCGGCCGACGGCGTCCGACAGCGGGCCGATCAGCAACTGGCCGAGGGCGAGGCCCGCCAGCGTGCCGGTGAGGGTCAGTTGGACCGCCGCCGACGTGGTCTGGAAGTCGGCGACGATCGCGGGAAGCGCGGGCAGGTACATGTCGATGGTCAGCGGACCCACCGCGATCAGCGACCCGAGCACGAGGACGAGCCGCAGGCGTTGCCGGGGGCTCATCAGGTCACCCGGCGTCAGCGGGACTGCCGGACTCTCGGGGGCGTCGACGGTGGCGGTCATCGGGTCGTCTCCGACCGGTCGTCGCGCGGCCGGGCCGGGAATTGGGCAGGAGTCACATCTGGGTCCAAATCCAGATCCGGTGATCTGATTCCCGGTTGGCCAGGAGGTAACGGAGGTCACAGCGGTTCGTGCGCCAGCACGGTATCCCCGACGTCGCGCGCCGGGTCGGATGGCGGTGGCGCGAGGGGCGCGTCGTCGGTGCCGGCACGCGAAGGCGGCCCGGCTGGTCGCCGGCCGGGCCGCCCGATCGGTCGTACGGTCAGCCGCCGAGGCTCGCGGCGGCCGAGGCGATCGCCGAGGCGAAGTAGCTCACCTGGGTGTAGACACCCGGGTAGTTGGGCCGGGCGCAGCCGTTGCCCCAGCTGACGATGCCGACCTGGATCCAGGCGTTGCCGGCGTCGCGGCGGAACATCGGCCCGCCCGAGTCACCCTGGCAGGTGTCCACGCCGCCGCTGGCGTAGCCGGCGCAGATCTCCTCGGCGGGGATGATCTCGCCGCCGTAGTTGGCGTTGCAGGTGGAGTCGCTGACGAACGGGACGGTCGCCTTGAGCAGGTACCGCTGCTGCCCGCCGCCCTCGCGTGCGGCGCCCCAGCCGGCGATGGTGAAGGTGCCGTTGTCATAGGCGGTCGTGTTGGCGATCTTCAGCGTGCTCAGCCCGGTGACCGGGGTGGCCAACCGGATCAGCGCCCAGTCCTTGCCGTTGCCGTTGTAGCCGGGGGCCCGGTAGACGTAGTTCGACCGGACGGTGATCCGGCTCGGCGACTGGAGGTCGACCACGCCGAGCGTCGCGGTGATGCTGGTGTTGGTGCCGGTGGCGCCCACGCAGTGCGCCGCGGTGAGCACCAGCCGGGAGCTGTACAGGGCCCCGCCGCAGCCCATCGAGAGCCGCACCATGAAGGGGAACTCGCCCTGGGCGGCGCGGGTGCCGCCGACGACGTACGGCGTCGCCGTACCGCCGCCCGCGGCGGCGGGCGCGGCGAGGGTGAGGCTGCCCGCGGTCACCGCGGCCAGCGCGGCGGCCAACAGGCCGGTGAGGGTACGCCAGCGAACCATGTGTTCCTCCGCATCAGGACCGGTACGCCTGATGCGCACCTGATTCACGATGCGGACATCATATTGAGGCTTATCGATTGGACAGGTCATACCCTCTGGGTCGTATTGCCGCACTATGGACGCCACTACGCCCGGCGGGACGGGGGCCCGCCCCCGCCGGGTGAAGTTTCAGCGGCCTCGGTTGGCCCGGCAGATCTCGACCGGCAGGGCCGGCGCGCCGTCGACCGGCGCCGGGTCCTCCGGCGTGGCGGCGATCCCGCCGGCCGCGATCCGGTCCAGGGTGGCCAGCCCGGCCTCGTCGACCGTGCCGAAGACCGTGTAGTTGGGGCGCAGCGCCGAGTCGGACTGGACCAGGAAGAACTGGCTGCCGTTGGTGTCCGGGCCGGCGTTTGCCATCGCCAGGGTGCCCCGGGCGTAGAGCCGGCGGACTCCGGTCGGGTCGGTCGGCGCCGGCGGCAGGTCGGTCGGGAGTTCGTCCGCGTACCGGTAGCCGGGCCCGCCCTCGCCGGTGCCGGACGGGTCGCCGCACTGCAACACCTTCAGCGTCGGGTACGCGGTGAGCCGGTGGCACGGGGTCCGGTCGTAGAACCGGTGCCGGGCCAGGTGCAGGAAGCTCTGCACGGTGCACGGGGCCTGTTCCCGGTCGAGGGTCAGCCCGATCGGGCCCTGGCTGGTCCGCAGGGTGACCCGGACCGTGCCGCGATCGGGCGTGCGTCGGGGGTCCGGCGGCAGCGGCACCGGCCGGGCCGCCGGCTCGTCCGGCGTCGGCGTGTACCCGCACGGGCCCTTCGTGGGCGCCGGCGCGGCGGCCGGGGCCGCGGTCGCGGTGGCGCCACCGGCGGCGACCAGCGCGGCGGAAACCATCGCCACGGCCGCGAGGCGGGACAGCAGCGGCGGGACGGCGTGCGGTCGGGTTTCGCTCGACACGTGGGTCCTCCCTGGACTCGTGATACCAGAAAGACCGGAGTCTATGGATCACGTGACCCGATGTCGATGCTGGAGCCCGGCGGCCGGCGGCTCGACGGGCAGCCCGGAAGAAGAAGCGTTAGGCGCTCAGACGGGGACTTCGGCGCTGCGGACGATGGTGTGCTGCTCCGGCAACTGAAGGAACTCGGCACGACTGGCGGCGCGTCTTCAGCGCGTACAGCGGGCTCGTGCCGATGTCGCCGTACACCACACCCCACGCGCCCAGCAGC
>NZ_QGKS01000506.1 GCF_003172935.1 Micromonospora sicca | reverse complement strand
GGGGACCGGGGGGTCAGTCCGGGGGTCGGTGTCAAGACGGACGGTGCAACGGGGATCGACACCGATATCGGCACGGCCATCCACACCGGGTCCAGGACCGTGGTGTGAGAGGCTTTGCCGTGCGGATCGGTGACGACGCTGGTGGCGCAGGTGAGGGTCGCTGAGCTGGGTGAACATGCTCGTTGCTCCTTCGATGATCGGGGCGCGGGCGCAGAGACAGCGCAAGAGACCGGCCGCCCCACCGTGGCGGACGGGCCGGTGTTCGCTCTGCCAGGTCGGGTCAGGTTCTGTCAGACGACGAACTTCCTGACAGAGGCAGGCGCTGGTCTCACCCAGACGGCTCCGTCTGACAGAAATCGCAGGTCGTGGTTCTGTCACGCAGCTTCCTGCTGTGACAGAACGGGCGCGGGCGAGGTTGTCTCGGCGCGTACGAGGCGTACGAGCGCCGAGGCGGTCGCGTTGGATAGTTGATGCCCCTCCGCGCGTAACTGCCGCGCGAGGGCCTTTCGGGACAGCGGCGTCCCCTGGGTAGCGAGGGCGCGAGCGGCGGTCCGGGCGGCCGGGACCAGCGCCGCGACCTCCGGGCCCCGGTCCCGGACCGGGGCACCGCCGTCGCGCCGGTCCGGGACCGCCGGGTCCTGGTCCGCCGGGGCGGAGACCGCGGTGGGGAAGTCCCGGACCGCGGTAGCGCTCGCCGGGACCCGCAGCGGTGTTGTCGGGACCGTCTCGCGGGTGTCCGGGACCGAAGCGTCAACTATGCGTACCGGTCCGGACTCGGCCGGTCCGGACCGGCGAGGGGTGCGGTGGGGCGGGGCGGGGTCGGCGCGGCCGAGGGCGATCTTCACCATCGTCAGGAAGCCGAGCGCCGGCAGTGCGGCGGCGATCCAGCCGATCGCCGACGCTTCCGCCTCCACCACCTGGGCGGCGAGGGACAGGAACACCGCCACTGTCAGGACGGTCGCCGGGAAGGCGACGCTCTTGCCCAGGCGGCGGTTGTGGCGCAGTTCCAGACCGGCGGCGATCGAGGTCAACTCCAGCACGACCGCGTCGGCCCAGGCGAGCCAGCCCGGCTGACCGTGTGCCGCCGCGACGTCATGGACGTGCCGGAAGGAGGCCGCGCCAGCCGCGCCGCCGATCAACAACATGATCAGCACCTGGATACGGTTCTCCAGCCGTTCCCGCCCCGTCCGCTGATCGGCGGCGACGTCGTCGGATCGCTGTTCAGATGTCGCCAACGGCCCACCTCCCGTGGGGCAGCACGGGCTCAGTCCTGACCGGCGTCGTCGTACGGGGGCGGACCGAGATGGCAGTCGGCTTGGTGGGATTGATGTGGATTGAGGTCACGTCGTACTCCAGTTGATAGATGTTGAAGGTGCGGTGATGTCGGGTGCCGTCCGGGTCGCGCCTGCCCGCTCAGATCAGGGCATGGGCAGGCGCGACCCTGCCGGGTGACGCCCGGCCGGGCGGAACCCCACGTGTAGATGCGGGGGCCGAGAGAAGTCACTATGGTCGAGTCAACGAACAAGCCAGACCCCGCGCAGGGGCAGGCGCCAGGGCAGCAGGCGTCGCCACAACCGGCACAGCAGGTTGCGGTCAACAGGCGGACACGGGGGCGGACGGCAAGCCGAGCCACAGGGTCAAACTCTGGCCACCGGCAGCGCTCGACAAGCGCCATGGTGGTGCGGCGGCTCAACTCGCCGACGAGCGATCCTTCATGTGGGGCCTCCTTCTCTCGACGATCCCGTCACCATCGACGCGAACAAGAGCAGGCACCCCGACTCTGGGAGTGCCTGCCCGCCTCTCTCTGGCCGATCGCGCCGGCCGGCAGTGCGGGAACGTGTATCCAGTACGCCCCGGGAACACCCGTCGAGTCAACCCCCAATTTCGCAAGGATCGACCCCAGAGTCTTGACGCCAGCCCGGTGGGGTGCTATTCGGTCCGCCCCAGTGGTTCGCAGTGCTTCTACATCCACCAATCGAAGCGAAAATACCAAGGGGCCACAACCACTGCCCGGGACGGCAATCTCACCAATTGGACCCGCAGGCGTCCGTTGTTGCGGCAACGGCGGGGCCTCGACCGCCGCCACTGCCGGGGTCGCGGGTCGGGCGACACAATGGCCGAGCCGTCCACCGTGATCGTCAGGGTTGCGGGCGGCCGAGACTTCGGCGTCAACTGGCGTCGTCGTCGGACTCGGCGTGCCACCGCTCGTCTTCCTGTCCGCCGTCCGACGGCTCCTGCTCCGAACCCTCGGCAGGGGTATCGTCATCGCGCCGATCGCGCCGGACCACCCGAATAGTCCCGCTTGGCCAGGCGTGACCAGCAGGTCGGATTCGTTCCGGCCGGGATCGCCGCCGGGGTATCGCATACAGGGCGAGGGCCACGAGGAGCACCGCAAGAAGGCCGAGGTAGCCGACGAACGAGCCTGCCGCGCCGGCTTCCGTGACAGCCCGTAGTGGGGACACCAGTCGTCCTGCAACGCCGCCTTCGGGCATAGCCTTGATGATGTTTAGCGTCTGATCGATGGCGGGCAGTCCGAGCACGACAGCTGCCGCAAAGGCCGCAACCGTCGCAGCCGTCGATCGAGTGGCCGCACGTTCCGCCCGTTCGGCCGCAACGATCGAGCCAAGCTGATCGAGACGTTCCCCCATCAACGCCCGCATGCGTTCGGCGCCAGACGACTGCAGGAGCGAACTGACAGTATCTTGGGCGTCCCCATACGTTAGCGCCGACCGATAGAACTCCTGCAACCCGAAGATGAGTCGACGCTGCAGGTCGCGTGCGGCTTTGGCTGTGGTCTCGGTACCGGCCGCCTCCAGTGATGCGCTCAGGGCTCGTAGTTGCCAGTACTGGAGAAGGAAATTTTCGACGAGCAGGAGCGCCCACAGGTGATCGTCGAACCTCCTCCGCTCCTGGTTCCAGGAAATAAGCGTGGTGGACGCATGAGCGTGCCAGACTGAGCCACGGCCTCTGATCGAGCTGTCCGAAGGCAACTTGAGTCTCGACGGCTCGCGGAGTTGCCGGTACTCCTCGTAGCGCAGCAAGATTCCGTTGAGTTCCTCTCGGTGGCGGCTAGTCCACAGGGCCTCGCTTTCGCAGCATCCCAACCGGTCGATGCATACAATCGGGTGGCAAAACCACTCACCACCTGGATCGATGCCAGAGACCTCCACAATCGCGTCCTGGTAGAGCCGGAACAGGTCGACGAGCGACGTGGGATCGGGGTGGCGGAAGGTGTCAACCTTTTCGGGGCGGGTGGTTCAGGGGTTTGTTGACTGAGTCGGCTCGTCGTCGGGCTTGTTGATCCACGCGGCCTCGGGTAGGGCGGGTGGTTGTGGGA
>NZ_QGKS01000238.1 GCF_003172935.1 Micromonospora sicca | reverse complement strand
CTGCCGGGGTGGGTGGCCTCCAGGGCGGCGCGGACCAGGGCCAGCGCCCGGTCCGGCGGGACGCCGAGTCGCAGTGCCTCGGCGGCGTACCCGGCGGCGGCATGGTGCAACCGGTCGGTCGCGTCGTCGCGTCCCGGCGCCACCACGGTGCCGTGCCGGCCCCGGGTCTCCACCAGCCCGGCGGCCTCCAGCTCCCGGTACGCCCGGGCCACCGTGTTCACCGCCAGGCCGAGGTCGGTGGCGAGCTGCCGGACGGCGGGCAGCCGGGTGCCGACCGGCAGCCGGCCGTCCCCGATCATCCGGGAGAGCTGCCCGCGCACCTGCTCGTACGGCGGCACCGCCGAGGTTGGGTCGATCCGGATCCGCATGTCAGCCCGCCCCGCCCGGCGTACCCGGTTCGGTCTCCTCGTCGACTTCCACGTCCACCTCCGCGGCCGAGCCGCCCTCCGCCAGATCCACCACCCGGCCGTACCGGCTGGTGGCGGCCAGGGCCGCGCCGAAGAGCACCAACTGGTTGAGCAGGTAGAGGTAGAGCAGCAGCCCGACCGCGGTCGCCACCACGGTGTACGCCGGGTTCCGCTCGGTCCGCACCACGTAGTAGCGCCCCACGGTGTTCAGCAGGGTGATGCCGACGGCGACCGCCAGGACGACCGGCCGGAGCCGGCGGCGGCTCATCCGCAGCCGGGGCACCGCCACCAGCAGCGCGGTGGCCAGCACCGCGTTGATCAGGACGCTGAGCACCGCGCTGACCGTGGTCAGCCCGAGCGACCCGGTGCTGCGCAGCAGGAAGCGCAGCAGCGACTCCAGCGCGTCGACGGCGGCCACCGAGACGCCGAGCAGCACGAAGACCGCCACCATCACGCCCAGGTCGACCACGCGGCGGACCACCAGGTTGCCGGGCTGCTGGTTGAAGCCGTACATCAGCCGCTGTGAGGAGCGGATCGCCTCCACCCACCCGATTCCGGTGATGACCAGGATGATCAGGCCGATCACCCCGACGGTGTTGCTGCTCTGCGCGATCTGCTGCGGGTCCAGGAAGGGCAGATTCTCGTCGAGGAAGTCCGCCACCGCCTTGCTGACCTCGTCGTTGTCCTGCAGGATCGCGCCGAAGATCCAGTACCCGACCAGCGCCAGCGCGAAGACCGCGAAGAAGCCGTAGTAGGCGATCGCCGCCGCGAGCCGGCCGCCCAGCACCTCGCCGTAGAGCGTCCCGGCCCGCCAGAGGTGGTCGAAGGCCGCCGAGCGCCGCCGGACCGCGTCCACCCGGCGGCCGAGGCTGGCCTCGATCCGGCCGATCACGTTCACCACGTCATCCTCGCCGATCCGGAGGCGGCACGCGGGCAGCCGGGCCGCGCGTTCAGCTCAGCCGCCGAGCCGGAAGTCCCGGCGGGGCTGCCACCGGGTCTGCCCGCTGTGCGAGAAGAGGGTGAACGCCTCCACCTCGAACAGCGCGGAGAAGTCGGCCAGGTCCTCGTACGCCCGGTCCAGCGCCTCCGGGGCGACGTCCTGCGCCACCGTGACGTGCGGGTGGTACGGGAAGCGGGCCTCGCGGTGCAGCTCGGGCGCCGCGCGGATCGCCGCGGCGAGCAGCTCGCACTCGCTGATCCCGGCCGCCACCGCCACGAAGACCACCTGGGTCACCGGCCGGAACGTGCCGGTGCCCCGCAGGTGCAGGGTGAACGGCAGGTGGGCGGTGGCCACCTCGGCGAGGTGCTTCTCGACCGCCGGCAGCGCCGCCACCGGGATCTCGGTCGGCCCGAGCAGCGTCACGTGGGCCGGGACGGCCTGCGGGTCGCCGGCCTCGACCCGGCGGCGGGTCAGCATCCCGCCCCACGGCTCGGGGATGTCCACCGCGATCCCGATCTGGATGGTGTCGCCGGCGTCCGGCGCCCCGTCCCTGCGATCCACGCTCCGCGCCACCCCTCCGGCCACCGACTGGTCTCCACCCGTTCCGTCGCGCCCGGACCGCTACTCGAAGCGGACCGGCGGGAAGAACCCGACCCGCTCGTACGCCGTCCGCAGCGTCGCCGCGGCGACCGCGCGGGCCTTCTCGGCGCCGTGGGCGAGCAGCTTGTCCAGCTGGGCCGGGTCGTCCAGGTAGGCGCGGGTGCGCTCCTGGATCGGGGTGACGAACTCCCGCACCACCTCGGCGAGGTCCTTCTTGAGGTCGCCGTACCCCTTGCCCGCGTACGCGGCCACCAGCTCGTCGATGGTCCGGCCGGAGAGCGCGGAGTAGATGGTGAGCAGGTTGGAGATGCCCGGCTTGGTCTCGGCGTCGAAGACGATCTCGCGGCCGGTGTCGGTGACCGCCGAGCGGATCTTCTTGGCCGAGCGGGCCGGGTCCTCGAGCAGGTCGATGATGCCGGCCGGCGAGGAGGACGACTTCGACATCTTGGCCGTCGGGTCCTGCAGGTCGGTGATCTTCGCGGTGTCCTTGACGATGTGCGGCGCGGGCACCGTGAAGGTGGGCCCGAACAGCGAGTTGAACCGCTGGGCCAGGTCCCGGGACAGCTCCAGGTGCTGGCGCTGGTCCTCGCCGACCGGGACGGCGTTGGCCTGGTAGAGCAGGATGTCCGCGGCCTGCAGGATCGGGTACGTGAACAGGCCCACGCTGGCCCGCTCGCTGCCCTGCTTCTGCGACTTGTCCTTGAACTGGGTCATCCGGCCGGCCTCGCCGAAGCCGGTGATGCAGCCGAGCACCCAGGCCAGCTGCGGGTGCTCGGGCACCTGCGACTGGACGAACAGGGTGCTGCGGTCCGGGTCGAGCCCGACCGCGAAGAGCTGGGCCGCCGCGACCCGGGACCGCTGCTTGAGCACCTTCGGGTCGTGCCCCGCGGTGATCGCGTGCAGGTCCACCACGCAGTAGAACGCGTCGTGCGTCTCCTGCAGCGCCACCCAGTGCCGTACCGCGCCCAGGTAGTTGCCGAGGTGGAACGAGTCGGCCGTCGGCTGGATGCCGGAGAAGACGCGCGGGCGGGCGGGTACGTCGGACATGCCGGCAATTCTGTCAGCAACGCCCGGCGTACGTCATGACGGGCCGGCGGGTCGGCTCTCCGCCGGCACCGCGGGGGCGGTGACCTCGCGCCGTTGCTCGGGCAGCCGCGCCGCGGAGACGGCGAGCCGGGACACCCGCCGCCCGTCGAGGGCGAGCACCCGCAGCAGCCAGCCGCCGGGCGGGCCGTCCGGGTCGGGTGCGGCCGGCTCGTCCGGCCCGGGGGTCACCGGGACCTCGTCCCCGGCGACCGGGAGCCGGCCCAGGGCGGCCATCACGAAGCCGCCGACGGTCTCGTACGGTCCGGCGGGCAGCGGGACGCCGGTGCGCTCGGCGAAGTCGGCGAGGTTGAGCCGCCCGTCGACGACGGCGGGCAGGCCGGCGTGGGCCGGGT
>NZ_QGKS01000068.1 GCF_003172935.1 Micromonospora sicca | reverse complement strand
GCCAAACCCGCCGTCGGGAGTCACTGACTTGACCGCCGCCAGGATCCGACGGCGCCCGATCCTCGGCGGGTTGATCAACGAGTATTCGCAGGCAGCATAGCCGAACCGGCTTTACGAGCCCCACAGGGTTGCCGTCCGCGTCGATGAGCTCCCAGCCGGCGGTCAGCAGCTCGAACAGGACGCGGCGGATCTCGTCCGTGGAGGTGACCAGCGGGAATGACGGGTTCTTATAGAACGATTGCACGACCTCGCGCGGGGTCAGCGCGCGGTCGAAGCCGTCGAGGAGTGCGGCCAGGTAGCCGGCGGACAGCGCCGCGGGCGGCGCCGCCCGACCCGCCTCAAGGAGAGCAGTCCATACATGTGCGCCATTGAGCGCGGTCCGGCTGTCGTCATCGAACCGTTTGAACTCGACGTATAGTTCTCCGGCACGGACCAGGTAGGCGTAGTGCTGGTAGGCGCGTTCAACGTCGCGGCGCAGCTTGCCCGCCGC
The DNA here is from genome assembly GCF_003172935.1 of Micromonospora sicca. Taxonomy (GTDB): domain Bacteria; phylum Actinomycetota; class Actinomycetes; order Mycobacteriales; family Micromonosporaceae; genus Micromonospora; species Micromonospora sicca. The sequence goes on along the minus strand of NZ_QGKS01000068.1, from coordinate 2,905 downwards.
ATCGTCGTGCTTTTTGCGGGCCGCCTCCTCCTCGCCGGCAGGCCGCGGCGCGGCGCCGGTTCTCGGCGGGCTGTCGTGCGGGCTTGTGGCTGTCTGGCGGAGGATCGCGGCGAGGAGCGCGGCCAGTCCTTGCCACGTCGCGGGGGCGCTGTCGGAATCAGGATGATCGGTGGTCGCCAGCAGCGGCTGTACTTCAACGCGGGTCTGGGTGACCTGATAGAGGCGAAGCGAGGAACTCGAAGCGGTGCCAAGGAGTCCCAGCGGGGGCTGGTGCTGGTCGACCGACCTGACTCTTGGCGGCTTGGAGCCTGGAGCCGCGTGGTCACCAGATCCGGAAGCGCTCGTCGGTTCTGAGTAGAAATGCGAATCGTCCAGCCCCCGCCTTGTCAAGGCTGTCTGTGCTGGAGTCCGCAGCCTCCTCTTCGCTCAGCTTGTTGCGGTGTTGCCAGTACATGACCTGGGACAGGAAGCGCCGCCGAACAAGCTCTGGGTAGCGGTCGGCGATCATGCAGAGGAAGGCATCGACGTGCTGTACGTCGATGCCAGCGTTGACCTGGTCGAGACACTGCTGGAAGTCGTCGATGTCGCCGTCGTGTGTGATGAGGATGTCGACTCTGCCACTGTGGGCGGCGGCCAAGACATGGTGATCATTCGGATCTTTGGGGCAAGGGACGGACTGGGGATCCCAGTTGGTGACCTTGGCTTCAGGGAAATTCTCGTCCATCAAGTCACGCCAACGCTCGATCTGCTGCTCCGGCGCGTCTGGGTGATTACGGCGTAGATGGTAGAAGGCCTCAGCCAGTACGGCTTCGCTCCACCGAAGCTCATAGGCGGTGTGGTGGCTGTCGAGAGCCATCAACACCAACCAATCACGCAGGCATCGCGAGTACAGAACGTTGGCATCTACGAACACTGTAAGCGGCACCGGCAGCACGCGTTCAGGCTACCGATGCCGCATGGCTAAAGCCATAGTGAGAGGTTTACTCGTATATGCCCAAATTGTCCTGCTCGGCCATCAAGGCTTCATAGGCCTCGCGCTGTTGTGAGATACGGCGCCGACGGTAGGCCAGTACGTCTCCTAGCGCTACTCGTCGGTGAGTGCCTACCTTGTGTGACTTGATCGAACCTTTATCAAGCAGGCTGATCAACGTCGGTCTAGACACGCCTAGCACTCGTGCGGCCTCACTGGTGGTGAGCTCTCGCGCAACCTCGCTCACGACCACACCGTCCCCACGATCCAGGACGGCGCTTACTTGCCGCAATAGATCAACCACCAGGCTGGGAACGGCGACAGATGCCGCGTTGCGGGCTACTAGGCGTACCTCATCGCGGTCAAGCTGTGAAAGGAGGGCGAAGAGGGACTTCAGTGAGTCGTACTCCGGGCTGTCCTTCCGGTTGGCTGCTTCGGAAAGTCGGAGCGCCGTTGCCGCGAGTGTCGTCGCCGTGGCCATGATCTACTCCTCGCTGCGGAGCCTGCTTGTGCGAGGCTCGCGCACCTAGTTTCGGTTACATCTGCAGCATGTGCAACCAGCTTTGACTTATTTCACTTACCCTTCAGTTTAGCCGAGAGCTGGCGTCTTCGCCTGCTAGTCACTGAGTGGGCGGGGGACTGGGCCAAGGCTGTCCGCTCGCTGGAGCGCAGGGGGTGCTGGAACCATGCAGAGCCGCTGGTCCCAGGGGTCGTAGCGGGGCGAGAAGTGCCGGTCGACGTCGTAACCGTGCAGGTAAGGCCAAAGACCTTCATAACGGGCGTCTCGTCCGGGTCGGCGACCGGCGCGGGTGACAGATCATGGTTGCTCCGTGGCTGCTCCGACGTCGGGGAAACTGGTCCGGACATACAGGGACTCGCTCGGGTTCTGAGGCCTCATCTGGTGGCGAGCGGCGTCGCCCATGGCGGCGTTGACAGAGAAATAGCAGCCGAGTTTGCCGGCTTGGTCGATTTCGTCGGGCGTGCCGTTGAACCAGTGAAGGATGGCGCCGGGGTGAGGTTGGCGTTTGAGTGCGTCGATCAGTCCGGGTGTGGCCGGTGCTGCAGGTCGAGGCCCAGTTAACGCTGCGCGCACTCGCCGCCGTCGGCATGACCACCCGAGCGAAGATCCCTGCTGTGCATCAGGCCTACCAGTGACGGTCCTAGGACTGGCTCGGACGGCTTCATTTGGGCAACTCGTGGTGTGAGCGGTCTGCCCGTGATGCGGGAAACGGGAAAGGGATCCAAGCCGCTGGTGTTGGTCTGCTGCTGGAACGAGGGCAGCCGGTCCCCGCGCCGGCTGGTTGGCGCGGGGACCGGTGGTCGGTGGCCTGCGGCCGGGGCTGCTCCACCTGCACGTGGCCGTGGCCAGCAGCCGGGAGGCGGCCTCGCCGACCGCCTCAGCTTCCCCGTCGAAACCGTGGCGCGCCGCGGTCGCGCATGTGGCTGTGGATAACTCTCGTGTCTGTGGATAACGCCCTGATCATGTTCCGGTTGTGCTACCGCCAAACTCGGCGTGAAGGCCTCATGGAGTCGCAAGCCGGCCGTCTTTGACCTGTTGGAGGTGTTGGCGGGCGTCAAAACCGGTTGTCGAGCGGTGGTACGTCGGTGATGGCGAGGTCGGGGCGTGGGCGTCGGTAGCGGACGAGATGGCGCCATCGGTGATGCTCGTAGGCGGTGTCGACCTCAATCTCGGCGGCGACTGCGGGGAGGACCGGGGTGTAGGGGAGGGGGTGTGGCCGCTCCAGCTGCCCGGTCCAGGAGGCGGGCAGTGGTTGCGGCCAAGGATGGGCGTCTGGTGCTGCGGTGTAAGAGCCTGGTAAATAAGGGTTTCAGGTGTGTTGGTGGCGGGCGAGGCGGCGGGTCATCATGATGATCATGGCCCATTGGACCATCGCGGCGTGGTGGGCGGGTAGCCGTTCGTAGTCTCGGACGGTG
>NZ_QGKS01000474.1 GCF_003172935.1 Micromonospora sicca | reverse complement strand
GCCGCTGCGCGGCGAGGACACCCCGGAGGAGCTGCTCGCCGCGGTGGCCCGCGAGGACGGTCGGCAGCGCGACCCGTGGCCGGAGCGGGACGTGGCGGTGCTGGCGCTGGCGCTCTGCGCCGGGCTGCGCCTGTCCGAACTGCTGGCGCTGCGGGTGGCGTCGGTGGCCGGGCGGCCCGGGGAACGCCGGGTCAACGTGGCGGGCAAGGGCGGTCGTCCCCGGGTGATGCCGATCGAGGACGACCTGGACCGGGTGCTGGCGGACTATCTGGACAGTCGCGCCCGCCGGTTCGGTGCGCGCAGCGTACGGCCGGATTCCGCGCTGCTGGTGGATCGGCGGGGCGAGCCGCTGCGCCGGGGTGGGTTGCAGTATCTGGTGGAGTCCTGTTACCGGCGGGCCGGGATCGGCGACCGGGTGCCGCACGGGGCGCGGCTGCACGCGCTGCGGCACACGTTCGCGACCCGGCTGGCGGAGGACGGGGCGAGCGCGGCGGAGATCATGCGGCTGCTGGGGCACGCGTCGCTGGCGTCGTCGCAGACCTACATCGAGGTGACGGCGGGTCAGCAGCGGGCGGCGGTGCGGTCGAACCGTACGAACCGGGCGTTGGCGGGTCTGGGGTGGGGGCGAGCTGTCGGGTGAGGAGCGGGGGTCGGGGTCTCACCGCGGCGGGCCGGCGTATCGACAAGGCCTTCCGGGAGCCGTTCGCTGTCGACGGTGAGCCGGTGTTGATCGGCGCGAGCACCGGCATGGTCTGCGGTGACCCGGACGAGGGCGGCGAGCGGACGTCGCAATGGACACGGCCAGGCAGGAGCGCCGCGAGGTTTCGGGGGCACGGACCAGCGTGGCGTGAGGCGCGCCAGGTCGGTCGTGCCCGCTGCTGGTGGCACGCGGTCAGCCGTGCGGACGGTGCCGCCGGTCGAGCGAACGACGGTGCCGCTGCAGTGCCCGCTGGTGGGCGTACGCGAGCAGCCGGTCGAACTCCGCTGCGCTGCGGACGCCGGGGTTGAGCACGCACGCCCAGCCGTGGGTGCCGTAGGCGGGGTGGGGAAGGATCTGGTCGAGGGTGGTGAAGTCGACCGACGAGTGGTGGTCGGCGCACTGGGCCGGCGGGTAGCCGAACCGGTGCTGGAACTCCTGGCGGCCGATGTCCAGGTTGACCCGGAAGACGCCCGGCCGGTCGAGCTGTGAGTCCTCGTCGAAGCCGGTGGTGTCGTGCGCGACGATCGTGGCGAAGGGTCGTCGGTGGTCGGGGCCGACGAAGAAGAACCGGTCGCCCCAGCTCGACGGCGGGGCGCCGGACGCCTCGTCGGCCCGTACGACGGTGACCTCGGGCAGGGCGAGGATGCGGTCGGCGATGTCGTCCTCGCTCGGGGCCGGCCGGGTCGCGTCGACGTGCAGCAGGGCGTCGCAGTGCTCGAGGGTCGCCTCGTCGAGCGGGAAGTATCCCTGTTCGGGGGTGATGTCGGTGCGGGTGCGCAGGGTGCCCGCCCGCTGCAGGGGTGCGGGGTCGACGAGGGCGGCGCGCCGGCCCAGGGCACCCTCGAACGTGTCGGCGGCCGGTTCCGCCAGGTTCAGGGCGGCGCTGGCGCCGAGGCTGCCGACGACGACCGCGTAGCGCCGGCCCAGCAGTGCCGACACGATGGCCCCGGCGCTGGACCACCGCAGGTCCATGTCGGCCAGTCGCCAGGTGCTGGGGTGCCGCTGCAGGTGGCGGTTGTGGGCGAAGACCAGTGTGGGCCCGCGGTCCTGTTCGCCGGTGCGGATGTCGAGCAGGTGCTGGGCCATCCAGGCGTCGCGGACGGCGAGCAGCCGGGAGGTGCGTGCGGCCGGGGTGGTCTTCTGGGCGGCCTGGGCGTGGTAGCGCAGCAGACCCAGCGCGGTGGTGGCGTGCACCCGGGTGCGGTGCCAGGCGGCGCGTGACGTTGCGGCCGTCAGCGCCGGGGCGTGGGCGTGCAGGGTGGTGAGCAGGTCGTCGGCGACGACGCGCAGCGCGGCGGCTTCGGGCGTGGCGCCGACGGACCGCTCCGGGTCCATGATCGCCGCCTGGTCGTGCCACCGTTCGTCGTCGCCGAGGAGGCTGTCGAGGTCGGCGCGGCCGTGCAGGAATGTGTCCGGCCCGAGGTGTTGGACCAGGTAGGTGTGCACGTGCTGCAGGTGGCGTCGGGGGCTGGGCGCGCCGGTCATCTCCAGTGGCGCGTCGAACCCGTGGAAGGACAGGCGTTCGGCCGGCGGGCGGCCGTCGTTGTACGCGCGCATCCAGGCCACGAGCTCGCGATTGGCGTCGAGCTGTCCGAAGCCGTGGCTGAAGCCGCGGGTCAGCACCGTCTCGAGGTCGGCGTCGCCGCCGTGGACGTACGCGTCGACGTGGAACGCGGCGACGCGGTCGGACTCGACGGCGACGGACCGGAAGCCGTGCGCGACCAGCGCTTCGAGGATGCGGTTGCGCAGGTGTGGGAAGGCCGGCTCGCCGTGGGTGGGCTCGCCGAGGGCCAGGAGCTGCGGCGGCGCGGGCAACGCCCGCAGCAGGGACGCGACCGCGGCGGCGTGGCCGGGTCCGGTCAGGTCGTACGACCAGCCGGCGGCAGGTACGGGAGAAGAAGCCATGACCTCTACCGTATCGTTGAACGTCCCGTTGAGACTTTTCCGCGATGCGACCCGGGGGCTGCATGTGAACCCTCAAGCCGCGGGGCAGGTCTGTCGGCCGGTGGATCTCGCCCGGGCGCACGGCTACCCGGTCGGCGCCGAGATCATGCGGGCGGCGGTCCGCGGTGAGGTCGACGCGGCCCTGCGCGCGGTCGACCGCAGTCACGCCCAGTTGCTGGCCGACCGGGAGACGCTCGATGCCGTCGAGACGACCGTCGGCGTGCTCACCGCGGCGCCCGCTTCCAGCCGGCCCGACCGGCCGCCGGCCGTCGGGGCCCTGGCCCACCGGCTCGGCGTGACCCCGTCGACCCTGCGCACGTGGGAACGGGCCGATGTGCTGACCCGGCACGTGACCCGCGCGTCGCGGCAACGCCGGTACGGCCGGGACGACGTCCGGGACGCCGAGCTGGCCCAGCTGCTGCGCCGCGGCGGCTACCGGCTGGCGCATCTGGCGACCGTCATGCGGCAGGTGCGGGCCGCCGACGGGACCTGGGCCGCTGGCGGAGTCGCTGGACGGGTGGCGGCGCCGGTTGGCCTCGCGGGGGCGCGCGATGCTGGTGGCCTGCGGCCGCCTCGCCGACTACCTCGAGGCGGCCGGAGGCTGACCGGTTCCGGCCGGTGGCAGGATCGCCGTGGCGACGTACGCCCGGTGCCACGCGGTCCTGGCGGCGGACGCGCCGGGCCGGGAGGTGGCGTTGCGGCCGGCGTTCGAGGCGGCGGTGGCGGATCTTCAGGTGGCGTCGGCGGCGCAGCGGGGGCGGCGGGCGGACGAGGTGGTGGCGTCGCTGTCG
>NZ_QGKS01000414.1 GCF_003172935.1 Micromonospora sicca | reverse complement strand
CCCCCGGCCCACGCCGCCCGCGGTGATCATGAAGTTGCTGTCACGACACGGTGTCGCCGGCAACTTCATGATCAACCGGCCGGGACGCGGGCCGGGACGCGGGCCGACGCGGGCCGGGGTGGGTCAGAAGCCGAGGGCTTGGGCGCGGCGCTTGACCTCGCGGGCCAGGTCGCCGCCGAGGGCGACGGCCGGGGTGCCCGGGAGGCTGGGGTCCTCCTCGTAGAGCCAGCGCAGCGCCGCCTCGTCGTCGTAGCCGGCGTCGGCGAGCAGGTTGAGCACGCCGGGCAGGTGCTTGAGCACGGTGCGGTTGGCCACCAGGTCGGCGGGGATCCGGCGGACCCCGTCGCGGCGCACCGTGAGCAGCTCGCGGTCCCGGATCATCTGGTGGACCTTGCTGATCGACAGGTCGAGCCGTTCGGCGACGTCCGGCAGGGTCAGCCAGGCGGCCGGGTCGGTCGGTCCGGGCAGGTCCGCGCCGGTGGCGGCCTGGTCGGCGGGTACGGAATCGGTCACCCGACCACCCTGCCACGTGCCCGGTACGGACCGGGCAACGGCACCCCCGTCGACGCGGCGGCCAGGCGTCCGGCGGGCGGGGCGAGCGCGGCGGGACAGGGCAGGTCGGAACCCGGCTGTAGCATCCTGTTCAACCTTCACCCTCCCGACACATAGACTGCCTGCCGATGGACACACAGGTCGCCGACACGTTGCTGGGCTCGCTGATCGACGGGCGCTACCGCATTCGCGGTCGCGTGGCCCGTGGTGGCATGGCGACCGTGTACACCGCCACCGACGAGCGCCTCGAGCGCACCGTGGCGGTCAAGATCATTCATCCGACCCAGGCCCCCGAGGCGCGGGCCCGGATGGCGGGCTTCGTGGCACGGTTCACCGACGAGGCGAAGACCATCGCCCGGTTGACCCACCCGAACGTGGTCGCGGTCTACGACCAGGGCACCCACGGCGGCCTCCCCTACCTGGTCATGGAGTACGTCCGCGGGCGCACCCTGCGCGACGTCCTCGCCGAGCGGCGCCGGCTCAACCCGGACGAGGCGCTCGCGATCGCCGAGCAGATGCTCGCCGCGATCGCCGCCGCCCACCGGGCCGGCCTGGTGCACCGCGACGTCAAGCCGGAGAACGTCCTGGTCGCGGAGGCGCCCACCGGCGGCCCGGCCAACCTGGTGGACAGCGTCGTCAAGGTGGCCGACTTCGGGCTGGCCCGGGCGGTCGAGGCGAGCGCCGAGGAGGACAACGGCAACCAGCTGATGGCCACCGTGGCGTACGTCGCCCCGGAGCTGGTCACCGAGGGTCGGGCGGACACCCGCACCGACGTCTACTCGGCCGGGATCGTGCTGTTCGAGATGCTCACCGGCCGGGTCCCGTACGACGGCGACCGGCCGGTGGACGTGGCCTGGCAGCACGTCGACCGGGACGTGCCAACCCCCTCGACGCTGGTACCCGGGCTGCCCCGGGCGCTCGACGACCTGGTCGCCCGGGCCACTCGGCGCGATCCGGGGGCGCGCCCGGCCGACGCCGGCGCGCTGCTGGCCGAGGTGCAGGTGGCCCGGGACGACCTGGGCAACGCGAACTCGCACACCACCGTGCTGCGGCAGCTCGGCGACGGCACCACACCGATGTCCCAGCCGACCATGGCGGTGGCCGCCGTCCGCCCCGCGGAGCGGCCCGCCTGGGCCCGGCTGCCCGAGGGCGGTGGGCAGCGCCCGCACCGACGCCGGGCCGCGCCGGAGGGCGCCGAGCTGGGCGCCCGGCTGAGCGGGCTGCGCACCCGCGTGATGGGCTCGCCCCGCGGCCGGCTGGCGGTGGCCGCGGCGGCCGTGGTGCTCGGCCTGGTGGCCGCGGTCGGCGGCTGGTGGTTCGGGGTGGGGCGGTACACGGTCGCTCCGCAGTTGGTGAGCCTGAGCAAGGCCGACGCGGAGGCACGGGCCGCCCGCGCCGGCTTCACCCTCGCCTACGCCGAGCCGCGGTACGACGAGAAGGCGCCCAAGGACAGCGTGCTGGGCCAGGACCCGGTCTCGGCGGCCCGGATCGTCAAGGGCGGCACGATCACGCTCACCTTGTCGCTCGGGCCGGAGCGGCTGCCGGTGCCCGACGTGGTGGGCAAGGACTTCGAGCTGGCCCAGGCCGAGCTGACCGACGCGAAGCTGGTGGTGGCCAAGGGCGCCGCCCGGTACGACGACAGCCTGCCCGCCGGGGTGGTGGTGGCCACCGACCCGAAGGTGGGCACGGTGGTCAAGCCGGGCAGCAAGGTGACCGTCGTGCTGAGCAAGGGCAGGGCGCCGGTTTCGGTACCGAACCTGGTCGGCAAGAACATCAACGAGGCCCGGGCGACGCTGGCGCAGCTCGGGTTGACCCTGGTGGAGACGTACAAGGACTCGGACAAGCCGAAGGACGAGGTCCTCGGTCAGAGCCCGGCGGACGGCACGGGTGTGGAGAAGGGTGCCCAGGTCAAGCTGGAGATCAGCAAGGGCCCGCCGGCGGTCGTCGTCCCCCGGGTGATCGACCTGCCCTGTCAGCAGGCGAAGCAGGTGCTGGAGAGCCAGGGCTTCCCGACCAACATCCAACTCAACCCGAACGGGGTGGCCCGCTTCCAGAACCCGGGTGAGAATTCGCAGGTGCCCCCGGGCACCCCGGTCACGATCACCTGCCTGTGAACGCGCACCGCCCGATCGGCTCGCACACCCCCACCTCGGGTGGCCTGGCGAAGGCGGCCCTGCCGTACGTCGAGGCGACCGGCTCCGGGGTGGTGCAGGTCTACGTCTCCAACTCGCGCGGCTGGGCGCTGCCCGCGGGTGACCCGGTCCAGGACGCGCTGTTCCGGGACGGCTGCGCCGAGCGCGGCGTGCCGGTGTACATCCACGCGTCGCTGCTGGTGAACCTCGGCTCCCCCACCCCGGCGACGGTGGAGAGGTCGGCGCAGACCCTGGCGCACGCGCTGCGCCGGGGCGTGGCGATCGGCGCCCGGGGCGTGGTCTTCCACGCGGGCAGCGCGGTGGACGCGGGGCACGCGGAGGCGGCGATGCGGCAGGTCCGGGAGGCGCTGCTGCCGCTGTTGGACGAGGCGGCGGCCACGGACGGCCCGATGCTGCTGGTGGAGCCGAGCGCGGGCGGGGGCCGGTCGCTGGCCTCCCGGGTGGAACAGCTCGGCCCCTACCTGGACGCGGTGGACCGGCACCCCGGGCTGGGGGTCTGCTTCGACACCTGCCACGCCTGGGCGGCGGGCCACGACCTGGCGGCCGAAGGCGGCATGACGGCGACGCTGGACGCCCTGGTGGCGACGGTCGGGCCGGGCCGGCTGAGGCTGGTGCACGCCAATGACTCGAAGGACCTCTGCGGCTCGACCCGGGACCGGCACGAGAACATCGGCAAGGGCACCATCGGCGAGCCGGCGTTCGCCGAGCTGATGCGCCACCCGGCCACCGCGGGCGTGCCGATCGTGGTGGAGACCCCCACGGAGAAGCACGTCGGCCACGCCGCCGACATCGCCACCCTC
>NZ_QGKS01000502.1 GCF_003172935.1 Micromonospora sicca | reverse complement strand
GGGGAGGGGTGCTGTCGTCGCCCACCAGCGCGGCGACGCTACGCAGGTCCCGCCGGTAGGCCGCGAGGGTGTGCGGGGAGGGCTTGCGGGTGGCCCGCGCGGTCAGGAACTCCTCGATCAGACGCCCTACCGATTCGTCCTGTTTGTCATGCATAAGGGATATTATGCAGGATTTTCGGGTTCCCGGCTATCCCGGGAGAGGGGAGCGGCGTCGACGCACAGCCGGCAAGCGGTCGGTCGGCCCGCAGAGGTCGTCACCGAGAACTTCGCAGGTGTGCGGCGCAGGTCTGCGCTGTGTCATGCGCGGTAGATCCGCGGCCTCGGGCCTGGGCGGCGCCGGCGTGCTTTGACGCGCATCAGGGCTGTAGGCGGAGTGTTGCCCACGGAGACCACAGGACGCCCCAGGCGGCCGAACGGGACTCGCCGTGAGCCGCGCTGCGGCTCTCCGGAGGAGGGCCCTGCCCGCCTTACTTGACATAATGTACATTATCGAACCTTGACGGAACGAACCACGGACGCTGGCCGAAATCGTCGACCGGTATGCTGTCATTTCTCATCTGACCTGAGCCATTCTCAATAACTTGGGCCATCTCCTCATCCTTCTCACTTAACTTGGGCCACCGCCGGCAGCCTGCCCTCTGCTACGCCGGGCCGACAGTGTGTGGCCGTAGCGGCGCCGGGCTGGTCGAGTAGCCGCCGCTGCGCGGTTTGCGTCGCGCGGCGCTCCGGGTCCATTACGAGAACTAGCCGCGGATGCGGCCCATCGCTTCTCTGAGGCGTTCAGTCTGTTCTTGCTCGGAAAGCCTGGCGTAGGCGAGGGAAGACTGGCACTGTTCCCGCAGATCGTCTCGGTCGAACCACCGCAAGGGATGGCGGGGGTCGGAGGTGTCGTACACGCCCTGCCCGTGTGCTTCCATGACCAGAAGATCGTGTCGCCGGTAGTCGTGAGCCTCGTCAGGCGGAAGAAGCGCGCCAAGCATCCGATCACGCCAGTCCCAGACAAGCTCTTGCCCGTCCTCTTCATCCCAGTAGCGCGGTGGCAGGTGCTCACGGTCGTTAAGACCCGGGAACGTGTCGAGCACGTCGCCGACGCTGGGCGGATCGGTATTCAAGATGACGATGGACAGGGCGTACTCGTCAGCGAGGCAAACGGGGCGGGGAACCCGGCCTTCGCCCAGCTCACCGCCAACTCGCATGATCCGTTCGCCCATCCGCACCAGCCAGTGGTTGTTCACCTGGGTGAGCGCCAGCTCGGGCAGGTCACGCAGGAGCTCCACCTCCCTGATGGAGGCTTCTCCTTTGAGGAAGGCGGCGAAGCCGCACCCGAGGGTGTGCTCGACGGCGAACCGCCCAGTCTTCATCGGTGCGAAATCGGAGAAGGCGACGGTGCTGTGGAGGGCCATCGCGTCGGCTGCGGTCAGTGGATCACCAGTGAACGAAGAGTTGAAGAACCGTACGAGGTCATCTGCTGCCGCGTCGGCTTTGGCTACCTGCTCAGATCCCATCAGCTGGCGGAACTCGGCCATGGCGAGGCGAAGAGCTCGGGCGAAGCCTTTGACGTTGTCGGGTTTGAACCCGTCCAGCTCGTTTGTGGTCTCGAGACGGCGCCAGGTAGCGATGGAGACTTCGGCTCGCTTCGCGGCTTCCTGTTGGGTGAGCCCGAGTTCGACGCGGCGCTCACGCACGGGGTTGGTAGATCGGTTCGGGGGCACGGGACCTCCTGTGAGCACTCGCCGAGTAGTCATGCGAACTTAGCGCTCAGTGGGCGCTTGCGTCTAGCGCTTGTAGAGCGTCGCGACGCCGTCTCGTCGAGCGAGGTACTCCGGGCTCCGCCGGCTGCGACTGGCGTTCACAGACCTACGTCGGTCAGGGCGTTGTCCTCCCACTGGTCAGCATCCTCGATGTAGCCGGCCAGGGTGGCCGAGCCGTCCTTCCATCCGCCGTGCCGGGCGATCCGCAGCGGGTTCTTGCCCCGCCGGTGGGTTTCGGTGGCGAACCCGCGGCGCAGGGAGTGACCGGAGAAGGCGGAGGCGGCGTCCAGGCCGGCGCGCAGCGCGGTGCGGCGGACGATGATGGCGACGGCCTGGCCGGTGATCCGGCCGTTCGCCTCGCCGCGGCCGTGCGGCGCCCGTCCGAGGTTGCCGTGCCGGTCGATGCGCCGGAACACTGGTCCGGACGTCTCCCCCAAAGTAGCCAGGGTGTCCAGCCACGCCTGCATGTTGCGGACCGGGCAGGTGGCCGGTCGGGAGGTGTAGGGCAGGGCGGTGGCGCGGCCCAGGGAGTCCTTGTCGGTTTTAGAGCGTCGGATGGTGACCTGCAGTCCGTCGTCGGTGAACGTGAGGTCGGCGATGTTGAGTGCGGCGAGTTCGCTGCGGCGGGCGCCGAGGGCGAAGCCGACCACAATGAGTGCTCGGTCGCGCGCCCCGGCCAGGGTGGCGACGTCGAGGGTGTCGACCATCGCGCGTAGTGCGGTGACGGTCAGCGCTTTGGCCTTGCGCACTGCGCGGCCACCGTCGGCGAGTTCGGCGCGGTGGCGGCGCAGCACCGCGCGGGCAGGTCGGGTGTGCGGTGCCGCAAGGTCGGCGCTGCTGTGGGCGACGGCGATGGCCGCCATGGCGCGCTCGATGGTGGAGGCGGCCTTGCCCTGGTCGGCGAGGTGTGAGACGTACTCGGCCAGGGTCGCCGCGGTGGCCGGCAGGTGCGAGCGCTGGTTGTCGGTGCACCAGAGCGTGAACCGCCGCCAGTCGCCGGCGTAGGCGCGCCGCGTCGAGGCGGGCACCGACTCGTGGATGCGTCGCCGCGCCGTCTCGGACAGCTGCTCGTCGGGATCGAGAGACGTGACTGGTTGGGGTCTCCCCCGGACCTCGATCTCATTCATGAGAAGGAACGTTATCGTGAATGAAGCGGTAGCGAGCTACGCCGCGCCGTGAGCGCACCTAAAACAGCCGTCGGTCATGACTCTCTCCTGGGTCTGCCGCGTCAGCGGCCGAGCACGCTGTCGACCAGCCGCCGCAGCGCGTCGATCACCTCGACCGTCCCGTCGCTTGCTCCGTCGGCGGCACCACGGCGACCGCGACGTGCCCGGCTACCCGTCACGGCCACCAGCGCGGCGGCCGCCACCAGAACACCAGCCAGCACCCACGGCGAGAGCAGCACGCAGCTGGCCACCACCAGGCCAGCCACCGGATGCCCCACCGCGGCCCCGCCGACCGCCGACGCCACCGCGCCACCACCACTGGCGAGCGCAATCACGCCCCACGCAGGGCCGGACCCACCGGCCCCACCCGAACGCACCACATTGAACACCGAATCTCCTTCAAGATCATTCTTTGGGCATGAAAAAACCCCGAGCGTCCACTCGGGGTCATCTCTCGATTTAGGCGTGCGGGAGGCATCACCTCCTCTCGTCCGGGAAGCGTCCGCTCGCGCGGGTCAAGTCAGCGGCGGCGCGGCGGGAAGCGAGTGCGGTGCGATGGCGACCCGGGGACGGGGGGCGATCCAGGACAGCCCATCGGCGTTGAGATGGCCGCTAGCCCGGAGGTCTTGCCAAGCCGATCGACCAATGAGGAGCAGTGGGTGGG
>NZ_QGKS01000093.1 GCF_003172935.1 Micromonospora sicca | reverse complement strand
AGCATCCCCACAAGATCCTCATACGAGGGACGCTGCGGCTCGGACGACACCCGAAGATCATGCCAGCACGCCAGCCACAGTGGACAACAGGTCCCGATCAGCGACTCACCTCAGGCTGAACACGTACTATCGCCCGCCCACATTCGGGGCGAACAGTATCGAGGCACGCCTTCTCCTGTTCCACGTGGAAGCCGCAGATCGGGCTCGCGTCATCTACATGCCGGACACCGCCTGGCCAATAAGCGGAACACCCGCCAGACTTATCCCAGAGCCGATCTCACGCCCCAGTTCTGATGTCACCTGTTGAGATTTCGACACGTCAGCAATGATTCGCTTACGCTCGCCTTCCCGATCCCTACCTGACGCCTCAAACGACGCCTTTTCCTCATCGCTCACCACGACGGTCGTCAACCAACGCAGCATGAGGTGGTTTGGAACCACCCTCCGCAGGGCGGCTCCGAAGGGCCAACCTTCATCTTCCACGCAGCACCGCATCAAGGGCCTTACCTACATCAACCCCTCCTTGCGTTCAGGACACACGAGATCACCTCACTGCGGACGCTCCAACTTCCACGTCCCCACTCCCGATGCCCGATCATGGACTCGGTCGAAGTTCGCCGGCAGCGCGAACCGGTTTCCGCCGAACAGGTAGGAGAAGTCCTCGCCGCGGAACCCGCCGTCCCTGTCGAAGACGATCGTCGAGCCGCGCTTGGTGTCTTTCCACGCCCCGACGAGTTGGCCGGGAGTCACGTCGATCCGTTTGCCCAGGGCCTCACGCTTTGGCGCTATGTGGCTACAGCGGGCCTGGCACTTGCGGTAGACAACCGTGTTGCTGGCGTCAGGGTCACCGATGTAGTGAACTAGAACGATCGCGCCGTCAGACCGCTGCGCCTCCACACTGTTGCCCCCGCCGTCGGGCGCTTCGCCAAGACATCGAAGTAAAGATCGATCAACCCGCTCGGCGCTTGCGAATGCCCCAGCAGTTTGCCGATCGACCACTGACCGGAGCCGGGCGACTTGTCATGCTTGATGTCGAAGCCGGCTGGGAGGACGTCCGTGAAGCCGACGAACATATAGCCCACGTCGTCGGCGTAGAAGTTCCCGTCCGCCGTGAATTCGATGACGCCGCCGCGCTGATCGCCTTGCCACACTCCGGCCAGGTCATCTGCCGTCATCTCAACCAACTCGGAGCCACCGGAGAGCGCCGGTCCCACAAAGCATCCGGCGGTCATAGTGAGAGCGACGACAAGCAGCAGGACTCTTCGCACAACCCATTCCCCGGTCAGGCACCAAGGTCGACCCGATCCTATGCCGGCGCGGCCCCCGCTGACGCCCGGAGCATGTCAGCGTCCGGCTCGCCAGCTGGCGAAGGGCGGCTCGCTACCCGTCGCCCGGTTGTGGCGGGCACAGGACGCATACCTGCCACTGGACCTGGTGATCCGCGACGACGCCGCAGGTGACGGGTACGTCGGTGATCGACGCACCTTCTCAGCGGCAGAAAAGGATGTCTGCATCAATCAGTAGAGCCACCGGTCGAGCACTGCGGGCCAGAAGTGGGTTGCATGGTCGCCGTCCCCGAACGCGGGCGGGTCAAGGGCCCTGATCCGCTCCAACAGGTCGGCGAGCTCCGCGAGTGCTTCCTCTTCGGCCTGTCCGTCTTCGTCCCAGCGGCCGATGACGGTTGAGCTGGTCAGCCAGCTACCGACCATGTGCAGCGAACACAGCCAGTGGTTGATCGTTGAGTTGACGAACCAGGTGCTGCCGTCCGACGACCATGCCTGCACCTCACCGGTCCCCGGCACGGCACCGTACACCCAGTCCAGGTCGTCGGAGTTCGCCAACCGGTACATCGTCGGCTCTGCGTGGAATGACACCGCATTCACGAGGTCATCGATCAGCGGTACGCCACAGGAGACCAGTGCGGCCTTCTGCGGATCGGGAAGCCGCCACGTCGCCACGTCCAGCTCGGTGGCACGCACCACCCGCCCAGTACCAGCCCAGGCCGTGACCGCTTCGAACGCGGGAGGCAACGGAAGATCATCAACGGGCACGCCAATGAGGGTAGTCCGGGCAAGGTTCCAAGCGCCCAGTGTTCGTGTAGTGGCTAGGCATCCGACCATCGGCACGTCTGGATGCAGGCACCGGCGATCGGTCACCTTCCGTGGCGAGCGCTACGCGGCATGTGCGTGCGTCCTGCGCTGCCGGCGCACGGGGCGGGGGCCACCGGATAGTGCGCCATGTCGGGCCGGGCGGCCCGATATTCGGGCGTCTCGCCGGGGTGCGTCCACTAGCGTGCCGCCTCATGGAGAACACCACCGTACGCACCGAACGCCTCGAGCTTCGCCCTGTGCGTGACGAGGACGTGGACCGGATCCTGGAGTACCGCAATCTGCCGGAGGTCACGCGCTGGCTACTCCGCACTGAGGTCGACCCTGCATCCTTCCGCGCGGCATGGCGGCGCGCGGCCGCAGACCCCGACGACCACAGTATGGCGGCCACGCTCGACGGCGTGGTGATCGGAACCGTCTCGCTCGACGTCGTCGACGGCATGGGTCAACCCGGCATGCCACCGCGGACCGAGGCCCAGCTCGGCTACATCTTCGATCCAGCCTACGGCGGCCATGGATACGCGACCGAGGCCGTCACCGCGGTGGTGGCGCACGCATTCGACCGGCTGGGCACTCGGAGAATCACCGCCGGCTGCTTCGCGGACAACCTCGCCTCGGTGCGAATCCTCGAGAAAGTCGGCATGCGCCGTGAGCAGCACGGCGTCGGCGATTCCTGGCACGCCGAGCTGGGCTGGGTGGACGGCTGCACCTACGCCCTCCTCGCCGAGACATGGCATCGAGAGGCAACACCGTAGGAGCAGCCGAAGACTCTGAAGGCTGGCATGAAGCCCTGGCCAGAGGGTTCTCAGTGGGACCCAGCTCGGTAGTACCTGTCTAGGAAAGCTGCGTAGCGTCCGGGGTCGTACGACTCCTCCACCCACGCGATCACCTCGAGGATCTCTCGGGCTTCCTCGGTGCATACGGTCGCGAGATAGTCCTTGGTCTTGGCCACGCCCGCCCCCAGCATCAGTTCCGCGTCGATGGCGCCGGTCGCGTCCATACTGGTGCCGCGGGCGCGGTGAACCACCAGCGCGTCCTCGACGGCACCGACGTGCCAGAGCTGGACGGCGCAGATCCGCATCAGCTGCGTGTTGCCGGGGACGGTGCCCGTTCCAGCGTAGGTTTCCGCCTCGCGCTGGGTTTCGCGCATGAGGACATCCCGAACGATCGGGACTTGGCCAGCGGCGACCCGCAAACCGTAGGCGGCCAGGTGCTGGTCGGCGTCCCGCTCGTACTGGTCATAGATGTCCATTCCCACGGACCGTGTGTAGCAGGAGCAGAGCGCGTCGGCCAGACAGCGCTCCCGCACCGCGGCATGACAGCGCACGTGACCTTGGTGGTTCTCACCTCGACCGTGCTGGCGGCCAGCCCCAAGAGCGAGGCGGTCCGGGCCGGCCGTCGTGGCGAGCGACGGTCGGGTCAGGGTCTGCCGGCCCCCGGTGCGGGTGCTGGGAAAGCCACGACCTGCCCGCTGGGTTGTGA
>NZ_QGKS01000160.1 GCF_003172935.1 Micromonospora sicca | reverse complement strand
CGGCTCAGGCCGACCAGCCGGGGCCGGTCTGACCCACCGCGTCACCCGGGCGGCCGGCGCCCGCAGCGGCCGGCCGCCGCACCTCACCCACCACCCCGCCCGCACCACCGCACCGTCCGAAGGGAGATCGCCGTGAACGATCTCTTCACCTGGGCCGCCCTGGGCAGCCTCACCGGCGCCAGCGCCGCCACGCTGCTGGCCGCCAACGTCATCGGTGGCCTGCTCGGCCCGAGCGGCGACAAGGCCCGCAAGTGGATCGCGCTTGCTATCGCCCTCGCGCTCTCCTACCTCACCGCGGCCTTCGCCACCGACGCCGGCTCCGAGAAGTGGATCATCGCGTTCTTCAACGGGCTGGTCATCTTCTCCGCCGCGCTCGGCATCAACCAGCTGCCCCCCGGCAACCGGCAGGCGACGAACGCGTCGCCAACCCAGCTCGCGCAGGGACGCGAGCCCCGCTACGTCCGCTCGTGGGTCTGAAAGAAGGTGACCCCATGGTCTTCGGCATCGTCAGCGCCGCGGTCCACATCGTCCTCGGCGCCCTGTTCGGCCAGTGGGCCGGCGGCACCCTCGGCCTGGTGATCGGCGCCGTCGTCGGACTGCTCGTCGGCGCGCCCTTCGGCTGGGCGATCAGCTCCGCCGGCACGTACGGCCCGGACGCGAAGGGGATCCTCCTCTTCGTCGTCGACCACACCTGGAGCCTGCTCAACACCGCCGTCGGGGCGATCTACCTCGCCGCGCACCTGGTCTTCGGGCACCAGCTCGACCGGGTGGTCTCGCCGGCCAGCGGCCGGGTCAACCTGGTCGAGGGGGTGTCGCCCCGGTACGCCACCACCATCGGCACAGTCTGCGCCGGGTCCAGCCCCGGCATCCAACGCCACGAGGACGTGCACATCCTCCAGGCCCGGCTGCTCGGCCCGCTCTACCTGCCGCTGGTCATGCTGAACTACGCGCTGTTCACCATCGCCCCGGTCTGGCTGCTCTGGCACGACCACACCAACGCGCCGATCAACCGCTTCACCCGCTACTTCGAGATCGGCGTCTACCCGCATGTCTGGAACGAGGCCATCGCGTACCGGATCCAGGGGACCCCGCCGCGATGACCGGAGCGATCGAGACGGCCGTCGCGGAGCTCGCGGCCTGGCTGACCGGGGCGGCGGGCGACCCCGTCCCGGTCGGCCCGCCCCGCGACGACGCGGACGGCGGGCTCACCGTCTGGCCGCTGGAGCTGCGGCCGGCCCGGCAGACCCGGGGCAGCGGGGCCCGCGAACCGTACCGGTTCGTGGTCCGGCTGCTGGTCTGCGCCACCGGACCGGCCGCGCTGCCCCGACTGGACCGGGTGCTCGCCGCCGCGGCGGCGGCCGGCGAGCCGGAGGTGACGCTGACCGCCGGCGACCCGGCGTTGTGGCGGGCCTTCGGCGTCGCGCCGCGACCGGCGCTGCTGGTCGACGTGCCCGCGCAGATCGCCCGCCCGGTGCCGCCCGCGCCGCCCGTGCTGCGGCCGCTGCGGCTGCGGCAACTGGAGATGCGCACCCTCGACGGTCGGGTGGTCGGGCCCGAGCAGCAGCCCCTCGCCGCGATGCGGGTCGAGGTCGTCGGCACCCCGTACACCACGCACACCGACACCGCCGGCCGGTTCCGGCTGGTCGGCCTCCCGCACGACCCCGACGAGCCGGACCGGCCGGTCCGGGTCCGCCTGGTCGGCCGGGGCCGCACCCACACCGCCGAACTCGACCCGGCCGACCCCGACCTCGTCATCGTCTGCGCGCCGCCGGCCGACTGAGCCGACCCGCCGACCGCACCCGCACAGGAGGACCGATGCCCACCTACTTCTCCCCCGGCATCTACGTCGAGGAGGTCCCCAGCGGCGCCCGCCCGATCGGACCGGTCGGCACCAGCACCGCCGCCTTCGTCGGCGTCGCCCCGGACCGCACCGCGCACGTCGACCGCGCGGTGGCCGTCAACTCCTGGTCGGAGTTCCTGCGGCTCTACGCCGACGGCGAGCACCCGGAGAGCACCCCGCTGGCCCGGGCGGTCTTCGGCTTCCTGGACAACGGCGGCACCCGCTGCTGGGTGGTCAACGTCGGCGAGGGCGGCCAGCTCACCGGCACCGGCGGCCGCCGCGGCGGGCTGCAACTGCTCGAGGCGGTCGACGAGATCTCCATCCTCGCCGCGCCCGGCTTCCACGACCCGGTATCGCACGAGGCGCTGCTCAGCATGGCCGAGCGGCTGCGCACCATGGTGGCCATCTGCGACCCGGCCCCGGACATCGACGACATCTCCGCGCTGACCCGCGTCGCCACCCCCGGCCCGGCGAAGCCCGCCGGCAAACCCGACGGCAAACCCGCCGACGGTACGCCGAAGCCGGCCGACGACGACGCCGAGCCGGACGGGCCGGCGGCCGCGTACCGGCCCCGGCAGTCGGACTTCGGCACCTGCTACTTCCCGTGGATCCGGGTCCGTGACCCGCTCAGCGGCGACCTGATGCTCACCCCGCCGAGCGGGCACGTCGCCGGCATCTGGGCCCGCACCGACGCCCTGCGCGGCGTGCACAAGGCGCCCGCCAACGAGCCGGTCCGCGGCGCCGTCGACCTCGGGCACCTGGTCACCCGCCCCGAGCACGACGTGCTCAACCCCAAGGGCGTCAACGTGATCCGCTACTTCGCCGGCGAGGGCATCCGCCTCTGGGGCGCCCGTACGCTCGCCGCCGAGGCCAGCGAGTGGCGCTACCTGAACGTACGCCGGCTCTCCATCGCCATCGAGCAGGCCATCGCCAACGGCACCCGGTGGATGGTCTTCGAGCCCAACGACTACTCGCTCTGGCGGTCCATCCGGCGGGACATCGGGGCGTTCCTCACCCGGGTCTGGCGCGACGGCGCGCTGCTCGGCCGCACGCCGGAGGAGGCGTTCTTCGTCAAGTGCGACGAGGAGACCAACCCGGCCGACGTCCGCGACGCCGGCATGGTGGTCGCCCACATCGGCATCGCGGTGGTCAAGCCCGCGGAGTTCGTGGTGTTCAAGCTGAGCCAGTGGGCCGGCGGCACCGAGACCGAGACGATCGGAGGCTGACATGCCGACCACGGCCACCCCGCAACCGGGCGCCCCCGTCGACCCGTACCGGGCGTACAACTTCAAGCTGCTCATCAACGGCATCACCAACGGGCACTTCACCGAGGTCAGCGGGCTTGAGGTGACGATCGGCCGGCTGGCGTACCGGGAGGCGGGCAACGACCGGGTCCGGGCGGTCCCCGGCCAGGTCGACTACGCGCCGGTGACCCTCCACTTCGGCCTCACCTCGTCCCGGGAGCTGTGGGACTGGGTGAACGCGGCGGCCAAGGGCACGGTGAGCCGGCGCAACGTCTCCGTGGTGCTGCTGGACCCGGCCGGCACCAGCGAGGTGCTGCGCTGGAACATGATCAACGCTTGGCCGACCCGGTGGCGGGGCGCCCACCTGAACACCCTCGCCCAGGAGATCGCCATCGAGGCGCTGACGCTGGCGTACGAAGGGCTGGAACTGGAGTCCGGCAGTGCGGCCGCCCCGACCACCGCGTGACCGGCTGGCCCGGGCCCTGCGTACGGCCGCCGACCGGCTGGCCGGCGCGGTCGAACGC
>NZ_QGKS01000118.1 GCF_003172935.1 Micromonospora sicca | reverse complement strand
CCACGGTGGCGAGCAGCGAGCCCCAGCGGTCCCGCCAGAAGTCGCTGCCGGCCGCCGGCAACGACTTCTGGCGGGACCGCTGGGGCTCGCTGCTCGCCACCGTGGGGCTCCTCCTGCTCGCCGCGCTCTTCGTCGCCGTGGGCGTGGTGCAGCGCCGCCGGCAGCTCCGGGGCGCCGCGCCCGCGCAGCGCGCCGGGGCGGAAGCCGCCGGGCGTACCGGGGAAAAGGCGTGACCACCGACGTGCCGGCGCGGCCGGGCTGGCGGGTCGCCCGCGCGGCGGTCCTGCTCGCGGTCTTCGTCTGCGCGGCCTGCGGCCTGGTCTACGAGCTGGCGCTGGTCGCGCTCGGCAGCTACCTGATCGGTGACGCGGTCGGGCAGGCGTCGATCGTGCTCGGCGTGATGGTCTTCGCGATGGGCGTCGGCGCGCTCGTCGCCAAGCCGTTGCAGTCCCGGGCCGCGGCCGCGTTCGCCGCGATCGAGCTGACCCTCGCGCTGCTCGGCGGGCTCTCCGTGCTCGGCCTCTACGCCGCGTTCGCCTGGCTCGACCTCTACGGCCCGGCGCTGGTCGGCACCGCCTTCGTGCTCGGCCTGCTGATCGGCGCGGAGATCCCGCTGCTGATGGTCATGCTGCAACGCATCCGCGAGCAGTCCGCCGGCAGCGCGGTGGCCGACCTCTTCGCCGCCGACTACGTCGGCGCGCTGCTCGGTGGGCTGGCCTTCCCGTTCCTGCTGATGCCGGTCTTCGGCCAGCTCAGGGGCGCCCTGGTGGTCGGCGTGGTGAACGCGGTGGCCGGCCTCGCGCTGGTCTGCACGGTCTTTCGCCGGGAGTTGAGCCGTCGGGCGCGGCTCGCGCTCGGCGCCGGCTCCGTCGTGGTCGCCCTCTGCCTGGGGTACGCCTGGATCACCGCCGCCGACTTCGAGCTGACCGCCCGGCAGCAGCTGTACCGGGACCCGGTGGTGCACGCCGAGCGCAGCCGCTACCAGGAGATCGTGCTCACCCGGTCGGTGCGCGAGGCCGGCCACGCCGACACCGACCTGCGGCTCTTCCTCAACGGCGACCTCCAGTTCAGCTCCGTCGATGAGTACCGCTACCACGAGTCGCTGGTGCACCCGGCCCTGCGCGGGCCGCGCGGCGAGGTGCTGGTGCTCGGCGCCGGCGACGGGCTCGCGCTCCGGGAGATCCTGAAGTATCCGGACGTGCGCCGGGTGACCGTGGTCGACCTCGACCCGGCGGTGGTGCGGCTGGCGCGCAGCGAGCCGCAGCTGCGCGAGCTGAACCGGAACTCGTTCGCCGACCCCCGGGTCCGGGTGCTCAACGTCGACGCGTTCGGCTGGCTGCGCACCGCCACGGAACGCTTCGACGTGGTGGTGGCCGACCTGCCCGACCCGGACGAGACGGCCACCGCGAAGCTCTACACCGTCGAGTTCTACGCGCTGATCCGCTCGGTGCTCGCCGACGGTGGGCGGCTGGTGGTGCAGTCCGGGTCCCCCTACTTCGCGCCCCGGTCGTACTGGTCGATCGAGCGGTCCGTCCGGGAGGCCGGCTTCGCCACCGTGCCGTACCACGTGGACGTGCCGAGCTTCGGTGACTGGGGGTTCGTGCTGGCCGCGCCGGGGAGCACCCCGCCGGTGCTGGACCTGCCGGCCGACGCCCCGCCGCTGCGCTTCCTCACCCCGGAGGTGCTGCGCGCCGCGGCGACCTTCCCCGCCGACCGGGGCCGGATGGATGTGCCCGCCTCCACCTTGTTGCAGCCCAGGGTGCTGGAGTACGCCCGCGCGGAGTGGCGCGGCTACTAGGTTCGGGGCATGTCGCCCCGGTTGTCGCGTCGCCGCCGTAGACCGCCGGGCGTCGAGTGGCTCCGCAACCGGGTGCCGACCCGGTCGGTGGAGGCGGCCGCGTACCTCGAGGCGTTCGTGCTCTCCGGGGTGGTCACCGTGCTGCTCACCCGGGCGTACCTCCAGGCCACGGGCTATCCGCAACTCGGCGGGGGTGGCCTGCACATCGCGCACGTGCTCTGGGGCGGCCTGCTGATGGCGGTCGGCCTCGGGATCGCGCTGGTCTTCCTCGGAAGTGGGCCCCGGACGGCCGGCGCGATCGTGGGCGGCGTCGGCTTCGGGCTCTTCATCGACGAGGTGGGCAAGCTCGTCACCGCCCGGACCGACTACTTCTACGCCCCGGCCGCCGGCATCATCTACGGCGCGTTCGCCCTGCTGGTCGTGCTCACCCAGGCGGTCCGTGGCCGGGTCCGGTTGACTCCCGCCGAGCGCACCGCGAACGCGCTGGACCTGGTGCTGGGCGGGCTGCCGGGCGGGCTCACCGACCGGCGGCGGGCGGCGGTGCTGCGGCTGGCCCGCGGATCGGGCCCGGCGGCCGAGGCGGCCGTGGCCCGGCTGCTCGACGCGGTACCGCGCCGCGAGCCGCCACCGGTCCGGTTCTGGCAGCGCTGGATCACCCGTTCCCGTCGGGTCGTCGCCTGGCTGACCGCCCGCCGGTGGCTGGTCTACCCGGTGGTGGTCTACCTGGTGGTGGAGCCGGTGGTCACCGTGGCGGCCGTGCTGCTCGCCGGCGTCACCGGCGAGCTGGACCAGCAGCGGGAGTGGGGCGCGGTGCTGGGGACGTCGGTCGCCGCGCTGATCACCGCCGTGCTGAGCGTACGGGCGGCGCTGCGGTTGCGCCGGGACCGGGCCGACGCGTTCCGGCTGTTCAAGCTGGCGCTCCTGGTGGACCTGCTGTTCGGGCAGATCTTCAACTTCACCGTCAACCAGTTCGGGGCGGTCTCCGCCCTCGCCGTCGACCTCTTCCTCCTCGGCGTGGTGACCGCCGAGCACAGCCGGCTCTGCGGGCAGGCACCGGAGTTCGCCGGCTGATCCACGCCCCGCGTCGAAGGTTTCCGCCCGGCGTGGCGTGCCGCGGTGGCCGGGCCTGGTTACGGTGTGCGGGTGATCTAGGGAAGGAGAACCATGGTCGATGCCCATGGCACGCCCACCCGCGCCCGTCCGGGCCTGGTGACGATATCCAGTTGGCTGCTCATCCTGTTCGCCGTCATCCAGGTGGTGAACCTGATCCTGACGATCTCCACCATCGGCACCATCCGGGACGTCCTGCGGGACGCCTACCGCGGCACCGCCGCCGAGCAGGCCGGCGACCTCGCCTACGGCTTCGGCATCGGGCTGGGCGTGCTGACCCTGCTGCTGGCCATCGGGATGGTCGTCCTCGCGCTGCTGAACAACCGTGGCAAGAACGGCGCCCGGATCACCACCTGGGTGCTCGGCGGCATCCTGATCTGCTGCACCGGCGGCAGCCTGGTGAACAACGCGGCCGGTGGGCTGACCAGCGGCGGCAGCACCGGCGACATGCCGAGCGGCGAGGAGATCCAGCGCCGGCTGAACGACGCACTGCCCTCCTGGTACGGCCCGGTCACCACGCTGCTCGGGGTCCTCGGCCTGCTCGCCCTGCTGGTCGCCCTGATCCTGCTGGCGCTGCCGAAGGCCAACGAGTTCTTCCGTAAGCCGCAGCAGGCCTGGGAACCGCCGCTGCCCGGCACCCCGTACCCGGGGCAGCCGTACCCGGGGCAGCCGTACCCCGGCGGCCAGCCCGGCTATCCGCCGGCCTCGGCCCACCCCGCCGAGCCCGGTCCGTGGCAGCCGCCGGCCC
>NZ_QGKS01000500.1 GCF_003172935.1 Micromonospora sicca | reverse complement strand
GATCCAGGGACTGTTCCTGCTGGGCTTCCCGCCGCCTCCGGCCCGCCCGGGCCGGCCCGCCGCGCCGCCCCCGCTGCGCTCGATGCGGCCCGCCGAGCGGCGCCCGGTCCGGCCTGCCGGCCCGGCCGACCCAGCCGGGACCGCCCGCTGACCGACCGGCGACGACCGGCCGCCCACGGCGACGTGGGCGGCCGGTTCGTTCGTGCGGGGTCAGACGCGGGCGAGCAGCATGGCGCTCTGGAAGCCGCCGAAGCCGCTGCCCACGCTGAGGACGGTGTCCATCCGGTGCTCCCGGGCGGTCAGCGGCACGTAGTCCAGATCGCACTCCGGATCGCGCTGGTGCAGGTTCGCGGTGGGCGGCACCACCTGGCGTTGCAGCGCCAGCGCGCAGGCCGCCACCTCCAGGGATCCGATCGCCCCCAGCGAGTGCCCGATCATCGACTTGATCGAGCTGACCGGCACCTGGTACGCCCGCTCGCCGAGCGCCCGGATGAACGCGGCCGTCTCGTGCCGGTCGTTCTGCTTGGTCCCCGAGCCGTGTGCGTTGATGTAGTCCACGTCGGACGGATCGATGCGCGCCTGGCACATGGCCACCCGGATCGCCTCGGCCATCTCCCGGCCGTCCGGCTTCAGCCCCGTCATGTGGAAGGCGTTGCTGCGGCTGGCGAAACCGGTGATCTCGGCGTAGATGCGGGCCCCGCGCCGCTGGGCCGCCTCCTTCTCCTCCAGCACCAGCACCGCCGCCCCCTCGCCCAGCACGAAACCGTCCCGGGTGGCGTCGAACGGGCGGGAGGCGTGCTCCGGGTCGTCGTTGTTCGGCGAGGTCGCCTTGATCGCGTCGAAGCAGGCGCAGGTGATCGGGGAGAGCGGGGCGTCCGTCGCGCCGGCCACCATCACGTCGGTGCTGCCCTCCCGGATCAGCTCCACCGCGTGCCCGACCGCGTCCAGCCCTGAGGTGCAGCCGGTCGAGATCAGCGCCGTCGGCCCCTCCGCGCCGGCCGTCCAGGCCACCTCCACGGCGAGGGTGCTCGGCACCATGTAGCCGTACAGGTGTGGCACCCCGTAGCTGTGGTCCACCAGCCAGTTGCGGCCGTCGTCGGAGAGCACCGCGTACTCCTGCTCCAGGCCCATGGTGCAGCCGACCGCGCTGCCGATGCTCACCCCGAGCCGGGCCGGGTCGCCGGCGCCGAGGTCCAGGCCGCTGTCCGCGATCGCCTCCCGGGCGCTGACCACCGCGAACTGCGCGGCCCGGTCCATCCGCCGGATCTCCGCCGAGGTCAGCCCGCAGGCCCGCGGGTCGAAGTCCACCTCGGCGGCGATCCGGGACCGGAAGGCACCGGCGTCGAAGAGGCTGATCCGCCGGGTCGCGGTCCGGCCGGCGGCCAGCAGCTCCCAGTACGCCTCCCGGCCTACCGCCCCCGGCGCGACCGCGCCGATCCCGGTGACCACCACCGACCGGGTCATGCCGGACCACCCACGTCCGGGTTCGCCGCCTCCGGCCGGGTCGGCTCCTCGGTGTCCACGTGGCCCAGCTCGGGCCGGGGTGCCAGCGGGGAGAGGTGGAAGACCACCCGGGCGGCCGTGCCACCGGTGTTGACCAGCCGGTGCTTCACCCCGATCGGCACCAGCAGCGAGTCGCCGGGGCCGAGCCGGACCGGCTCGCCGTCGAGCCGGATCTCCAGGTCGCCGTCGACGACGTGCAGGAACTCCTCCGAGTACGGGTGGTAGTGCTCGGTGACGTGCTCGCCGGGGGCGAGGGTGAGCACCCCGCCGAACCCGGAGGTGCAGCCGACCGTCTTCGGGCTGAGGGTGAGCCGGATGTCGCCGCCGCGGCGCCGGTTCGGCGTCACCTGGTCGACGTGCACGCGCAGTTCGCGGGTCGTGGTCACCGGGTCCTCCCGTCCTTCGCCGTCCACACGTAGAACGGGGCGGCCATCGCGTCCTTCGGTTCCTTCCAGTTCGGGTCGTACGGCGACACGAACTCCGTCAGCCGGGTGTTGATGTCCTGGTAGAGCGGGTGGCTGCGGGCCTGGTACAGGTTGGGCGAGATGTCGTCGTCGGCCTCCACGAGGTGCAGGTAGAGGTCGTGGAAGGTGAACAGCAGCCGCCGCGAGACACCGATCATGTGGGGCAGGTCGGTGGCGTCCGATTCGGCGAAGACGTCGCCGATGCGCTGTGGTTCGTCGGTCTTCAACTTCGCGATGATCAAGGTGCGGTGCACGGTGATCCTCCTGGCGTCCGCTCCGATGGGCCCGCACATGCTCACAGCGCCGGCTGGAGCCGTACTCGAACCCGGCTCGGCGGCCGGGCGACCCGCCGCCGGCCGCGGACGCCCGCCCCGACGGTGCCGCCGCGGCCCTCGACCCGTGGTCGAGCCGCCCCCGAGGCGACGGCGTGACGATCCCCGGGTCAACCATCGGACGTCCGGTCGGAGGACCCATGTCGACCACCCAGGCGACCCGCCTCCTGCTCGCCCTCGCGATCATCATCGTGGCCGCCCGCCTGCTCGGCGCGCTGGCCCGCCGGCTGGACCAGCCGCCGGTGATCGGCGAGGTGCTGGCCGGGATCGCGCTCGGCCCCACGCTGCTGCACGGCGCCGTCTCCGAGGCGGTCTTCCCCACCGACATCCGGCCGTTCCTCGCCGCGCTGGCCAACCTGGGGATCGCGCTGTTCATGTTCATCGTCGGCCTCGAACTGGACCACGCGCTGGTGCGCGGCAGGGGCCGGCTGGCCGGCAGCGTCTCGGTCAGCTCCATCGTGCTGCCGTTCGGGCTGGCCGCCCTGCTGTCGCTGTACCTGATCCGCGATCACCCGAGCCGGGACCCGCTGAGCTTCGCGCTGTTCATGGGGGCGGCGATGTCGGTCACCGCGTTCCCCGTGCTGGCCCGGATCCTCACCGACCGGAACATGAGCCACACCCTGGTCGGCCAGGTGGCCCTGACCTGCGCGGCGGTCGACGACGTCCTCGCCTGGTCGATGCTGGCGATGGTGGTGGCCGTCGCCGGCGCCGCCGCCGACCAGGCCCGGCTGCTGCTGGTGCTGCCCTACCTGGCGGTGATGTTCCTGCTGGTCCGCCCCCTGCTGAGCCGGGTGGCCACGGCGCAGCGGCGAGCCGGGCGGCTGACCAGCGGCACCCTCGCCGTGGTGCTGGCCGGTGCGCTGCTGTCGGCCGCGGCCACCGAGGCCGTCGGGCTGCACTTCATCTTCGGCGCGTTCCTGTTCGGCGTGGTGATGCCCCGCGAGGGCGGCGCCGCGCTCCGCGCCGAACTGCTGGAGCGGGTCGGCCAGGTCAGCTCGGTGCTGCTGCTGCCGGTCTTCTTCATCGTCGCCGGCCTGCGGGTCGACCTCTCCGCCGTCGGCCCCACCGGGCTGGGCGAGCTGGCCCTGATCCTG
The DNA here is from genome assembly GCF_003172935.1 of Micromonospora sicca. Lineage (GTDB taxonomy): Bacteria > Actinomycetota > Actinomycetes > Mycobacteriales > Micromonosporaceae > Micromonospora > Micromonospora sicca. The sequence goes on along the minus strand of NZ_QGKS01000500.1, from coordinate 303 downwards.
CTGGTGGCGATCGGCGGCAAGTTCGTCGGCGCCTACCTGGCGGCCCGGGCCAACGGACTGCCGGCCCGGGAGTCGGGCGCGCTGGCCACGTTGATGAACACCCGCGGCCTGACCGAGCTGGTCATCCTCAACATCGGCCTGCAACTGACCCTGCTGGACACCCGGCTCTATTCGCTGATGGTGGTGATGGCGGTGCTCACCACCGCGATGGCCGGACCGCTGCTGCGGGTCCTCTACCCACCCGTGCGCTACGCCCCGGCCGCCCCGGTGCCGACGAACTTGCCGCCGATCGCCACCAGCAGG
>NZ_QGKS01000223.1 GCF_003172935.1 Micromonospora sicca | reverse complement strand
AACCGGCGCGCCCCGGTCGTGGCCTGCTGCGGGCGGTGCGGCAGAGCATTGAATCGGTCAACCAGACCCTCAAGAGCCAACTCGACCTCGAACAACACGGCGGCCGCACCATCACAGGCGTCACCGTCCGGATCCTGCAACGCGTCCTGGCCCTGACCGCCGCGATCTGGCACAACTGGCACACCGGCCAACCGACCATGCGATCCCTGACCGCCTACGACCACTGACCCCTTGGAATCGATCATCTAGGGCTCGGCGGCATGGGGACGCCGATGGCCGGCAACATCCTCCGGGCCGGACTGCCGACGGTGGTCTGGAACCGCCATCCGGAGCCGGCCCGCGGGCTCGGCGACCAGGGCGCGGAGGTGGCCGACAGCCCGGCCGACGCGGTACGCCGGGCCGACGTGGTGGTCACCATGGTGACCGACGCGGACGCGGTCCGGTCCATCGCCACCGACCAGGGGATGCTGGCCGCGATGGCCGAGGGCGCGGTCTGGGCGCAGATGAGCACCATCGGCGTCACCGAGACCGAGCGCCTGGCCCGCCTGGTCGCTGCGGAGCGGCCCGACGTCGTCCTGGTGGACGCCCCGGTGGCGGGCAGCCGGGGCCCGGCCGAGCAGGGCAAACTCGTCGTCCTGGCCTCCGGGCCGGAGCAGGCCCGGGAGCGGGTCGCGCCGGTCTTCGACGCGGTCGGGCAGCGTACGGTCTGGGTCGGCCCGGCCGGGGCCGGCTCGCGGCTGAAGTTGGTCAACAACCTGTTGCTCGCCTTCGTCGCCGAAGGGCTCGCCGCGGCGGTCGCGTTCGGCGACGCGCTCGGCATGGATCGCCCGGCGGTCCTGGGCGCCCTGCAGGGCAGCCCGCTGGTCTCGCCCTGGGCGGCGGAGAAGCTGGAGCGGATCGGTCGGGACGACTACAGCACGCAGTACCCCCTCGCGCTGGCGCTCAAGGACGTCAACCTGGCGCTGCGCGAGGTGGGGGTCGGTCGCTTCCCGGCCGCGGAGAGCCTCGCCAAGGAGTGGCAGTGGGTGGTCGACCAGGGTTTCGGTGCCGAGGATCTGACGGTGGTCACCCGTGCCCTGTCCCGACTGGGCGAGGTGGTGTGACGCACCCGCGGCGCCGGTCGGTTGCCGTTCGCGGTGTACGCAGGCGGGAGGTCGAGGCGTGGCGAACATCCTGATCACCGGTGCCGGCACCGGATTGGGGCGGGGCGCCGCCCTGGGGTTGGCCCGCGCCGGACACCACGTCGTCGCCGGCGCGGAGATCTGGTCCCAGGTGCGGGACCTGCGCGCTGAGGCGCAGCGGCAGGAGGTCACCCTCGAGGCGGTCAAGCTCGACGTCACCGACGACCTCGACCGCCGGCACGCCTTTGGTCACGACGTCGACATCCTGGTGCTCAACGCCGGCATCCAGGAGGCCGGCGCTGTGGTGGAGATCCCCATGGAACGCGTCCGCCGGTCCTTCGAGGTGAACGTCTTCGGACACCTGCACCTCGTGCAGGGCTTCGCCCCGCAGCTGCTGCGCCGGGGCAGCGGCAAGGTGGTCTGGGTGTCCTCGGCGGCGGGCATCCGCACCCGGCCGTGGCTCGGCGTCTATGCCGCTACCAAGCACGCGATCGAGGCGCTGGCGTGGGCCATGAAGAACGAGATGGAACCGCGCGGCATCCGGGTGGCCGTCATCAACCCGGGGCCGTTCCGCACCGGCTACAACGATACGGGCGTCGAGGCGATGTACCAGTGGTGGGAGCCGGCGACCGCGCTGCTGGACCCGCCGGACTTCCGCGACTACCTCGACAACCAGTACGACCCGCAGGAGATGGTCGACGCCATGGTCGAGGTGATTCCCGCCGACCATCACCCGTACCGGACCGTGCGTCCCGCGGCCAGCCTCCAGCAGGACAAGGACTTCGAGTCCCGGGTCTGGGCCGCCGGAACGTGATCGGGGACGCCGCCGGGTGCCGTGAGGCTCCGGATTGACCCTGTCAGGCCCGCAGGACTTGATTGCAGCCATTGAGCCATAGCCGCCTCGAAGGTGGCACGCCGTTGTCGCCTGTAGTCGCAGGATCTAGGTTGGGAAACGTCCCCGTAACCTCGAGGAGGCCCGGTGGCAGGTTCGACCGGCAGCGACGAACAGGCGGCGCCAACCATCTACGATGTGGCGCGGGCGGCGGGCGTTGCCGCGTCGACGGTGTCCCGCGCATTCGCCCGCCCGGGCCGGGTCAACGCCGACACCGCCGGGCGGATCCGCAGGATCGCGGTGGAGATGGGCTACCGCACCAATCCCGTCGCCCGCGCGCTGCTCAGCGGGCGTTCCTCGATGATCGCGCTGGCCATCTCCGACATCACCAACCCGTATTACTTCGAGATCATCCGTGGTGCTCAGGCGGCGGCGATGGAGGCCGGCTACACGATGCTGCTCGCCGACGCACAGGAGTCCGACCGGCTCGAGCGAGAGGCGTTGGACCGGGCCGTCCAGACGGTGGAGGGCATCGTGCTGGCCAGTACCCGGATGTCCGACACCTCGATACGGATGACGGCCAAGCTCCGGCCGCTGATCGTGCTCAACCGGGCCGTCGCGGGTGTGCCGTCGGTGGTTACCGATCACCATCACGGCATTCGGCAGGCCGTGGATCACCTGCACGCCCTTGGTCACAGCCACATCACCTATCTGGCTGGGCCGGAGGCGGCGTGGTCGGACGGGATGCGCTGGCAGGCATTACGTGAGGCCGCAGTCGAACTGGGCCTGCGACTGCACCGTCTCGGCCCGTATCCGCCCACCGTGCTCGGCGGCGTCGCCGCCGCTGACGACTTCTGCCGACGACCGACCAGCGCGGTCATCGCCTACAACGACCTGCTGGCCCTGGGACTGCTGCGCGGTCTCTCGGCCGTCGGCGTCCGGGTGCCGCAGGACGTCAGCGTCGTGGGGTTCGACAACATCTTCGGTACCGACCTGGTCACGCCCGGCCTGACCACCCTCGCCGCGCCGCTGCACCTCCTCGGACGCACCGCCGTGCAAGGCCTGCTCGCTCTCATCTCCGGCACCCAGCGTCCGGTCGACAAGCCGGTCACGATTCCGACCCGCCTGGTGGTCCGCGCCTCCACGGATCAACGGCGCCCGACCCGGATCGCTGCCCTCGCCGAACAGGCGGAACTCTCCGACCTGCTGCAGACCCCATCAGCCGGGATCACCACCGGATAGGCCAGGTCGGACCCCGGAGCGGACCGCCGCCGGCCCGGGTAGCAACTGAGTGCGTCATCCGCCCGGGGGCACGGCAGCGTCGCCACCCCCTGGCCTCTTACCACGCGCCAGGGCAACTCACGGCAACTGATGGTCTGCGGGCCTGCACCGGAACTACGGTCACTGCGACTCCTTCCCGGGGTCGGCGAACCCACGCTGCCGGGCAGATCGAAGGTAGAGGTCGTGGAACGATGACGAACGCCACCCGCATGACATTCCTGGGAAGCGCTTTGACGGCGCTGGTGCTCTCCATCGCCCCACCCGCCCTGGCCGCAGGCGGGCGGGTGCCTGAGGCGGCACCAGCCGCGGCGCCCGCACCGGTCAGCCGCACCACTGTCCCAGATTCCGTGTCCGTCGTCCCCTCGGCAGAGGGCATCCACGTCCTTGACATTTCGAGCAACACGATCACCCTGGCTTCCGGTGTCACTTTCATCTACACCGTGGACACCCCCGAGGGTCAGGGCCGCACCCCGCTCGAGGTCGAGACGGTAGACCAGCTGCTGAAGGAGATCACCTCCAAGGACGGTTCCGCCCAGACCTACACGGTCGAGGACTCGCAGGGTACTCAGAAGCAAGCTACTGACCGGGTCGTGCCGGGCGACGTCCTCACCGTGACCGCAGGAGACAAGACACGCCACTACACGATCGACATCGTCAAGGGCGCTGTGCGCGGCCGGCTGGAGCTGCAGCACGGCGAGATCACCGCGAACACCAGCTCGGACGTGGTCGTAAACTTCACAGCCGGTATGAGAAGCCCCGCCACCGACGTGCGCGTGAAGGTGCCACGAGGAATCCACGCCACGATGGACAACACGACTGCCAACGTCATCGGTCGCGGAGAGGTCAAACTGTCCGGGCTCGCGACGCAGTCGGTCGGCAGGGTCGGAGCAGGCTACCGGTTCCCGATGGTGGGAACGGTCAAGATTGAGAACGCACGAGACGGCGGCCAGGTCATCACGTTCCACGGGCTCGACCTCAGGCCGTCGAACGGTACCGACCTGCAGATCCGGTTCACGCACGTCTCGGTCGAGCAGGGCAGCTACTCGTTCGAGGCTTCCTACACCACCTCGGAGCCCGAGAAACTGACGAGCCCGGCAGCCATGGCCAGCCTCCAGGTCGTCAAGACCGTTAGCGACTTCCGCCGGGTGCTGGACAAGAGCCTGAGCTACAGGGAAACCCCGGACACCTACAGGAAGGCGCGATTCCGGTGGACGACGCCTCAGCACGCGGCCTCCGTCAGGTTGCTGCAGTCGACGGACCGGGGCGCGACCTGGACGCAGAGCAAGGCCACGGTCGACGCCCGCACCGGCGAAGTCGAGGTCGAGGTCGTGGGCCTGGCACCGAACACCGAGTACGACTTCAAGCTGGACGTCAGAGGCGGTGAGAACCACGGCCAGTCGAACGTCGCATCGTTCTACGCCGGCAAGCTGAACGCCAAGCTGATGGGGGCCAAGGGCGACGGGCTTGCCGACGACACGGAAGCGATCAATCGGGCGATCCGCTACCTCAACGAGATTGGCGGCGGGACGTTGCTGTTCGAGAACGGCACGTTCAACGTCAGGACCGTCCACCTGCTCAGCAACGTCTACCTGTACGTCAACAAGGACGCGACCATCTCCGCGATCAAGGGCGCCGACGCGCCCGAGGCCTTGTACTTTTCCGACAAGGCCTATCGCTCGGGTACGTCCCCGACCGACCCGGGGCCCTACGAGGACCCCGAGAACTACACGACCAAGCAGGACGTCGGCCACACCTACTTCAGGAACAGCATGTTCTTTGGCGAGAGGGTCGACAACATCAAGATCATCGGGAACGGCCGGATCTCGGGCAACGGCAACATCGTGACCACCGACAAGGTCATGGACAACGCTCCGGACCTCAGGGCCGACAAGATGGTGACCCTGAAGCTCAGCACCAACTTCGAGTTCGGCGGGCTCGACAACGGCTTGGACCTCTGGTACGAGGAGACCGACTCACCCACGACCGACCAGCCGTACTACATCAAGAGCCTGGCCAAGGACGGCACGACCGAGTCGAAGCAGACAGACATCAGCAACATGCTGAAGGTCGACAACGCCGGACACTTCGCACTGCTGGCCACCGGCACGGACCACATCAACACGCACGACTTCTACTACGACAAGGGCAAGGGCGGTCAAGCGCGGGACGTCTTCGACTTCATGCAGAGCAGCTACGTCACCGTCAAGAACATCTACGCCAAGGGGACGTCCGACGACATCGTCAAACCGGGCAGCGACTCCTCCCTCGGGTTCACCAGGCCGGCGACCGACTTCTACGTCCGGAACATCATCGGCGACACGAACTGCAACCTCTTCCAGATCGGCAGCGAGACAGCCGACGACATCAGGAACGCCTACGTCGACAATATCTATGTGCTAGCTGGCAACAAGGCCGGTTTCTCCATCTCCACGAACGACGGCGCGACCGTCGAGAACATCTACCTGAACTCGGGTAAGACGGGACCGGTCCACCACCAGGCGCAGATGCGACGCACGCGGGCACCCTTCTTCATTTCGATCTCCAACCGCGGCCGTGTGATCGGCGGACAGGCGGAGCGAACGAAATTCATGGAAAACGGCGTGCAGCGGGACGAGCTGCTCAGCATCAACGTCAACATCGGCCATGTCCGCAACGTTCACGTCAAGGACGTCAACATCGAGGAGGTCTACGGGGGCAGTCAGTACAGCGACCCCTCGAAGCGATGGGTCCCCTACACCAACCAGAGCAAGGCGACGCCGATCATCGCCGGCTACAAGGTCGGCGAGGGCGGACCGGCCCTCCCGGACGGTCGCACCATTGGCTACGTCGAAAACGTCACGTTCGAGAATGTGAACCTGCTGGTGAAGGGCGGCAACAGCTACGAGGACTCGCAGATCAGCCCTCCGGAGCTGGGCGTGGGCAAGTACAACGTCGCCGACTTCGGGGTGCAGCCTTCCTACGGGTTCTGGGCGAGGCACGTACAAGGGTTGAGCTTCAAGAACGTGACGACGAACTTCGAGAGCAACGACGACCGCTATGCCTTCGTGCTCGACGACGTCAAGAACGCGAAGCTCGACGGTCTGACAATGGTGCGGGGAAGGAACAACCCCAGCGTCATCGAACTGAAGAACGCCAGCAACATCACCCTCCGTGACTCCGCCTTCTACGACGGCGCCTGGGGCAACAAACTGACTCCTCTCCAAGACCTCACCAATGTGACGGTGTCGGACGCCCAGGCCTACCCGCCGATCGTGAAGGACCCGCACAACACCGCCATCCAGCTCAAGCGGGGCGGGCACGAGAACGTGACGGGCTTGGATACTGAATCGAGGATCGTCACGACGGTGCTAGGGTCCACCGCGGCCGGCCTGACCACGCAGATCGAGTCGACGGACGGCACCGCCCAGACGTATGCGGTCGCTGCTCCCGACGGTCGGCCGAGGAGCGCGGGCGAGTTGCTCGACACGGGGGACACCCTGGTCATCACGGCGGAAGACGGCACGACGGAAGCGGAGTACCGGATCGTCGTCTCACCTGACCTGGTGATCGAGGGAGAGTCGCAGCTCGAGACGGTCGAGCGGAGTGTCCCCGGCATCACTCTTTCCACCTCCTCGACGAACGGGGCGACGTACCTGCAGACCAACTCGGTGCCGGTCGGGGAATGGATCCAGTTCGACGTCGGTGTTCCCGTCGCGGGCACCTATGACGTCTCATACCAGTACAAGACGAACACGTCCGGGAGGGCGACGGTCCAGGCGTACGTGGACGGCGTCGCGAAAGGGGCGGCGGTCGACCAGAACAGCTCGACGGCCAACCAGTACATCCCGGTGAGCCTGGGGCGAGTGACCTTCGCGGACGCCGGAAGGCATCCGGTCCGCTTTGAGGCCGTGAGACCCGGGTCGATCGTCGTCGACTACATCAAGCTCACGAAGGTGGCCGGCGGACAAGCAGGTTGACGAGCCTCGCGCGACTGCACACCTAAGGCGGTGTCCACCAACTTCACCGGGTTGCCGGTGGGTGTTGTAGATCCTCGCCCTTCGGTCGAGCGACTTCCACCCTGGGTGGTGGGGGCTGGCCTCCGCCGGCCCAACTGATCCGACTACCACCAACGCGCCGACCCAGTGACCTTCCCATATCTACGACGGCGGCTGGTGGCGTCGGTGTCGATGGGAATCAGCTTGCTGTTGCGGCTTGGCCGCCGGGAGCGATGAACATCGGTAGTGGCCGGAGTTGGGCGGGCGGCCAGTGGAGGGGCGGGAGTTGCTGTGACACGAATGCGTATGGCGTCCGGCCGGATCACCCTTGCCGTCAGCGTCGTTCTGCTGGCAGTGCTGTCCGGCGCTATGCCCACAACGGCGCTTGCGTCGGGCGCCGGGCTCAGTGGGCCAACGGATGCCGAGGAGCTGAGGGCCAATTGCGCGGAGTACGGTGATATCACCGTATGCTCAGCCCAGGTACCCAGCTTCGATGGTTCGCCCCTTGACGTGGACGTAACGCGTCCCATGCCCGGCACCGGTGACCGCCATCCGATGATCGTGTTGCTGCACGGATTCGGCAACGACAAGCACGAGTGGGAGTCCACCTCGGACGTCGCCGATGGGGCGGACAAGTACCACTGGAACAACCACTGGTTTGCCAGGCACGGCTACTACGTCGTCACCTACACCGCTCGCGGGGTTCCGCGACAACGGTCCACGTGCGAGCTACCAACCGGCGACTCCGGCTGGCGAGGCCCCGACGTGCCTGCCGCCTGGCGGCTCGGCCTGCCCGCCCACGGGCACGATACGCGTGAAGAACAAAGACGTCGAGATCCGTGACACCCAATGGTTGGCCAGCCTGGCCGCGCTGGCGTACCCCGACGTCAACCCGGATCAGGTTGCGGTCAGCGGCGGCTCCTACGGTGGCGGAGAGAGCTGGCTGCAGGCCGCTGCCCAGGCGGGTAGCGAGTACTGGAGCGATTTCCCTGGCCTGCCACGACTGCGCCTGCAGGTTGCCGTGCCCAAGTACCCGTGGACCGATTTGGCGTATTCGCTGATGCCCAACGGCCACCCCGGCGGCCCTTCCGGAGCGGCTCCCGGCGAGCCGTACCGCGGGACAGATGAGTACTCGTCCTCACAGGGTGAGCCGGACAGCCTCGGGGTCGGCAACCCGATTGGCGTCGCCAAGACCAGCTACATCGGTGGCCTCTATGGCCTGGGTACCGCCAACGGCGTCTTCGACGAGGGGTCCCTGTCGCCGCAGAGCAACGGACCGGAGCCGTTCACTGCCTGGCTTGGCAGGGTCAACGCGGGGGAGCCGTACGGCGGCCCGGGCCGCGTGGACGACCCGATGATGGCCCAGGTGAGAACCGCCTTCAGCGCCTGGCACTCCGCGTACTACCAGCCTGGGTGGCGCATCGGCCGGAACGCGGGCCGCGAGCCGGCGGTCTTGTCCATCTCCGGCTGGACCGACGACCTCTTCCCGCCGGTCGAGTCGTTTCGGATGTTCACCTATCTCAAGAGCCTCGACCGGGACTGGCCGGTCGCCGTGATGGTGGGCGACGTCGGGCACTCCCGGGCGCAGAACCCGCCGACGGTGTGGCAGGCGATCAACCAAGGGGCGTGGACGTTCCTGCAGGCGAACATAGCCGGTGGCCGACCCGCGCGCACCGCCGTTTCCAGCTACCCCACGTGGTGCGAGGGCACTGCGACTGCCGCCGACGCGATCAGCGCACCCAGCCCCGCCGCCCTCGCTAACGGCAGGCTGATCGTGGAATACAAGGGCGAGGCCCTCCTGCCAGCGACGGCCGGCGCCAGCGACCCGGACGGCCCCGCCACCGACGCAGTCGCGGGCGGCAACACCGCGAGCGGCCCGGCCTGCCGCATGTCCGCACGACTGGCCACGCCGACCGGCGGCGGGTACACGTCGCTGTCGCGGCCGCTGCCCGCAGGGCAGACCTTCGTCGGCGTCGGCCACGTTCAGGCCCGGTACGCCGCGACGCCGGGCGCGGCCGGCGCCGTGTTGATCGCGCGGGTATGGGACGTCTCGCCCGACGGCACTGCCGTGCTGGTAACCCGAGGTGTCTACCGGTTCGACTTCAACGGGTACGACGCCCACAGCGGGATTGTCCAGGTGCCGCTGTACGGCAACCACTGGACGTTCGCTGCCGGCCACCGGATCCGATTGGACCTGGCCCAGGTCGACCACCCGACCTACCGGGCACCGAACGCCGCGGTGACGGCGACACTGGACCTGTCCGCCACCCGCCTCGTGCTGCCGGTCCGGCAGGACGCCGAGATCACCATGCAGTAGTCAACGGCACCGGGGCGGCGACCTCAAGGCTGGTGCCCCCCTGCCACCGACTGTGACGGGCGCTCCGGTGAAACCGCAGCACATGCCCGGCTCTGGCAGCCACGGCCGATACGCCCGCCGGTACCTACCGGCCACGCTGCCTGCGTCTTAGCCCGCGCGTACCGGTTCCCACCGGTCGCCGGGTCGGCTCGACGGCAAGGAGGTGTCGGTCATCCCTCAGTCCTGGGACGGGGTGGTGATCGGCGGCCGGCCGGCGCTTGGCCGATGGTTGTTGCGCTTCAGCCGTTGACGTCGATGTCCATCACGAGGGGCTACTACCTCCGGCACGACGCAGGCATGATCCGACCTTCAGAGGAGCTTCCATGCGTATCCGTCCACCGCTGGCCGTCGGGGCGGCCTTCGCCCTGGTCTTGACACTCACTCCATCGGCCGCTTCGGCCGTCGTCGATGTCGGGTCACCGGGCGTCGAGCGGCTCGATGTCCGCCGTACGTCGGAGTCCGTACGACCTACCGACGCTCAACTGTCTGCGGTGCGCGAGTTGGTGGGCGCCGCGGGCGCCGGCACGCGGGTCAGCTGGGACGGGCGGTTCGGCACGCCTCGGACGATCCGCAAAGACGGTGGCTGGCTCACCGGCCCGCGTTCGGGGAACGCGATCGAGGTGGCCCGGTCCTTCATCGACGCCCATCGTGACGCGTTCGGCCTGACGGCGGCGGACGTCGCGGCGCTGACGGTCTTGCGGGATCACGAACTCGTCGGCACCGGCACGCACGTGGTGAACTTCGCGCAGACGTTCGCCGGGGTTCCTGCGGTCCGCGGGGGGCGCCTCGGCGTGGCGGTGACCAGCGACGGGAAGGTCCTCTCCTACGCCGGCAACTCCGCCCGCGGCGGCGGGCTCACCGCTGGGCACAAGCTGTCCGCCGGCCAGGTGTTGGAAGGTGTGGCCAGCAAGCTCGCCCCCGGCGTGGCCTACACGGCGCAGCCGACCGCAGACCGTGCAGGATTCCAGGTCTTCGCGAAGGGCCCCTTCGCCGGTGAGTCGTATGTGCAGAAGGCGGCGTTCCCGACACGCGACGGCGCCCGGCCGGCCTACCGCGTGCTGTTTATCAAGGCCCTGGATCAGGCGTGGGACACCGTGGTCGACGCGTCCACCGGGGAGACGCTGTACCAGGCGTCCCTGGTGGCGCGCGACGCCGAGGGCACCGTCTACGAGAACTACCCGGGCGCGCCGGCCGGCGGCGCACCCGTCGTCAAGTCGTTCGGACCGACCGCCCAGTCGCCGTCGGGTTACGTCGACCCGACCGGGCTGGTGGGCGTGGCCGGGCCGACGACCTTCGGCAACAACGCGAACACGTACGCCAACTACTCGAACTTCCTGGTCCCCGCGGACCAGGGACCGCGGCCGGTGAGCCCGACCGCGCAGTTCAACTACGCGTACTCCGCGAACTGGGCGCGCAGCAAGGGCCAGGCGGTACCGCCGAGCTATGTCCTGGATCTCGATCCGGCGGCGACGAACCTGTTCTGGCACCACAACCGCATCCACGACGAGTTCCGGGCGCTGGGCTTCACCGAGTCCGGGGGCAACTTCCAGGTGAGCAACGGCGCCAACGGCGGTTCGGGTGGAGACCCGGTCCTCGGGCTGGTGCACGCCGGCGCGACCAGCGGCGGCGCACCGACGTACACCGGCCGGGACAACGCCTACATGCTCACTCTGCCCGACGGTATCCCGGCCTGGAGCGGCATGTTCCTGTGGGAGCCGGTCAACGACAGCTTCGAGGGGCCGTACTCGGACGGCAACTTCGACGCCTCCGTCATCGAGCACGAATACGCACACGGGCTGTCCAACCGGTACGTCAGTGGTGAGGACAACGCCCTCAACACCCACCAGTCCGGCTCCATGGGTGAGGGCTGGGGCGACTGGTATGCGCTGAACTATCTCTACGGCAAGAAGCTCGCCACCACGGCCGTGGTCGGCCAGCACGCCACCGGCAACACCGACCGGGGCATCCGGAACTGGAGCTACGACAAGAACCCCACCGGCTTCGGTGACATCGGATACGACCTTGGCGGCGCCGAGGTCCACTCCGACGGGGAGATCTGGACGGCCACGCTTTGGGACATGCGTAAGGCCCTCGTCGCTCGCTACGGCGAGGCGGCGGGCGGTGAGATGGCCGCGCGGTTGGTCACCGACGCGATGCCGCTGTCCCCGGCGGACCCCTCGTTCATCGACATGCGTGACGCGATCCGCACCGCACTGGACAACCGCTACCACGGCAGATCCGACTATGCCGCGCTGGTGGACACCGTCTACGGTGCCTTCGCCAAGCGGGGCCTGGGCCTGCACGCCGCCACCGACGGCGGCGACGACACCGACCCCACCCCGTCCTACGAGCACGTCAATCCGGCCCGCAACGGCACCCTGACCGGCACCGTCGTGAATGCCGCCACCGGCAAGCCGATCCCCGGCGCCCGCATCAGCCTGGGCGTCTTCGAAGCCAGGGTCACCCCGCTGCGGACCTCGTCCGCGGACGGCGGGTTCTCCGCGCCGGTGACCGCCGGCACCTACCCGGTGACCATCACGGCTGAGGGTTTCGGCTCTCGGACCTTTTCTGGTGTGAAGGTCACCGCCGGCACCACCTCCGCGTTGCGGTTCGCTCTGGCGCCCAACCTGGCGTCTGCCGCCAACGGCGCCACCGTTGTCTCGGCCACGGCGACCGGCGCCGCACGGCTGATCGACGACACCGAGGCCAGCAGTTGGAAAGCCAGCCGGGAGACCGGCAACGCGGTGATCAAACTGGCCGCTCCTGCGCAGATCTCGTCGGTCCAGGTCAGCGCCTTCACCACCGCCCGATTCGAGGGGCTGCGCTCGTTCACCCTGCAGACCTCCACCGACGGGGCGAACTGGCAGACCGTCCTGACCAAGCCGGAGGCGTTCGGCTACCAGACGCCCCGCCCCACCGCACCCGACCTGCACTACAAGCAGTTCACTCTGCCGAAGGCGGTGCAGGCGCAGTACGTGCGGTTCTGGACCGACGCCTCGCTGGGCGAGACGAAGAGCGACGTGCAAACCGCCGAGCTGCAGGTCTTCTCGCAGACCGCTATCGGGGTGGAGCCGCTGCCGCCGTCCCCGCCGGACGCACCGGTGACCGACAGCGGGCTCATCGTCGCGGGTAACCCGTCCACCGGCACGGCCGATGACGCCACCGGCGTGACCGCCACCGCGTTCAAGACGGCCTGTGCGGTGCCGGCCGCGCCGGCGCAGGGCGCGGACGGTTGGGTCACCAAGCTGCCGGACAGCTTCGGCGACGGGGCACACGAGGCGCAGGTTCACAGCGACACCGTCACGCCGTACGACTTCGACCTGTACTTCTACGACGAGTCATGCACCCTGCTCGGCTCGGCGGCCTCGTCGGCCGCGGACGAGTCCGGCACCATCCCGAGCGGGGCCCACTACGTCCTCACCCAGCTGTGGCTGGGCGCCGCAGTGCCGTTCACCCTCACCGCGACCGACACGAGGTGACGCAGAGCGTGGGGTGCTGGAGCAGTTTCTCCTGAACCTGTCCGTGCCGTATGTTGCGTGGTGGCTGCTGGACGCCCGGCAGCCACCACCTCCTGCCCCTGCCGGCGTCCGACCCCTCCCGACGCGCTGAATCTCCCGGGCGTCCTTGTGGAGGCCAGTTGTGCAGGTTTTGATACCCTTGCGTCACTGGCAGTGTGCTTGCCGGAGAGCAACGGTCGCGGATCCGCCGTTGGTGGTTAGCCTGCCGGTATGAGCGACGGCGGTGACCTGGTGAGCGTGGGCGTGGACGGGAGTCCACCGGTCGTGCTGCTGTCGCAGCCGTTCACGGGCGCCACGGTGACGCAGGTACGGCATCTGCTTGCCGCGCAGGTCGCGGCGGTCGGCTTGCCCGGCGAAGCCGGAGACGACTTCGTGCTGGCCGTTCATGAACTGGTGACCAACGCGGTGCGCCACGGCGGCGGGGCAGGGCAGGCGGATCTCTACCTGCGCGCTGATGTGCTGGTGTGTGAGGTGACCGATCACGGTGCCGGCATAGGTGACCTGCTCGTCGAGATGCCGGCGGCGGACGTGCCGGGCGGCCGAGGGCTGTGGTTGGCGCACCAGCTAACCGGCACGCTGACGGTGACTGGAGGGCCCGCCGGAGTCGCTGCCTCAGTGAGCGTCTGCCTTACCCCCCAATCGACACCCGTCACTCTGGACAGTTCGCCCCCTGAAAGGGATAGGGTCGACTTATCTGCCGATGAAGGGTGAGTAGGCGTGAGTCCAGAGCCGACCTGGCGATATCGGGTCCGTGCCGACGGTGACGCGAGGACTGTCGCGCTGTCCGGCGAGATCGACATCAACGGTGCCGAGGAGTTGCACACGCTGCTGCAGGAGGCGGTTGATGCAGGCACCCGGGTGCAGGTCGACCTCGCCCAGGTGACATTCATCGACTCCACCGTCATCACCGCGCTCATCAAGTCGCGGAACTCGGCCAGGGTTGCAGGTCGCCGTTTCGCTGTGGTCAATCCCGCCGCCCAGGTGCATCGGGTACTCGCTGTCACCGGGGTCTTGAACGCCCTGACATCCGGCACCCGGTGACGGCCACGATCGGCCAGGGGAGCACCCTATCTTGCGGACACGTGGCGATACCGCGCCATGGTGCAAACGGTGCATCCGAGATACGAGCACGGTAACGTCAACACTGCCGCTGGTCCCGCCGGCCTCGAACTGGCTTGCTTGAACCAGGCCGGAGCTCCGCCGGCCCTCGCCGGCCACACGATCGTCGTGGCCGGTTCGGGCGGCGCCGCCGCCCCACAGCCGCTCGTCGTGGGTACGGGACGCATCCTCGCCCACGCCATGGCACTCGTCCAAGGCCTCACCCGCAGACGCGGGCGGAGGTGCGAAGACAGCGGGAGCTTGCCGAAATGTGTGGGTGTTGACGGTCACCGGGCCGACGATGGAAGGGACCTGTCGACCAGTCGCGCGTGAGGGAGAACCCATGCGATCAAGGTGGGGTCGGTACCTGCTCCTTGCGAGTGGGGCAGCGATGACGCTGGTGCCGTGGATAGCCGACTGGAACCGCCGTCACACCTTCGGGCCGGGTTACGGCCCGCACGCCCGCTGGCACGGTACCGCGGAGGTGGTCGGCGCAAGCTGGTCCGGCCTGATGATGCTCTGGCTGCTCGCCCGCGATGGACAGCGGGAGCGGGGGCTTGCGACCGGGGTGGCTGCGCTGCTGCCGCTGCTGCGCTATGGCGCCTTCAACGTGACCCTCGCCGTGCCTGGAACGTCTCCTTACGAAGAGGGCGGGCCCCCTCTGCGGCTGCTCGGACTGCCGGCCTCGTTGGTCACCCAGGACGCCCTGATCGCGCTCGCGCTCGGCGGCTACTGGTTGGAGCGACGCGCCGCACGGCAGTGAGCTGAATTGCCGGCGGACAGGAACGCGGGCGAGGTTGCTCGCATTTTCGTGTCAGGGGCGGCTGTCGAGACTATGCGCCGCCGCGAGGGGTAACCCGGCACGCTCAGAGGTGCCGGGTCGCTTCGTCGCTCCTGGCGCCTGCACTTGGGCGCCCGCTTCCTGGGTGCCTCCCGCGTGTTGGTTCGGTGAGGTGGTCGATGGCGGAGGGTGTTCCCCGGAGAGTTGCTGGAGCGGAGAGCCGCCGGATGGTCGTCACCGGTGGAGGTGAGCAGAGAGCTTCGGACGGCACGGGCATACTCGAGCGCTTCGTGGACCTGTCAGGAGGGCCGCGGGCGCGGATTGTGGTGATCACCACGGCCAGTGGTGAGCCGCGCCGGGTGGAGTCGGAGTACCTCGAGGTCTTCGACGCGCTGGGTGTGCAGCACGTCTGTGCGCTGCGCCTAAAGGACCGGGAACAGGCCAATCCGGCCCATGCGCGGGGGCGCTGACGGGGGCTACCGGGGTGTTCTTCGCCGGGGTGACCAGTTCCGGATCGCGTCCGTGCTCGGGGACCCGCGTGGATTCGCTGCCTCACGCCAGGATCAGGGAACTGACCAGGACCCGTCGAGCGGAAGGAGCTGGGGATGACCATCGGTAGGGACGACAACCCGCTGGAGCTGCCGCCCGAAGCCGACGCGGTCGAGCAGCGGCAACCGCTCGTGGACGATGGGCAGCCCGACGAGACGCCGGCGGCCCAGCCGGAGAGCGCGACGGAAGCCGACCTGGTCGAGCAGGGCGAGTCGGTGATCGGCGAGCACCGGCTGCCGGCGACAACCCTGCCGGCCGATGCCAACGCAGCTGATGCTCTGGAGCAACGCCAGCTGGTCGAACCGATCGACGAGGACCGCCGCGAGTGAGGTGGGGCGTCCCGCCCGTCGCCCGACAAGCCCATACATGCTGCGCCCGGCGCTCTGGACGGCGGTGGCCACTCCCCTGGGAACGAGGCCACCGCCGAGGCGTCTGCGGGCCTCGACGATGTTCTTGGTGACGTGCTCCATGACCGGCAGGACGATCGGCTGGGCTGCTGCGGGTGAACCGGCTGTACGGCCGACCGACCGCTGGCTACGGTCGGCGGCCTTCGCAGCGGCGTTCCAGTCGGTGCACC
Source organism: Micromonospora sicca (assembly GCF_003172935.1). Classification (GTDB taxonomy): domain Bacteria; phylum Actinomycetota; class Actinomycetes; order Mycobacteriales; family Micromonosporaceae; genus Micromonospora; species Micromonospora sicca. The sequence continues at coordinate 89,726 of NZ_QGKS01000223.1, read as the reverse complement.
TCGTCGACGTGGTCGTTCCGTCGAGGCCGTCAACGGGAAGGGGCGGGTCTAGGTAGCACGTAGGCGGCCCCGCGGACGGTGAGCCTGACATGTGTCCCTGACGGATAGTGGGTTGGCTGATCCAGGATCCGTGCGGTCACCCGTGTTCCGTCGTGTAGCTGGAGGTCGAGGAGGGCGTCGTGGCCGTGGAACAAGTAGTGACGGACGGTTGCGGGTACACCCGAAGTGTCAGCGTCGTTCAGGCGCAGCTGCTCAGGCCGTATCAGGAGGGTTACGTCCCCGTGGTGCGAGCTGGAGAGGGGCAGGGTGCCAAGCCGCGTCTGGGCCGTGCTGCCGTGGGCGGTGGCGTCCACGAGGTTGGCGTCGCCCACGAAGGCGGCGCCCCATTGGTCGGCGGGCCGGTTGTAGAGGTCGGAAGGGCTCGCGGTCTGCCTGACCCTGCCGTCGTGCATGACGGCGACCTGGTCGGCGATGGAGAGTGCCTCGGTCTGGTCGTGCGTGACCAGGACGGCGGTGGCGTTGTCTGCGCGCAGCGCGGCGCGCAGGTCGGTGCGTAGTTCCGCGCGCAGGCTTGCGTCGAGTGCGGTGAACGGTTCGTCGAGCAGGATCAGCGGTGGGCGTGGTGCCAGGGCGCGGGCAACGGCCACCCGCTGTTGCTGCCCACCGGACAGCTGGTGGGGCATCCGCTTGCCGTACCCGGCGAGACCGACGAGGCTGAGCACCTCCTCGATCCGGCCGTCACGCCGGGCCGCCCGGTCGAGGCCGTATCCGACGTTGCCGGCCACATCCATGTGCGGGAAGAGCGCGCCGTCCTGCGCCACCACGGCGACGCGTCGCCGGTGCGGGGCGACGTGCAGGCCGGGTCCGGCCACCGGCCTGTCACCGACACGGATCTCTCCGCCGTCGAGGCGCTCGAACCCGGCGATGGTGCGCAGCAGGGTGGTCTTGCCGCAGCCGGACGGGCCGAGCACCGCGGTCAGGGTTCCGGCCGCCACCGTCAGGTCGGCTGCGCGGAGCGCGTGGACCGCCCCGTAGCTCTTGCTCGCGGCCCGGACGGTGAGTGTGGTCATGGTCGGTCCTTCGCGGTGAGGGTGCGCCGGGCCAGGATCAGGGCGGGGCCTGCGGACAGCAGCACGAGCAGCCCGGCGTACGGAGCCCCGGCGGCGTATGCGGCCACGGAGGTGTGCGTCCACAGCTCCGTGGCCAGGGTGTCGGTGTCGGTGGGGCGCAGCAGCAGGGTCGCCGGCAGCTCCTTCATGCAGGTCAGGAACACCAGTGCCGCCCCGGCGCCGATGCCCGGCAGGTTGAGTGGCACGGTGACCGTGCGCAGCACCGTCACCGGCCCGCGTCCCAGTGACCGGGCGATCTCCTCCAGACCGGGTGGCGACTGGGCGGCGGCCGCGGCGACGGCACCGACGGCGAGGGGGAGGAAGAGCGCGGCGTAGGCCAGCGCCAGCAGCCACGTGGTCTGGTAGAGCGGGTACGCCACGTGGATGCCGAAGAACACCAGAATGGTGACCAGCGCGAGCAGGACGAGCAGGACACCCTGTCCCGTGATCAGGCCGCTGGTGGTGCCTTCGTACCCAGGCAGCTGTCCGACCACGGCGGGATCGCCGGCGCGCAGGGCGGCGTAGCCGAGGGCCAGGACGGTCACCGCGACCGTGGCAGCCCGCAGGGGGCGCAGAAGGCGACGAACCCCCGCGCGGGTCGCCGGTACGGGCAGGCACAGCAGCACCGCACAGAACCCCAGCAGGCCGATCGCGGCGACGACCAGCAACCTGTCTACGGGAGCCTCCGGGTCGGCGATCCCGGCGAGCAGGCTGGCATCGAGCGTGCCGGCGCCGACTCCGACGTGAATCTGACGCAGCCAGGCCGTTGTCCGCTCGTCGTCCCAGAACCCCCGCGTGTTGAGGCTCTCGGGCAGCTCGGAGGTCTCCGGACGTGGTGCTGGCGGTCCGAAAGCCTCGAATGCCCGCGCGGACCGCACGCCGATCCCCCAGATCAGCCGCAGCGCGAGCAGCGGGATGAGCGACAGCAGGGCCAGACGCGGACCCATCGGCAGCTCATCGAGCCAGGACAGGTAGGGGCGGCCCTCCCGGCACCGGTCGTACGGCACGCACTGCCAGCCGACGAGGTCCAGCGTGACGCCGATGACAGAGAGCACGAAGGCGGCGGTGAGCGTGCCGGCGAGCAGTCGGCACAGCGCACCGAGCAGCCCGAACCGGTCGGTCGGCGTCGGGCGCAGCCAGACCGCGAGGTTGCCCAGCATGAACGGCAACAACAGCACCATCGAAGCGGTCCGCACCGCCGCGCCGGCGGTCAGGGCACCCCAGCGGTACGCCTCCACCGCGACACCGTCAGTGGAACCGCCGGCCGCGCCGCTTCCCGGCCGCGGCCGGTAGAAACCGGCATGACGATCCCCGGCCACCCGCACCACGATCGGGTGATCGAGAATCTTCTCCGCCGTGCCGCCGGATACCCCGTGCACCCTCAACTCAACGGCGTCACATGCAGGTCCTGTGCCCACGCGGACAGGGTCACAGACAAGCAGCCGGCTGGCAGCCAATACCGCACAAACAGCAAAATTGCGACTTGTATTGAGTGCGCCGGTGAACCGCATCTCGCCGCCAACGATTGACATGTGGAACTTTTCTTCGAACGACGCGTATCTATGACCATGGGCCGTGTGGGTGCCGCGATCCGCCGTACGCTGGCGTGCTGTCTTGTCGCGGGCGGGTTGAGCCCGCTGGTATCGCCGCCCCGAGTGGCACCGGCCGCGACGGCAACGGTGAGCGTCTCCGCCGCGTCGGCCACCCTGGCCGGCTACCCGGTGTGGGCGCACTTCACCGATCCGACCGCCGGGCGCGACTACACCATCCTCACGGAGCTGCAGCGGCTGATCGACGCGGCGCCCGCCGGCTCCACCATCCGGGGAGCAATCCACTCCCTCAGCGTGGATTCGATTGCCGACGCCCTGCTGCGCGCGCAGAGCCGCGGCGTCACCGTGACGGTGATCCTCGACGGCAAGAACGCGGCCTCGACGGACTCGGCCGTCGCGACGATCAAGCAGCTGAGCAACTACCAGTTCTGCCTGAACAGCAGCGGCGGCCACGGCTGCATCAGCACCAGTGCCGCCGGCGACATGCACACCAAGCTGTTCACCTTCACCAGCACCACCGATCCGAACGGCGTCGCCCGCAACAATGTCGTCTGGTCCGGGTCGAGCAACCTCACCTACGCCACCGGCCCGGACGCTTTCAACAACGCCATCACCGTCTACGGCGACGCGGCGCTCGCCGCCGGGCTCAACGCCAACTTCACCGACATGTGGAACCGCCGGCACTACAGCGGCAACGACTACTACGACGCCGCCTCCGGCCGGGGCTACTACCAGGCGGCCGCGGCCGACGCGTACGCGTCTCCGGAAGGGGTCGGGCAGACCGACACCATCGTCACCCGGCTCAACGACCTGACCCCCGACACCAACTGCCGGCTGCGGGTGGCCATGGCGTCGGTGACCACCGGGCGTCCGGAGATCGTTGATCTCGTCACCCGGTTCCGCGCCGCCACGTGCAAGGTCTGGATGGTGATCGGCACGAACGCCGACGGCGGCATCGCGATGAGCCAGTCGGTCTACAACGAGCTGCTCGACGCTGGCGTGGCCATCCGCCGCCAAGACAAGGTGCACGACAAGTTCTTCGTGGCCTACGGCAAGTACGGCAGCGCCTACCAGTACCGCGTCTACACCGGCTCTCAGAACTGGACCCAGGACGCTCTCAACGAAAACGACGAGATCTTCGTCAAGATGGCCCCGGAGAGCGGCACCACGCACCCGCTCTACGACGCCTACTACACACACTTCAACGATGCGTACAACTACGGGGTGACCTGCTCGAAGAGCAGCTTCCCGTGCCGATCCTGACCGGTTGGCGCTCTCTTCCTGTTGATCCCCGCGTTCCGGGGAGTGCAGGGTGTGGACCTGTTCGGGTCGCCGGCCTGATGGGCGTCCGGCACGGCCGCCAGCGGGTGGGCGGCACGGGCGAGATCGTGCGATCGTCCCCGCTGCCCGCCCCGACCCCAGGAGAGCGGCGACAGCACCGACGTGACGGCCGTCGCTGGGCACTGGCGGCAGTGGCAACGTTCATCCTGCTCAACCTGCTCGCGATCGGCGCGTACGCCCGGTTCACCCCGGACCACTGCAGCGCGGGCCCGGCCGGCACCGGCGCGGTCCCGGCGGTGGAGCGCGACACCTCCAGTGCGCCATCGCCGGTCTGCTCGACAATACCGGTGGCGCAGGCGGCGCTGTGAACGGCATCGTCGCCCTGCTCAACCGGATCCTGTCGCTGCTGGGCTGATCGACGACAACATCCACTGCGGGAGCTGACTGTGGAGGCCGCCGGGAGCATCGGGCGGCCTCCACCGCGTGGAAGAGTCTGTTCGCCCAAGATAAGCCGGGACTACCCCGTACACGATGCTGCCGGGTGAACGCCCGCTTCACCTTGACCGCCCAGGCGCTCAGTCGCCATCGAGGTCATGGCCGGCGGCGAGAGCCTCATTGGTGCCGGACATGGCGTATCACCTCATTGACTGGCAAGAACGCTGGCGGGAGCGTCGGTAAGGTCTCTCGCGGGCCGGGCACCCTTGGTCGGCCGCCTGTGCAGCGCCCACTCGGTCACAGCCAGGTTGATCACCCAGCCGGCGAGCATCAGCAGCACCCGGACGAGTCCGCGCGGCTGGCCAGCCAGCAGGATCCAGGGCAGGTGGGTCAGGACCTGGGTACCCGCGCCGAGGCCGATCGCGTAGCCGCGAGCCATCCAGGCTCTGTGACGGGGTATGTCCCGACGCCGGATGGCGGCGAAGCCGAGGACGATGCAGCCGACCATGGCCGAGCCGAAGAGGAGCCGGATCGGGGTGAGGAGCACGTCATCGATGGGCGGGCGCGGATAGAACAGCGTCATCCAGAGGCCCGACAGTGCGGCGGCGAGCCCGCTTGGGATCAGCAGCCGCCCGGCGATGCGGTGCCAGCCGGGTCGGCGGCGGCGGAGGCCGGGGGCGAATTGGAACGCCCCCAGGAGGCAGTAGAGGCTGGCTCCGACGATGTGCACCAGCACGGGTACGGGCGAGGCGAAGAACCGGGCATTGTCCGGTGTGACCGCCGCACCGGCGGTGAGCTCGGTGACCCGGGCGGCGCCGGCGATCACGGGAACGGCGCTGAGCATGATCAGGCCGACGGGTACCAGCCATTTTCGCTTGGCGGAGGAGGTCACGAGGACATCCCTTCATCTTCTGGTCATCCGTCCAGCCGCCACTTGACCACGGCGCGGAAGTGTACGGCGTACACCTGTCGGTAGGGTAAGGTGTACGCCGTACACTGTCAAGACGCGCTAGCCTTTGCATCCGCTTCAAGGGAAGGCGACGGACATGGCCCAGCAGCAGATGAACGCCGCGCGCCGGGCCCCCCTCAACCGGGACCGGGTGCTGCGCGCCGCCGTCGAACTCGCCGACCACACCGGCGTCGACTCGGTGAGCATGCGCAACCTCGCCCAGGAGTTGGGCGTCGTGCCGATGGCGCTCTACAAGCACGTGGCCAACAAGGAGGCGCTCTTCGACGGCATGGTCGACATCGTCGTCGGCGAGATCGATCCGCCGGTCGGCGGCACCGAGTGGAAGCCGGCGATCCGACAGCGCATCCTTTCGGCGCGACGTGCCCTGCTGCGCCACCCTTGGGCGTCGCGCGTGATCGAGTCCCGTCCGCGGCCCACCCTGGTCGTCCTGGACTACCTGAACTCGGTCGTCGGCATGTTCCGGGCCGGAGGCTTCTCCGTCGACCTCACTCACCACGTGATGCACGCTCTCGGCAGCCGGGTGTGGGGGTTCACCCAGGAACTGTTTCCCGCCTCACCGCTGCCTGCGGACCCGCAGTTGCAGGCCGCCATGTTCCGCGAACTGGCCGGCAGGTATCCCCACATCGCGGAGATAACGATGTCCGCCGCCCACGACGAGGGGTCGGTCGTGGGCCAGGGCTGCGACGACCAGTCTGAGTTCGAGTTCGCGCTCGACCTGCTGCTCGACGGGTTCGACACGCTCCACCGGCAGGGATGGACTTCCCGCAGCAACCAGTCCTGACCCGACGACAGACGCCCGCGTGTGGTCGGTGCCGGTGCCCTCGGCGCCCGGCACGGTAGGCAGTCCCTTGCTTGGGGCGGACATCGATGGTCCACATCCTGTATTTGCCCACACAGGGGCAGAAGGGGCCCCTGGCCGGCGGTGACGCCAAGCCCAGGGGCCCCTTGACGCGAGCGGCCTACGTCAGCCGTCGGACTCCGACGACGGGATGTAGGCGCCCGGCACGTCCTCCGGCGCGAAGATCTTGTCCTCGCCGGGGTACGGCTTCGTCCACTCGTGCGTCTGGTACCACGTGAAGTGGTTCATCTGCGCGGGGTTCGCGAAGTCGGGCTTGGCGTCGGGCCCGGTCAGCCGCTGCTGCGACTTCCAGTCCTCCCACTTCGCCGCGACCTCCTGCTTGTCCGCTGGCACCTTCGCCGACGGAGCGGCCGCGGCACTGGGGTTCTGCGGCGCCGGAGTGTCCAAGCCGCAGGCAGGCGGGGTCTTCAGACCTGCGGTCAGCGAGGTCCGATTGGGCAGCGCGGTGAACGGCGTGAAGTCCGCGTTGTGGGTGAACGCCCCACGCATCGGGCTGGCCGCGCTGTCCTTCTGGTTCATCGGGTGGATCCCGAGGATCTGCTCGATGGTCCGGATCATCGTGATCTGCGTGTAGTAGTGGCTGTCGACGACGCCGCGCCTGGCCCAGGGACTGATGATCTGGATCGGGGCACGGTGGCCGTCGACGTGGTCAAGGCCGGCCTGGGAGTCGTCCTCGACCACGAAGATCGCCGAGTCCTTCCAGTACGGGCTGTGCGAGATCGTGTCGACGATCCTGCCGACCGCGAGGTCGTTGTCCGCGACCTGAGCGGCCGCGTTCGGCGGACCACCGGTGTGGTCGCTGGAGAGCCAGAACATGTTCAGGCTCGCCGGCCCGTTCTTCTCGAAGTCACGCTTCCAGATCTCGTACCGGTAGATGTCCGGGACACCGGTGTCGAACTTCGGGAAGCCGGGCACCGACACGTCGTTGAGCGACGGGATCGGCGAGGACGAGACCATGGAGTAGGCGGTGTCCTGCCCGGTCGCCGCCATGTTCCTGGTGTCGCAGTACAGGTTCTGCCAGCTCGCCCCGGCCGGCTTGGTCAGGAACTGGTGGAACTCGCCGAAGTCCCGCACGGTCTTCCCGGCCGCCTGCGCACCGGTCCAGATGAAGCCGGTCCGCTGGTGGCCGAGAGCGTCGTCCTCGGTGTCGTAGCTGCGGATGTACTCACCGGCCGTGGACTCGGTGTACTCCGGGTTGTCGGCCTGCATCAGCCAGTTGTGACCCTCGGCCGAGTTCGTGCCGATGTCGTACGTGTTGTCGTACAGCCCGAACTGCTGTGCCATCGCGTGCTGGTTCGGCGTCACGTTCTCGCCGAACTGCGCCAGCGTCGGATCGCCGTTCCCACGCGTGTCGTCACCGAACACCTGGTCGTAGGTCCGGTTCTCCTTGACGATCAGGAAGACGTGGCTGATCGTCGAGGGGTCACCGAGCCGCAGCGGGACCGGCACCGGCTTCGCGTCGCCCTTGCCCTCGGTCAGCGTGACCGAGCCGCCGTGCCAGCCGTTCTGGCTGAAAACCTTGCCGGTCTCGGACTTGATGACATCGTCGCTCGGCAGCGTGAACCGCTGCAGGCTCGACGTCGTGTCGTGGGTGCCGTGCGCGGCGCTGTTGGTGGCGCGGCGGGCGCCGATACCGCGGGTGTTGGAGACCAGCACGTCGTTGCCGACGGTGGTGATCTCCGCGGGGAAGTAGTCCGTCGGGAGCAGGCCGACGTAGCTGACCGGCTCCAGCGGGGTCGTGTACCGGTAGACGGCGACCGCGTTGGCGCGGCCGAGCGTCACCAGCAGGTGACCGTCGTCGGTGAGCGTCACCGCGTCGGGCTCGTAGCCCACCGTCGCCTCCGGCCACGGCTGGGTGGCGATGGTCTGCACGACCTTGTTGCTCGCGGTGTCGATGACCGACACGTCGTTGGTGGCGGTGTTGGTGACGAACACTGCCCCGTTCTTGGCGTACAGGGCGGTCGGGTGCAGACCGACGTCGATGCTCGTGACGGCGGCAGCCGGGTTCGCCAGATCGATGACGCTGACCGTGCCGGTGGTGGTGGCAGCGGTCACCGGGTCGGCCGGAACCTGCGTGTTGTAGGAGTTGATCGTGGTGTCGCCGGGCTTCGCCGGACTCCCGCCCTCGTTGCTGACGTAGAGCTTGCTGCCGACCGTGATCACGTCGCGTGGGGCGTTGCCCACGGCCCAGCTCTGCTGGACGGCCCCGGTCGCCGCGTTGATGGCGACCACCCGGTTCTGGCCGTTGACGGCGGAGTACACGGTGGAACCGTCGGGCGAGAACACCGCCTCACCCACCAACGCGCGCTTGACCCCGTCCTGCGGGATCCGGATGAACGTCGGGTTGGCGAGGGTGCCGTCCGGGTTCACGGTGAACTTGCGGTAGCCGTCGGCCTGGCCCAGCCACAGCTGCGAACCGTCGGGGGAGTACGTGGGGCCTTCCTGGCCCACGTCGTTGCCGCTGATGCGCACATTCGCCGCCGCGTTGTTGCCGACGAGCTGCTGCACCTTCCAGTTCTTCAGGTCCACGATGGCCAGGGCCATCCCACCGTCGGCCACCGAAGCCGCGATGTGGGTGCCGTCCGGGCTGACCGACGACGACATGATCTTGCCGTTGTTGACGACGAGGCGCTCGCCGATCGGGTTGATGTACTGGTCGTCGGACACGACCAGGCCCTGGTCGGTGGTCTGGCCGACCTGGTCGGTGCCGAACTGGTGCGTCTGGGCGAAACCGATGCCGCTGCCCGCGGCGACGACGACAGCGGTGGTGCCTGCCGTGACGAGGGGTATCCGGCGGCCGATGCTTCGACCGAGAAGGCTGGAATGGTCCTTCTCGACACGCCGACGGCGTGTTACCTGCATTGAGTTATCCCTTCCGGGTGGTGGGGAGCAGTTCGACGTTGCCGTCGAACTGCCAGAGCGGGTTCGGTGCGTCCCCGGTCGGGGTGCGCACCAGGAAGTAGCCGTTCACTTCCTTCGGTCCGTCGCCATCGGCCACGAACCGCCCGTCTGCGGTGACGTCGAGCTGGTAGATGGCCGTCCCTGCGGCCTCGACGTCGGGGAGATGCCAGGAGATGACGCAACGCCAGTCGTTGCCCGGCCCCTGGGCGGCGAGATTGCCGCCGCCCTTGTTGCACGTCGCCGTGGCCTGCAGCTGCGCTTCGGTGACGTCGGGGCGGTTGAGCTGCTGGGCCTGCATGCGGTAGAGGTGGGCGAATGCCGTGGCGACCGAGCGCTGCACTCTGTCCTGCTCGATCCCGGAGCCCGTCGCCGGGGTCGCCGCGGCGACGACCGCGACCGTCACGGCGACCAGCCCGACGAGCGGCAGGACTCCCGCAGTGACCGCGCGGCGCCCTGAACCGTCGTCGGTCAGGTTGGTGAAGTCGCGTCGCAGGAAAAGCACGTAAGCCAACGCTGTCGCGGTCACGGCCCACACCAGGCTGACCACGATGCCGATCAGGAGCGGGCCGAGCTGTGCCGGGCTGGTGAACAGACCGCTCCAGGCGATGAAGGCATAGCCGGGCAGCGCGACGCGTACGGCGACGGGCAGCGGCAGCATCTGGGCGAGCTGCATCGCGAGCGCGACGAGCGCGGGCAGCAGCAGTCCCATCGGGGACCGCCCCAGCGCGACGGACCCGAGTAATCCGATCGCGGCGAGGGCCAGGGTCGGGGCGAGTACGCAGACCCAGGCGAGCAGGCTCTTCCCGGCGGCGTCCGCCGGCGTCAACAGGTGGCCGTCGAGGCCGACAAGTGGCTGGTTGCCGACCGCCACGACCCCGCCGGCCGCGCTGGAACAGGCCAGCCCGGCCACGAGCAGCAGGATGACGGTGAGGCTGGACAATGCCTTCGCTGCGAAGATCCGGCGAGGCGACCGGACCGCCACGAGCAGGTGACGCCAGGTGCCGAGCCGGTCCTCGGAGGCGAACACGTCGCCGGCGACCACCGAGGTCAGCAGCGGGAGCGCCCAGGTGCCCGCGAAACCGAGCATCACGAGCGTTCCGGCCCACCCGGTGGCGTGCATCCAGCGACCGAAGAGGGTGTCGACGGGCAGCGAGCTCTGCTGGCTCACCGCCGCGACGAAGAGCGCCGGCGCGATCCAGCAGGTGAGGACCAGCAAGCGGATCCGCCATTGCGAGACCAGCTTGACCAGCTCGAAGCGGTAGCCGCGCGCCACCGAGACGCGGCGGGTACCGGCAGCGTGGGCGTCGGCGATGGTCGCGGTCATCGAATGGCCTCCTGCTGCTCGGTGAGGGCGAGGAACGCGGCCTCGAGCGGCGACACCACGGGTGCGAGCTCGCGCACCGCGATGCCCGCGTGCACGAGCCGCACCACCAGTTCGTCGAGGGCGGGCACCAGCGCGCGTACGACGAGCACCTGCGTGTCGTGCCGTGCCCCGGCGTCGTCGTCGACGTGGACTCCGGCCGTGTCGGCGGCCAGCCGGCGGGCGGCCTGGGGGTCCGAGGTGCGTAGCCGGTAGTCGAGTTCACGGCTCTCGGCGGCCAGCTTGCTCAGCGGGCCGGAGAAGACGACCCGTCCGGTGGCGAGGATGGTGACCTCGGAGCACAGTGCCTCGAGATCGTCCATGCGGTGGCTTGAGAGCACGACGCTGGTTCCGTCGGTCGCGAGCCGGGTGAGGACACTGTGTACGTGTGTTTTGCCGGCCGGGTCGAGGCCGTTGGAAGGTTCGTCGAGCACGAGCAGCCGGGGCTTGGTGAGCAGGGCGGCGGCGAGCCCGAGCCGCTGACGCATGCCGAGGGAGAAGCCGCTCGCCCGGTCGTCGGCGACGTCGGTGAGCCCGACCTGGTCGAGCACGTCGTCGATTCCCGTTGTCCGCACGCTGTGGCCGCGGAGAGCGGCCAGGGCGGCGAGGTTCTGCCTGGCGGTGAGCGAGGGGTAGAGGCCGGGACCGTCTACGAAACCGGCGACACCGTCGGGAGCGGCGAGCGCCCGCGCGATCGGCGTACCCAGGATCTCGAGGTGGCCGCTGTCGGCGACGGCCAGGCCCAGCAGGAGGCCGAGCAATGTGGTCTTGCCGGCGCCGTTCGGCCCGACCAACCCGTGGATCTGCCCCTGGGTTACCTCCAGATCGATGCCGTCGAGTGCGACGACGTCGCCGAAAGACTTGGTGATCCCGCGAGCCCGGATTGCGAGGAGTGCGTCCATGAGCCCCTTCTTTCGTAGCCTTAAGCAACTTAGGGACGGCAGACAACGCGGGCAGGGACAGTTGGCTGAACGTTCATGGAACGGGAGACGACGGGGCATCCGCCGCGCCGAGGCCCCGCCGATGGCCGTCGATATTTAGAGCGTGAGGGCCGTACCTGGGAAGCGGCCAATCTGCCCGCAGTGGCCGGTGCCGCGGGAGCCAAGGCGTCCAGCTTGGTGACCTCTTCAGCGACCCGAGGGACTTCGTCTCTACCCGTCGACCGACTCAATGGGGTGCTCGGCGTGCGAGGGGTCACGACCGGTTAGCGCCCAAGGGGATCTGCAGGAATCCAGTCCTCGAGCTTGTCCTGCGCAGGGGCTCGCAAACCGGCAGCATCAAGTTGCGGGCCTCGCGTCGCATGTCGGGCCTGAGCCCCTGCGCCTGTACGTCCCGGCTCGCGCTGGCGTTCGCCCTTGTCGTGCGGACGAACGTTGCGGCCTGGCTTCCGGCTTACTGTCGATGGCACCCGGGCCAGCTGCCACCTAATCGCCGTCACTACCCTGTCCCGGGTGAGCGATCATGCCTGGTTGGCTGACACCCGAACCTCCTATGACACGGTCGCGGTCAGCTATGCCGCCCAGGTGCGTGAAGCTCTCGGTGGCGAGCCCTACCTGCGGGGGAGCCTGGCGACGTTCGCCGACATGATTCACGACGCCGGCGGTGGGCCGGTGGCCGACGTGGGCTGCGGACCAGGACACGTCACCGCCCACCTACGCGAGTTGGGCATCGACGCCTTTGGCATCGACCTCTCACCGTCGATGGTTGCGGTGGCTCGGCGTGACCACCCCGGCATGCGGTTCGAGGTCGGCTCGATGACGGATCTGGACCTCGCCGACGCCTCGCTGGCCGGGCTTCTTGCCTGGTGGTCACTGATCCACGTTCCCGACGACGCGGTGCGCCGAGTTCTGGCACATTTCCGGCGGGTGCTGCGCCCCGGCGGGCTGCTGCTGCTCGGCTTCCACGTCGGCGACGAAGCACGGCTGAAGACACAGGGCTACGGCGGCCATCCCATGAAGGTCTACGTCCACCGCCGCCAACCCAGCCAGGTGGCAGCCTGGCTGCGCGACGCCGGATTCACGGTCGAGGCTCAAACGCTGCTCGACCTGGACCAGAGCGTTCCAGGTGCCGTCCTCTTCGCGCGTCGCATGGCCGAGTGAGGTGACGCGGCCCTCCTGGAGAAGCCCGACGTGTCAGCCTGCGCCCTTCTACCTCAACGGGCCAGGGGTCGTTGGGCCTCGACCAGCACCTGGGAGCCTTCCAGCCGGTCCGGGAGGACCTTCAGCCCGACAATCACCATGTCGAACTGCTTCGGTCTGTCGGTGAGGGCCACCCGCCACGACTCCAGGCGTACCCGCTGCCAGTGTCGGAGGACGCTCGTGTGGCGCAGCCGGAGCCGGGCCGGATCATCGATGCCTACCGTCAGGCAGGCGCACGAGGTGGCAATGGCGACCGCATCTTCCTCGCTCAGATGCGACGTCCGGTCACGCCGGCGCTGGTCGATCCTGCTCGCCGTCGCGGACAGGCTGAGCTTCAGCAGGTCGAAGGCGGCGTTGCCCGCTCCACCGTTCGTGGCAGCCCCGTTGAGCAGAGCCACGACCTTGACCCAGTTGAGGTGCCGAGCCCCGGTCGGATTCCGGTCCTGCCGCAGGCGCAAGTTGGTGTTCAACGGGTCGAGTGAGTCGAACGGCTCATCCTGCCTGGCAGGCTCCAACCACCGAAGTTGTCGACCTTCGCCATCAGATACACCAGAAACGGTCCACCAACCAGCTCTGGATGATGCTGGCCGACGATCAATCCGACGGCCTCGCCAGCGGTCAGGCCCCGGAGGGACGTCAACGCAGGGCAACAGCTCACCCCGAACGCCAAGCACCATGAACTCCGGAAGAGCTGCGCCTTGGCCCATGCCACGCGTGGTCGCACTGATAGGCAACCTCGGTGGGCGGCAGCAGGTGCATACGAGAGCCGTGGCAACGCAGGTTAGAGGTGATTTCCCTCAGTGACGGTCGACGATCGAGGACGTAGCCCATCGGGTCCGGGGGATAGGGTGCGTCGGTGGAGGAACTGACACGCCTGTTTCGTCTGGCCGCTGACCACGCGGCGCAATACCGGCGGTCGTTGCCGGACCGGCCGGTCGGCGTGCCGATCGACCAGGCTGTGTTGACCGACGCGTTCTCGGGCCCGTTGCCCTCCGCCCCCTGCCCGCCTGAGCAGGTGTTGGCTGACCTGCTCGCCGCGGCCGAGCCCGGCCTGGTCGCCAGCGCCGGTCCGCGGTAATTCGGGTTCGTGGTTGGCGGCGGGCTGCCGGCGGCAACCGCGGCCGACATGCTCGCTGCCGGTTGGGACCAGCTTGCGTTCAACGCCGTCACGTCGCCGGCTGCCATCGCCGCCGAGGCTGCTGCCGGCAGCTGGCTGAAGGAGCTGCTGGGGATCCCTGCGTCGGCGTCGGTGGGTTTCGTCACTGGCGCCCAGGCGGCGAACACCGCCGGGCTCGCCGCCGCCCGGCACCAGGTGCTGGCCGACGCGGGTTGGGACGTAGAACGGCGCGGGCTGCCCGGGGCGCCGCCGATCCGCGTGATCACCGGGGACGAGCGGCACGGCACCATCGACCGGTCGCTGCGTCTGCTGGGCCTCGGGTTGGACGTGGTGGAGCCGGTGCCCACCGGGCCGAACGGCGCCATCGACCTCGGAGCGCTGCGGGCTGTGCTGCAAGCTGGCTCCCCGGCGCCCACCATCGTGTCTCCAGGCCGGCAACGTGAATACCGGCGCCTGCGACGAGCTGCGGGAAGCGTGCGAGCTGGTCCACCAGCACGATGGGTGGGTGCATGTGGACGGAGCATTCGGACTGTGGGCCGCGGCGAGCTCCGCCACGCGGCATCTGGTGGCCGGGCTGGAACTGGCGGACTCGTGGGCCTGTGACGGCCACAAATGGCTGAACCTCCCGTACGACTCGGCATTCGCGTTCTGCCGCCGGCCCGATGTGCATGCGGCGACAATGTCTTACGCCGCGGCGTACCTGGTCGGTTCCGGCGGCGCGCCGGTGGGAGCGGACCTCACCGCCGAGTCCTCGCGCCGGGCGCGGGCGTTCGCCGTCTGGGCCGGGCTGCGGGAGCTGGGCCGCGACGGGGTCGCGGCGCTGGTCGATCGCTGCTGCGCGCTGGCCCGCCGGTTCGCCGAGGGCCTGACCGCGGCCGGGTTCGAGGTGGCGAATGAGGTAGTCCTCAACCAGGTGCTGGTGGGCTTCGGCGGCGACGCGCGCACCGACCAAGTGGTGGCGGCGGTGCAGGCGGACGGCACCTGCTGGGCTGGCGGTACGACGTGGCGGGGGCGGCGACTGATGCGGCTCTCGGTGTCGAACGCCACCACGACGGTGGCGGACGTGGACCGGTCGGTCGCCGCGATCACCCGCCTCGCCGCCTAACGTCGACCACGCTCTATCCAGCACCGATCCCGGTGGATACCAGGCCGGCGAGGGGGCCTTCGGAGCGAGCTGTGCCGACGTTTTAGCAGGGCCTACCGGCGACGTAGCTGCAGTTTGAATTACACGTCTACTACTCCTGTTCCTGCAGCTGCGGCTTCAGCCATGGCTGACCCGCGGTGGCGTCCACCGGCCGCTCCGCATGGACTGCGCGTCCTGCCCGTGCTGGCGCCTCTTGCAGACCGCCCGTAATCGTTCCGGGTGTTGTTGGCTCTTGGCCGCCTCGCACCGATCGGTCAACTTTCTCGAATCGTCACGTCGGTCGAGTTCATGCGGCGCGTCCGGATGAGTCCGGCAGATGATCAGTTGCGATCACCATTTGTGATCTTGAGCCGATGAGAGAGCGATCCCGCCGGTCACCTCGACCAAGCCTGGCCGGGCTGCGGTCACGGGGAGCGCTACCTCTACCTACTGATCAGCTCTGCTCAGATCTGGGGCCAAATCGAGGTCACCGACGAGTGAGTCCGGGGCCCGCATGCGCCACGCGTCGGTGATGAGCTCCCGTAGACGGTCGACGCTCACCTGCGTCAACCGCAGCATGACCAGGGGCAACCCGTCATACGCGGGCGTGGTGAA
The DNA here is from genome assembly GCF_003172935.1 of Micromonospora sicca. GTDB lineage: Bacteria > Actinomycetota > Actinomycetes > Mycobacteriales > Micromonosporaceae > Micromonospora > Micromonospora sicca. The sequence goes on along the minus strand of NZ_QGKS01000223.1, from coordinate 74,268 downwards.
GAAAACCTCGGGCTCGCCGAGGAGTAACGCCTGCTTCTCCGCTTCGTCGCCGACGTATAGAACTGCGATATCGGTCCGGATGAGGCGCGACGTACCAGCTCTGCGCTCCGGGTAGGACCAGACAAACCCTTTGTCGGCGACTCGGAAGTCGAAGCCGTCACTGTCGATCTCGACCACGTGAGGCAGCGCCACCGCCAGCTGACGGACATCGTCGGCGTCAGCCATCGAGGTCGCTCCAGGACACCGCCCCCTGCATCCGTACAGCCTAACCGCCGACGCCGCGCCGCCGGCGCTCGACAGCGAGACGACCGGCCGGCACCGACAGAGCTACCTGTCGCTCGCCATGGAGTTCGGGCGTACGCGGTGATCCAAAGGCGGACGGGTCGGGCGTTCAGGCGGCTGGGGCTGGCAGACGGCGCGACGGCGCCAGGATTCCTGTTTGACGCGATCCGCGGTGTCGAGGGGCACATCCCGAACAATCCGATCGTCATCATGCTCGCCGTCCTGCTCGCCGGCATGACTGTCGGGGGATCAGGTTGGGCAGGGCTGCCGCTCATCGGCTCCCTGTCGGAGGCGCTCAGCCCTCACGCCGGAGTCGACACCGCCACGCTTGCCGCCATCGCGCGAAACGGCGCATAGGGGACCGGAGGCGGCACGCTGGTCATCTGGTCGTCGCTGATCGCCGTTGCGACCTTCTGCGGGGTGTCCGGCCGCAAGTTTGTTCCTGCCTGTGATCACAGACTCGTCGTCAGTGCGGTAGTCCCCGCGATCATCTGGTGAGGCTCCGGGGTCATCCGAGCGGGACATGCCGGCACTGCTGTCACGGTGTACCGTGCGGCAGCGCCGGCATCACGACGAGCATCGGTCATCAATTGAGCTGGACGGTCGTCTCCTGCTGGGGGCGCAGCACGACCGGTCCGAGGAGTCCCGACTGCTGTCCCGCGCCGTGGGCGTTGGCCGGCGTGTTGGCCACCGTGACGTCGATCCGGTTCTCCCCCACGTGCAGGAGGTCGGTGACGTCGAGCCGGTAGGGCTCCCACATCAGGCGGCCGGCCTGCGTACCGTTCACGGCGACGTGGGCGACGTCCCGGACGCTCCCGAGGTCGAGGATCAGACGCCGCCCCGAGGCCAGATCCTGTGCCGAGAGACTGACGTTCTTCTCGTACGTTGCGTCCCCGGAGTAGGAGCGGTCGACTTGCGTCCACGACCCCAGGGGCCGCTCGGTCCATTGCGCATCGGGCTGGTCGAAGCGGAAGCGCCAGGGACCGTCGAGCGCGATCGGCGCAAAGGATCCCTCGACGTGCAGGCTGCCCGTGTACCTCCGCGGGCCCTCGGCGCCTACCAGCGTGAAGTCGCCTGGCCGGTCGGCGATGACGGTGGCCTGGAGCGTGTCCCGATCAGTCGTGCTGACTGAGCTGGCTTCGAACGGGGACTGCACCAGATGTGGCGCCGGCGGCTGGCCCCGGAACACCACGGCCAGGGCCTTCGTCGGCTCGAGGTGCAGCGGCACGGAGGTGGCCTGGCTGCCGGGTGTCGCGTCGAACCGGGTCGCGACGCGGTGGGAGCCGTCGTCGGGATCCCAAATCTCCGGCGTACCCATGATCGGGAAGGCGGCGGTGGTGTCCACCGCCTTGGTGCCCTCGTTCATGAGGATGAACACCTGGTCCGGTCCGTGCTTCACCCGCAGCACGCGGGTGTCGGGGCTGGCGGGCTGGAGCTGCGCGGCGGGTGCACGGGCCCCGTCGAGCGCCCGCCGGAGGTCCGTCGTGGTGGAGACGAACTCCGCGTGGCCGGACCCGACCCGATGGTCGGTCGGCTGCGGGCGGGCGGGGTCGGTGCCGAACAGGCGGATGAGCGCCGTCCGCAGGGCCTCGTCCTGGCCGTCGGCCTCATGAACAGGGAGTTCCCCGTAGGCGATGACCGTGCCTCCGGCACGGGCGAGCTCGTCGAGGCGGGCGACGGCCTTCACGCTCATCGTTGGCGCCGGCGGCACCACCACGACCCGATAGGACTGCTGGCCCACCGTCAGCGCACGGTCGCTGACAACTGCCTGGCGATTCATCGCGGGGTCCCCGTTGAGGTAGGCCTCGTCGAGGATGTCGAAGTCGACCTGCGCGTCCTCCATCGCGTACGTGACGGTGCGGAACTCGTTGTCGAGCGCGTCGCCCGTCTCGGTTCGCTGCCAGGCCTGTGCCGCGGTCTGGGGATGCAGCAGGGCGGTGGGCGCGTTCGCCTGCCCCCGCGTCAGCTCCATCACCCGGCCAGTCCAGTCGACGACGCCGTCCATGGAGTTCCACCATGGGTTCGTGGGCTGAAGCGACGGGGGATAGCGCACGCTGTCCGGGTTGGACCAGTACGCGTGCAGCACCGTCAGGTTGACGCCCCGCACGCCCATCGCGCCGTTGACGTAGCGCGCCAGCTGCGGGGTGACGCCCCAGCCGTAGGCGCCGAGGTTCTCGTGCAGGATTCGGCTTGCGCCCTGTTGATGCCCGTCGCTGGTGATGTAGCGCGGGACCAGGTTGCGCAGCCCTGGCGCCACCCTCCCGCTGATGGCATCGCCGCCGGGCACCTGGATCCACTGGTTGTCCTTGTGGATGTCGCCCGTCTCGCGGAGCATCCAGGCTGGTGGGCGATCGTCGGACAGGGGGTTGGAGATGATCTGCGTGCCGTGCGCGCGAGCCCAGTCGCCCTGCTGCTTGTAGTACGCCTGCGCGAGCGCGTCACTGGCGGCGTTCGAGAGCACGCCCCGCAGGCGGCTGCCGGCAGGGCCGTAGTCGCCGAAGGTGGCGGCCAGCGCCTGAGCCGGCGTCGCACCGGCGTGGGCGAGGTTGCGCCCGACCAGGTCGGACCACGAGGGCTCCGCGCCGTACCCGGTGGCGATCCGCGGCTCGTCGTCCCAGAGCCCGCGGACCACACCCGCGTCGAACGCCCAGGCGAAGCGCCGGTAGTACTCGTCGTGGACCACCTGGATGTAGCGCCTGATCGCCTCCTCGTCGAACAGGTTCAGGTACCCGTCCCCGCCGAAGTCTGTGCGGGCGTGGTGGAGGTAGTACTCAACTTGATAGTCGCCCTCCGGGACGCTCCACGGCGTGCCTGCGCGGAAGCGGTCGGTGAGGTCGACGAGTCCGGCGAGGTCCGGCTTGCCGTCGCGCACCGGCAGCGCAGCCACGGCGACGACGTTGTCGGCCGGCGCCGGAGTGGCGAAGTCGCTCAACGCCGACTCCGAGTCGAAGGTCTGCGAGTGCAGGGTCGTGCCGTCCGGTGCGGTCACGCGCAGGTTGTCGAAGGTGGCCGACTCGTGCTGGGTGGTTGCTTCCCGGAAGCCGATCGTGCCGTGCGCGTAGGTTGCGTCGGTGGTCTCGTCGACGACCATGCCGTCGATCGAGGTGACGACGTGGTCGCCCTCGACGCGCGTCTCGACGTGGTACGAACGGCCGCTCACCACGTTGAACGGCAGCCGCATCACCCGGGTTGAGACGTACGCGCCATTCTTGTAGATGATCTTCGTCAGGTTTCCCCCCGCGGCCCCCGCGTGGGGATAGTTGCCGAGCAGGTACATGTAGCCGTTCGCGGTGTCCTGGGCGCGGTAGACCCAGCCGGCCTGCGCATAGCTGCGGCCACCAAGCGATGCCGTCTGGAGTGGCTGCGCGTCGAAGGAGAACGTGTAGTCGGTCCAGTCGCTGCCGCGGCCCAGTAGCGTGACGTAGCCCCCGTCCACCTTCAGGCGGCCGTCGGACACGCTGAGCGCGGCGGGGATCAGCCCGGGAAACCGCCCGCGGACGTCGAACGATCTCGGTCCTGAAGCCTCGAGCTCGCTCCGCGCGATGCTCTGCGCGCGCAGCTCGGGATGCGGTTCGTAGACGCGGTCGCCGATCGTGCCGCCGTTCACCACATAGCCAGCGGCGCGGCCGCTGGGGAAGCTGCGGTCGTTGTACAGCCACACCTTCATGCCCGTCCGCTGCGCCTCGCGCAGGGCGTGCCCGACCATCGCGAACCAGCCCTCGGTGAAGAAGGCGGGGTTCAGGGACGAGGTCGCGTCGGGGAAGATCACGACCTCGCTGAGGCCTTCGCTGCGCATGTCGGCCAGTTGACGGTCGACGAGGTCCTCGGTGATGGTCCCGTTCCAGAACCAGAGCATCGTGGGCTTGCTGTCGCCCGCTGGATTCTCGAAGCGGGCCGCCGACAGTGCGGCTCCCGCTTCGGTTTCCGCTTGCCGCGTCCCCACTTGCGCCGGCTGGTCGCTGCGGGCGAGTGCCTGCAGGGGGGACGCGGCCACGATGAGCAGCGCCGTGAGGACGCCCACCACTTTCGACAGATGCCTGCCTCGATGAGCGAAATGCTTACTGTTGTGTGGACCGGCCACGCCGACCCCTCCTCATGATCGAGTTGCGCGCGACGGTAATCGAAGGCGCCACGCACGGTGGCGAATTGCGCAAAGGGCTACCACTTCGCGCTGCGAGCTGAATCGTTTCAACAGTGGTTGCCTCGTGAAAGTGGGTCCGAGCTTCAGTGCGGGTCAAGAGTCACATCCTTCGTGCTCTGCCACGTGACGCGCCGATCGCCGCACTCACTCGTACGCTTCGAGCTCCATGATCCTGCTGTACCCGTGGTCATTGGTGTCGTGAACGATGATTCGCACTGCGCTCGCCGTCGTTGCCGCGAACGTCGACTCGACGACGCCCGCCGTGTTGCCCCGCACCTCCGCCGCCGTCTGCCAGACCCCATCGACCTGCAGCTGAACCTCGTAGTCACGCAGGCCCCAGCTGGCCGCCGGGTACTGCCGGCTGTCCAGCGTGAAGACCTTTACCCGCCCGAGCCGCACCGGACGCTCCCACGTGGCGGTGAGCGAATCGGGGAACTCGCCGGCCGTGCCGTCGTTCCAGCCGCCCGCACCGTTGTTCCACTGTTCGGAGTCGGTGTTCCCGTTGTTCGCCAGCGACGGCGAGGAACTCGCGTGCGTGCTCGACGCGGACATCGTGGCGACCCGCACCCAGTTGTCGGTCGCCAGCAGGGCCACCGTCAGGGACTCGCCGCCCACCTCGAAGGTCAGCGTGCCGTCCGGCGCGCCGCGATCCCGCACGACCGTCACCGGGACCTCGAGCGAACCGCCGGCGGGCACGGTCGCCTGCTCGGACTGCACCGTCACCCGATAGCCCTGGCTGGCGCTCACCGCCGGCCGGACGACCGAGTCGGCGTCGGTGATGTTCTGCAAGGTGAACACCACCGAGGCCGGCTCCGCGGGCAGCGTGAGCACGTCGTGCGCGGAGGCACCCGCCACCACGACCGGGGGCAGGACCGAATCCGGATCCACCATGGCGAGCGCGTTCAGGTGCCAGTACTCGCCGGGGATGCCGGACAGGCGGAGGTCCACCGTCTTGCCGGACGGCCCGCCGTCGAGTGTGAAGGTCAACCAATCGAACTCGTTGCCCGCGAGCACCCGGCTGCGGGCCAGCTCAACCCCGTTGACGCTGACGATGGTCGGCTGTGAGCGGACGACATCGCCGACGAGCAGGTACGTCGGATACGAGCCCGGCGGGACGGCGATGCGCAGGGTGCGGGTGGGGACGTCGGCGCAGAAGTCGCGCCGCAACGCGTCGAGGGCCGATCCGCGGTCGCGCTGCTGAGGTGGGATGCCCACCCAGCCGAAGCCGCGCTGCGCGTCCCAGGCTGTCTCCGGGCTCAACCCGGCGTAGCCGGGCAGCAGTGGGCTGGACTTGGAGCCGGCGTCGAGGGCGCGTACGCACCTCCGGCCGACCGGCGCCACGACCAGGGACGTGTTAGTACCTCCGAGGACGGGCAGACCACCCGCCTGCACGTCGGCGCTGACGGAGACGATCGCCCCGACCATGGGTGGGATCACCGGCAAATCGACCACCTCGAACTGCCGGGACTCGATCGCCCTGGTCGCCGCTTGGGCTGTCCAGCCGGCGGGGGTGCTCACCCGCGCCGTGACCTCGAGCGGGCCCGGCGATGCATTGCCGATCTCCACCGGAAGGCGGTTCGGCCACCCGCCCAGAACCAGCTCCGCGCCGGGATCGGCGAGCTTGACCTGCACCCACGAACGGCGTTCGTCGAGCAACCGGCTCAGCCGGAAGAAGTAGGCGACGATGGTGTCCCGCCACAGCGTGGCATGGGCGATCTGCGCGACGAAACGCTCCGCCACCTCCGCGTGCCGCCGGCTGCCCACCCATGGTTCGACGCCGTCCCACGCGCGGTGTTCGCCAGCGGCTGCCGCGAGCCCCTCGAAGTGGGTGTCGTAGATGTGTTGGGCCACGGTCTTGCCCGAGTGCAGCCGGTGGGCGTACGGCACGCGGTGCATGAACAGCAGCAACTCGTCGGGCACGGACTCGAGGGACTCGTAGATCTGGTTCCACGGCTCGCGGTAGAGGCCGGTGAACCCGGTGCCGGTCGCGACCGTCCGGTCAAACCCCACAGAAGTACCGTCGGCGATCTGCGCGCTCGCCGGGTCGGGGTTGTAGTGGTCGCCGTTGCCGGCGACCAGGTTCCCGATGCCCAGCGGCGACGTGTAGTCCTCGAACGTCGCCCACGACCCGAACAGCATCGCGGTCAGCGGCTTGACCAACTGCGGGTGCGAGCCGAACGTCATCCGGATCCACTCGTCGGTGATCTGTTCCGCGGAGAGGCTGGGATCCCAGGCGAGGCGCCCATAGCCGTACGCGTTTGCGCCCGCGAGGTGGTGGCCCGTCCAGTTCCGGTCGTCGCCGAAGTTGGAGACGCCGGCCAGCCCGCCGTGGACCGACCCGCCTACGACGCGCGCCACCGTCGTCCCCGCCCCCTTGGCGTACGTGTCGAAGGTCAGGACGCTCTTCCACCACGGCACGAGGTAGCACAGGTGGGTGGCGTGGCCGGTGTGCTCCTGGGTGACCTGCAGCTCAAGGGTCATGTTGGTGCGGGGCATGGCCCCGAAGAGCGGGTGCACGGGCTCGCGGACGTGGAAGTCGACCGGGCCGTACTTCGCCTGCACCACGGCGTTGTCTGCGAAGCGGCCGTCCAGGGGGAGGAAGGTGCGGTAGGCGTCGGTGGAGACGTCGCCGTCGCTCAGGTCGTACACGAACGCCCGCCAGATGACCAAGCCGCCGTGCGGTGCGACGGCTTCGGCTATCACGTTGGCGCCGTCCGCGTGCGTGCGGCCGTACTCGGCCGGACCCGGCTGCCCCTCGGAGTTGGCCTTCACGAGGAACCCGCCGAAGTCCGGGATCTTCCCGTACACCTCCGCGGCCTTGTCGCGCCACCAGGCCTTGACGCGGGGCTCGAGCGGGTCGGCGGTCGGCAGCCGGTCGAGGACGATCGGGCTGGCGAAGTTGGCCGAGAGCATCAGGGTCACGCCCCACGGCCGCATTGCGTCGGCCACTGCGGCCACCTCGTCCAGCATTTTCGCCGTCAGGAACTGCGGGTTCGCGTTGACGTTGTTGACCACCGTCCGGTTGATTCCCAGCGACGCCAGATACCGCGCATAGTCGCCGACCAGCGGTGACAGGCCGGGCACGGACCACTGGAAGATCGACCCGCCGGAGTACCCGCGCTCGACGGTGTCGTTGATGTTGTCCCAGTGACTGAGCAGCCGCAGTGGGTTCGTCGGCCGGTCCCGGACGTCCAGCCGCTCGACCGGCTGCTCGGTCTGCAGCAGCCGCAGAAGGTGGAATGCGCCGTAGAGCACGCCGCGGTCTCCCGTGCTCGCCACCACCACGATGTCCTTGCCGCCGCCGCGGACCCGACGCAGCACGAAGCCCTCCGGACCGAACTCGTCAAGCTCCCCGGCGGGCAGCAGATCGCGTACCAGGGCGGAGCTGCTCGGGGTGCCCAGCACCACGGCACCCCGCTCGGACGGCTGGTCCGCGGTCGGGATGTCGCGGTCCAGCAGTCCGCTGAGGCCCCGCGTCAGCTCCGCCGCCGCGGATTGCAGCACTGGCGACTTGCCCTGCCGTACGACGTGCGTGAACGCCAGGGTGTATTCCGTACGTCGGCCCGGGTTTCCCACCGGCCGATACCGCAACCAAAGCTCGTACCCGTCCTCGGCCGGATCGAGCTGGGGCAGTTTCGCCGCCGGCTGGGCTTGCGCCGCCAGCGCCTGCGAGGGCAGCAGCCACGCGCCGGCCACGGCGCCGGCGCCTGCCGTCAACAGCTGTCGCCTGGTCAGTCCCGACATCGCCTCTCCTCGTCTAGGTCCTTCCTCAAGGCCGTCGTCGGGCGCTCTGACGCGGCTGGATGCGATGGGCAGGCGTTGAGCCGGCGACCGGTCGTCCTCATCACTCGGCCCGCTGCAGGACGAGCGCCACCAGCCGCCAGTAGCCGTCCCGCTGGGAGCCGATTAGTTCCAGGTCGGCGGTCCGGCCGTCCGCGCCGCCGTCCAGCCGGAACGTGAACCAGCGGAACTGCCCCTGCGGGATGATCTCCGCGCCGGAGGAGCCGAGATCCTGGGAGTTCTCGCGGATCGTCGTCGTTCCCGAAGGCGCGAACGCATCGCCCGTCAGCACGTGCACCTGGTGTACGCCGGGCGGCACCGCGACCCGTAGCACGTACGGTGCGTCCCGTCCGAGCGTGAGGTCGCGCCGGAGATCGTCGAGGAGATTGCGGTCGCGGAAGTCAGGCGTCCGGCCGACCCAGCCGTATCCGCGGGCCGGGTCCCAGGCGTCGTCGGGTGCCAGGCGCTGGTACGTGGCCAGTACGGGGCTCGCCGAACTGCCGGCGTCCAGCGCGAGTGGTACCGCGTCGCCGGGTGGCACCGCGACCACGGACAGGGACCGCTCGCCGTCTCCTACCTCTGCCTCGGAGGTCACCCGGACGCGTATGGTCGCGATCGTGGGGACCAGTGGCGGCGTGACCGTGACCCGCACGGTCTCCTCCGTGCCGGCGGGCAGCACACAGGACAGCGGTTCGGTGGCCCAACCATCCGGCACGTCGATCTCGATCGTGACCGGAACGGGCTCGTTGCCGGTGTTGGCCACCGACACGGCGACCTCTGCCGGCCGGCCACCCAGCCAGGCCAGTTCGGCCTCGACGTCGGTCAGCACGGCCGGGGGCAGGACCGAGGCGGGATCGACGATGACGAGCGCACACAGATGCCAGAACTGGTCGGGAACGCTGTCGAACGTCAGGTCGACAGTGCGACCGCTCGCGCCGCCGTCCAGCGGGAACCGGACCCAGGCGAACGACCCGCCGGGGAGTTGCCGGCTCTCGGCCACCCGCTGTCCGTCGGCAGCGATGAAGGTCGGGTAGGAGTCGGGCCCGCCGTCCCCGACGAGGACTGCGACGTCGTGCCGCCCGGCCGGGATCGCGATCCTGAGCGTACGGGCCGGGTAGTCGCCGCAGAAGTCGCGCCGCAGCGCGTCCCACGCTCCTCCCCGGTCACGATCCTGGGGAGCGCCCCCGACCCAGCCAAACCCACGCTTCGGATCCCACGCGGTTGCCGGCGTCAGCCGCTGGTAGTCGCGGACAAGCGGGCTGCTGGACGAGCCGGCGTCGAGCGCAAGCAGGCATCGCCTGGCCGCCGGAGTCACCACGAAGAGCTTGCCCGTGTTGCCGAGCGTTTCCAGTGCGGTGGGCTCGACGGCGAGGTCCAGGGTGAGGAGGTCCGGGGTGAGGGGCGGCTGCACCGGCAGCTTCAGCGTCGCGAAGTCGGTGGACGGGACGACCCGCTCGCCGGACGACGCTTTCCAGTCGTCGCCTGGAACCACCACGGTTGAGCGGACGGTGAGGTGTTGGCCGGTCGCGTTGCCGATCTCGACGGGCAACCGGTTGGGCCACCCGCCGAAGAGCACGGCCGACGCTCCGCTGAGATCCGCCTGCAGCCAGCCGCGGCGCTCGTCGAGGATCCTGCTGTAGCTGAAGAAGAACGACACGACGGTATCGCGCCAGAGCCTCGCATGTGCCATCTGGTCGTCGAACGTCTTCCGTACGTCGGCGTGTCGCTGCGGGTCGACGTAGGGGGCGATCCGCAGCCAGGTATCCCGCTGCCTGAGGGCTCGACGGAGACCATCGAAGTGGCTGTCGTAGATGTGCTGAATCACCGTCCTGCCGGACTGCAGCTTGTGCGTGTACGGAACCTTGTGCATGAAGAGCAGGAGTTCGTCCGGGACCGAGGCCAGCGACTCGTAGGTGTCGGCCCAGTGTTTGTGGTAGAGGGCGGTGTACCCGGTGCCGGTCGCCGTCGTCCGGTCGAAGCCGGTGCCGGTCGCGTCGGTGTAGTGGGACAGGTTGAGCGTCGACCGGGGGTCCGGATCGAAGTGCGCGCCCAGCGGGTAGGTGAGATAGCCGATGCCGAGCGGCGACGTGTATTCCTCGTACGTGCGCCACGACCCGAGCAGCATGTCGGTGAGAGCCGCGACCAGGGGCGGGTACGTCCCGAAGGTCATCCGCACCCACTCCCGCGCGATCTCCTTCGCGTCGAGCCGCGGGTTCCAGGCGAGTCGGGCGTAGCCGTGGGTATTGGCGGCCCCCAGTTGATAGCCGGTCCAGTCCCGGTCGTCACCGAAGTTCACCACCCCGGCGAAGCCGACGTTCGTCTGGCCGTACGCGCTGCCGTCGACGATCCGGGCCACGGTGCTGCCGGGCCCCTGCATGCGGGTGTCGAAGTCGAGGACCTCCTTCCACTGCGGAACCAGGTAACACAGATGAGTGGCGTGGCCCGTGTACTCCTGGGTGATCTGCAGCTCGATCATCTGGTTCGTCTTCGGTAGCGCACCGAACAGCGGATTCACCGGTTCTCGGACCTGGAAGTCGATCGGCCCGTTCTTGGTCTGGACCGCGACGTTGTCGGCGAAGTCGCCGTCCAGCGGTGCGAAGACCCGGTGCTGGTACTCGGCCCAGTCGCCGAACCCCTCGTGGACGAACGACCGCCAGATGATGATGCCGCGGTGTGGCGCAACGAGGCCGGCGAGCATGTTGGCGCCTTCGGCGTGGGTGCGTCCGTAGTCCAGCGGGCCGGGCTGACCTTCGGAGTTGGCCTTGACCAGGAACCCGCCGAAGTCGGGTATCGCGTCGTAGATCTCGGCCACCTTGGCCCGCCACCATGCCTGGACGCGGGCGTCAGCGGGGTCGGCGGTCCTGATCGGGTCAGCGTCGTCCGCCGTGAAGATGATGGGGCTCGCGTAGTTGGCGGAGAGGTAGAAGGTGATGCCCCACTCGCGGAGCAGCCCGGCCAGGGCTGCCAGGCCCGGAAGGCGGTTCGAGGCCAGGAACCGCGCGTCCGCGTTGACGTTGTTGACGACCGTGCCGTTGATCCCGACCGAGGCGAGCGCTCGCGCGTAGTCGGTGTAGCGCGGATCCAGCGTCGGGAGCCCGTCCCAGTTGAAGATCGAGCGGCCGGCGTACCCGCGCTCCACCGACCGGTTCAGGTTGTCCCAGTGGTTGATCAGGCGTAGCGGGCTCGCTGGGCGATCCCGCACGTCCAGCCGGCCGATCGGCTGCTCGGTCTGGAGCAGCCGCAAGAGATGGAAGGCTCCGTACAGAACGCCACGCTCGCCGGCGCTGGCCACGACGGTGACATCCTCGCCGCCCAGGCCGATCCGCCGCAGCACATATCCCTCAGGGCCCAGCTCGGCCAGCTCATCGGCGGGTATCGCGGACCGGATCAGCGGCGAGCTCTCCGGCGTACCCAGCACGACGGTCCCCGGCCGGGTTGGTGCGGATGTTGCCGGGACGCTCCGGGCCAGCAGCCCCGCCAGGCCGCGAACCAGCTCCGATTCCGCAGCCCGCAGCACCGGTGTTTCGCCCTGGCGGACGATCTGAGTGAACGCCCGCTCGTACTCGAGTCGGCGTTCACGATGAGCGACGGGCTGATACCGCAGCCATAACCGATAGCCGTCCTCGAGTGGCAACTGGTCCTCGACGGGGCTGGCGTAGGCGGGTCTCGTCTGCGCCTCCGCGGCCAACAGGTAGGCGCTGAGGACGCCTCCGCCGCCGGCCTTCAACAGCGCCCGACGCGATATGCCCGGCATGCGGCCCTCCTTCAGCAGGTGCTGGCAGGGGAGAGGAAGAGCTACTGCAAGCAGTCTGAAACCGTTTGCGATGTTCAGACCACATCAGACGCGTGGCAGAGGGTCAATGTGTTTCGTAGCTGAAACTTGTTTCAGTCGTCGTCGATACGCCGCGGCGCGGGCGGCCGGATAGCACGTGGCCGGTGCCACCGCACTCTTGGCCGTCAGGCGGGGTGCGGAGTGGCAGCCGCGCCCTCGGGGCTGGGCCGGCGGTGCCGCGGCCGCCGGCCGATCGTCCGGTCGCTCGAATCCCGTACGACCAGTTCCGGATCGAAGACAACCTGCCGGTGCTGGTGGCTGCTGTCCTCGGTCGCCTCCTCGATGAGCAACTCCGCGGCGGTCCGTCCAAGCAGATGCCGGGGCTGGCGAACCGAGGTGAGTGGCACTGCGGCGGCGGCGGCGAAGTCGATGTCGTCGTAGCCGACGATCGCCACGTCGTGCGGAATCCGCACGCCGCGGCGGGTCATCTCCTGAAGTACGCCGAGAGCGAGCAGGTCGTTGGCGCAGAACACCGCGGTCGGTCTGGGCATCGCCCCGGCGAGGCGGGCGGCGGCGTCCCGGCCGGCGGCGACGTTGAGGGCGCTGGTTTCGACGATGTGCAGCTCGCCCGGGTCCCGGCCGGCGGCCCGCATCGCCTGGAGGGCGCCCTGTTGCCGCTCCTGTACCTGGCGGATCGTGAAGGGTCCGCCGACGAACGCGAGGTGCTTGTGCCCCTGCGCGAGCAGGTGTCTCACCGCGAGTTCGCCGCCGAGGACGTCGTTGACGGCGACGGAGCATTGCGTGTCGTCGGTCGCCCGGCGGTCGAGCAGCACGATGGGAGTGCCGCGCTCGCGTAGATGCTCCAACCGGTGAGTGGTCGTGGTCACGGGGGTGATCAGGATTCCCTGCACCCGCTGCTCTTCGAGCAGGTCCAGGTAGCGGGACTCCTTGGCGGGGTCGTCGTCGCTGTTGCAGAGGATGACCGCGAGACCCGCGTCGTTGGCGCTGTCTTCCACACCGCGTGCGACGTCGGTGAAGAACGGGTTGGCGACGTCGAGGACGACAAGCCCTATCGTGCGGCTGTGACCGGCGCGCAGGTGTCGGGCGGACTCGTTGCGGACGAAACCGAGATCGCGGATCGCGTCGAGCACCCGCCGGCGGGTGACGTCGGCGACGATGTCGGGACGGTTGAGGACGTTGGAGACCGTGCCGACGGAGACGCCGGCCATGCTCGCGACGTCACGGATGCTCACTGGCGGTCGGTTCACGTCGTCCTCGTCTCGTCGGCGCCTGCCGTTGCCGGGCCGACCCTTGGCGTTGATTCAAATGTGCTGATCAAGTGACGCCCCCGTTTCGAGTCGATGTCAGAGCGATGACGTTGTGACTCTTGACACGTGCCGGAGGTCGGCTCTAGCTTCACAGCGTAGCGGTCGTTGAAACGATTCACCACCACTCCACATCGTTGGTTGGAGCCCGCCGAATGAGCCCTTCAGTGGATACCGCCCAGGCTCCCGTGCTGGAGGTCTCCGGCCTCACCGTCGAGTTTCCGGGGGTGCGCGCGCTCGACGGAGTCGACCTCGACATCCGCGCCGGCGAAGTGCATGCCCTGGTCGGGGAGAACGGCGCCGGCAAGTCGACCCTGTTGAAGGTCCTCGGCGGGGTCTACACACCCAGCGCCGGCACCGTGCGGCTACGCGGCGAGGTGTACGCGCCGCGACGGCCCAGTGATGCGCACGCCCACGGCATCGCCGTGATCTACCAGGAGTTCACCCTCTTCCCCGATCTCACGGTCGCGGAGAACGTTTACGCGGGACGCGAGCCGCACTCCCGCTGGTCCCGCGGGATCCGGTACGGCCAGATGCGTGCCGGCTGCCGGGAACTGTTCGGCATCCTCGGGGTCAACATCGACCCCGATGCCCGGGTCGCCGATCTCAGCGTCTCCGAGCAGCAGCTCGTCGAAATCGCCAAGGCACTCGGCGCCGACGGTCAGGTCATCGTCATGGACGAACCGACCGCAGCACTGTCCAAGGAGGAAGTCGAGCGGCTGCTCGATGTGGTCCGCCGTCTCCGCGACGAGGGCCGCTCGGTGGTCTACGTGAGCCACCGGCTGGAGGAAGTGTTCGCCGTTGCCGACCGAGCGACGATCCTTCGCGACGGGCGCCTCGTCCGCACCCTCGCCATCGCGGCCACCGACGAGGACAAGCTGGTCCGACTCATGGTCGGGCGGGACATCGATTCGGTCTTCCACCGTGAGGCGGTGGCGGAGGGAAGGGTCGTCCTGCGCCTCGACAGCGTGAGCGCCGGCCGGCACCTGCGCGATGTCAGCCTCGACGTACGGGCGGGGGAGGTCGTCGGCATCGGGGGCGTGGCGGGTGCCGGTCAGGCCGAGCTCACGCAGGCGGTCTTCGGCGCGCTGCCGCTCCGCGCGGGGCACATGGAACTCGACGGTCAGCGCTTCGCTCCGTCGACCCCGGCGGATGCGCTGGCGGCGGGTGTCGGCTTCCTCCATGAGGACCGCAAGCATGCGGGCATCCTGCCCGACCTGTCGGTGCGCCAGAACCTCACGGTGACGGTGCTGGACCGGCTCCGCCACGGGTTTGCCCGCCTACTCTCCCGACAGGCGGAGGAGCGCACCTACACCGAGTACGGCAGCCGGCTGCGAGTGCGCGCGACCGGGCCCGAGCAGCTCATCAGCGAGCTCTCCGGTGGCAACCAGCAAAAGGTACTGCTGGCCCGGGCCCTCGCGCCGGGCGGGCGGGTCCTCGTCCTCAACGAGCCCACCCGCGGCGTGGACATCGGCGCCAAGGCCGAGATCCACGCGCTCATCAACGAGCTCACCGCCGCGGGTGCGGCGGTCATCATGGTCAGCAGCGACCTGCCGGAGCTGCTCGGTACGAGCGACCGTGTCGTGGTGCTCTCCAGAGGACGCGTCGTGGGGGTGCTCGAGGGCCAGGACCGCACCGAGGAAAATGTCGTCGTCTGCGCGACCACGGGTCGCCGGATCGGAGTGGCCGCATGACCACCGCCGCCCCCGAGCGGGCCGTCCGCGCGGCCGATCCGCGGGCCCGCCTCAGCCGGGCGATCGAGAATGCACCGCTGGCGGTGCCGCTCGTGCTCATCGCTGTCGTCCTCACCGTGGCGACTGACCGGTTCCTCAGCGTCGACAACCTCACCAACGTGGTGGTCGCCGCCGGGATCGTTGCGATTCCCGGGTTGGCGATGACGCTGTGCATCGCGATGGGAGAGTTCGACCTGTCCGTCGGCTCGACGGTGTCGCTGACCGGCGCGGTCACGTGCACCTGGATCGTGGGCGGCCACCCCGCGGGCCTGGCCATGGTGGTCGGCCTGCTCGTCGGCGCGGCGGTGGGACTGCTCAACGGCCTCGTCGTGACGAAGCTCGGCGTGACCCCGTTCATCGCGACCCTGGCGACGCTGGTCATCGTCCGTGGTGTCTCCCTCGCCTACACCGGCGGCCGGGACGCCATCGTCAGCTCGTCCACCCTGAAGTTCCTCGCCGCCGGACGTGTCTTCGGCGTACCGATGCCGGTGGTACTCACCGCGGTGACGGCGCTCGCCGCATGGTGGGTGGTCAACCGCACCCGCTTCGGACGGTGGGTGTGCGCGATCGGCTCGAACCGGGAGGCCGCGCGCATGTCCGGCCTGCCCGTCGACCGGATACGGACCACCGTCTACGTGATCGTCGGCGTCGCCGGGGGCATCTGGGGCCTGCTCATCTCGAGCCAGTTGCAGAAGGGTTCGGGGCAGCTCGGCCTCGGATTCGAACTCGACGCGATCACGATCGTGGTGATCGGCGGCACCAGCCTGCTCGGCGGACGCGCGTCGGTCGTCGGCACGCTGCTCGGGGCGGTGCTCATCGAGACGATTCGCAACGGTCTCAACCTGCTCAACACCCCACCCGCCTACCAGCGCATCAGCATCGGCCTGCTGCTCGTCGTCGCCCTGACGATCCAGGCCCTGCGCCGCAACGCCCCCGCGGAGGCCCTCGATGACGTCTGACACCGCCCTGCCGCCGGCTCCCGGCGCCCAGGCCCCCGCCCCGACCACCGAGACCCAGCGCCGTTGGGCCCGGCAGCACAGCATCGGCACGCTCTGGGAGACCTGGGGGATCACCGCGGTCCTCGTCGTTCTGCTGGCCGCCTCGCCGCTGCTGTCGTCGGACTTCCTGACCGTCGCCAACCTCCAATCGGTGCTGCGTGAAAGCGCCTACCTGGGGATCGTCGCCGCGGCGATGACGCTCGCGGTGATGAACGGCACCTTCGACCTGTCGGTCGGTGGTCAGCTTGCGCTCGTCTCGGTGACGACCCTGATGGGCTACGCGGCTGGCGGCACCGGGCTCGCCGCCCTGGTCGCGGTGCTCACCGGGATGGTCTGTGGAGCGGTGAACGGCGCGCTGGTGACGGCCATGCGGGTGCCGCCGTTCGTTGCCACACTCGGCATGCTCTTCGTCTTCCGCGGCGTCGCGTACGTCCTCACCCAGGACGGCCCAAAGACGTTGCCCTACAGCGAGATCGGGTCGCCCTTCGTGAAGATCGGCGGGCTCAACATCGCCGGTATCCCGTTGCCGTTTCTCATCATGTTGGCCTGCTACGGCGCGGTCTGGGTGCTGTTGCGTCGCACCGCCACCGGGCGCCGGATCGTGGCGTTCGGCTCCTCGCCGGAGGCCGCACGGTTCTGCGGCATCTCCGTGCATCGCATCCGCATGCTCATCTTCGTCGTCATCGGAGTCAGTGTCGGCATCGCAGCACTGACCTACATCAGTCGGGTATGGACCGCCGACGGCTCCGCGCAGGACGGGTTCGAGCTACGCGTCATCGCGGCGGTCGTCCTCGGCGGCACCAGCCTCAAGGGCGGCAAGGGCACACTGATCGGCACGTTTTCCGCGGTGCTGCTGGTCGGCGTCCTCAACGATCTGCTGGTCAGTCGCGGTGTCGACGCCTCCTATCAGCGGGTCGTGCTCGGCTGCGTGCTCATCACCGCACTCGCCATCGACGGGCTCCGGACGCGGTTCGCCGCGCCCGGATCGTTCGCCCGAATGCTGCCCCGCCGGCGCCGGGAGGCACCGGCTCCCTGACCACGTCTCCCGTCCCTGTCCACATCAGAAGAGAACGCGCTACCAGCAGTTGAAACGTCTCAGCTTTCACCGCCCGCTGCGGGGACGCAAGCGGGAACCTTCAAAGGAGGAACCGTGCGCACCACCCTCTCCACTCTGGCCCTCGCCGGGGTGCTCGCCCTTGGGCTGAGCGCGTGTTCGGACTCAACGACCGCCGAGGGCGGCAAGCCCTCCGGCAAAGCCAGCGGCGATGTCACCGTCGGCTTCTCCGTCTACGACATGCAGTACGAGTTCTTCCAGAAGATGGAGAAGGGCACTCGCGAAGCCGTCGAGGCAAAGGGCTGGAAGTTCAAGCTCCACGACGAGAAGAGCGACGAGAACGAGATGGTGACCGGCGCCCAGGCGCTGCTCGACCAGGGCGTAGACGTCCTCATCATCAGCCCGTTCAAGCCCGACGCGCTCGGCCCGATCGTCGCCAAGGCCAAGCAGAAGAAGATTCCGGTCATCATCGACGACATCGGCGGGGGTGGCACCCCGTACGACGCCATCGTGATCTCCGACAACGCGGACGGCGGTAAGCAGGCCGCGGACTACATGGCCCAGCAGGTCGCGGCCAACGGCGCCAAGAGCAAGAAGGTCGTCTCGATCACCTGCGAGCCCTCCGCGGTGTACGCGGCCCGGCGTAACCAGGCGTTCGACCAGCAGATCAAGGACAAGGGCTTCCAGGTCGTCACCGAGCTCTCCGGCAACTCCAAGGCGGAAGAGGCGTACAAGATCATGAAGGACGCCCTCGCCAAGGACCCGGACGTCGCGGGCGTCTTCGCCTGCAACGACCCGATGGGCGTCGCCGCCGCCAACGCGATCAAGGACGCGGGCAAGGATCCCGTCAAGGGCATCGTGACCGTCGGCTTCAACGCCGACCCCGAGGCGATCACCGCGATCGGCAAGGGCGGGCTGTCGGCCACCATCGCGCAGGACCCCGCGGGCATGGGCGCGAAGACCGTGGAACTCGCGGCGCAGGCCATCAACGGCGGAAAGCTGACATACGACGACGAGAGCAACCGCGAGGTGTTCCAGAAGGTCACGCTCGTGACCAAGGACAACGTCGCCCAGTTCGCGGGCTGAGCCAGCGCCGTCCCGGGGCCGGACCCACCCGCTCCGGGACGGCACCCAAACGAGCGCGCATTCGATCTCGCCCTGCTGCTCAACCGCCCCCAGACCCTGATGGCGCTGCTGGCGCGCCGCCCCGGTCGCCGGGTGATCCCCTCCCTCCTCTTCTCGCCCCCGAGGTAGGTGCCCCATGAGCACGCCCATCTCCCGCAAGAACTTTCTCCGCCTGGCGGGCGCGAGCGTCGGCGCCCTCGCCGTCGACGGCGTGGTCGGCAGCCCGGCCGCCGCACAGACCCCGACCGAACGGGCCCCGGAGCCCGGCGTCGAGTTCGTCGCCTACTACTTCCCTCAGTGGCACGCCGATCCCCGCAACGAGCAGTGGTTCGGGCCGGGGTGGAGCGAGTGGGAGGTGCTCAAGTCGGCCCGCCCCCGCTTCGACGGCCACGACCAACCGAAGCGGCCCCTCTGGGGCTACACCGACGAAAGCGACCCCGAGCAGATGGCTCGGCGCATCGACGCCGCCTCCAGCCACGGCCTCAACGCCTTCATCTTCGACTGGTACTGGTACGACGGACCCTTCCTCAACGGTGCCCTGGACCGTGGCTTCCTCAAGGCCGACAACGCGGACGACCTCAAGTTCGCGCTCATGTGGGCCAACCACGACTGGTGGGACCTGTACCCGGCCAAGCGCCGCACCCTGTACGACACCCTGATGCCCGGGGCGACCGATCGCGCGGCGTTCGAGCGCGCCACGGATCACGTCATCGCCAACTACATGCGCCACCCGCGCTACTGGCGCGTCGGCGGTAAGGCCTACTTCTCGATCTACGACATCGGAACCCTGCAGAACGGGCTCGGCGGACGCCCCGCAACCCGCGCAGCGCTCGATGACCTGCGGGCCCGAGCGGCTCGCGCCGGCGTCGGAGAACTGCACCTGAACGTCGTCGTCAACCAGTGGCTGCCAGACATCAATGCGATGGTGGCGGAGCTTGGCTTCGACAGCGTCACCCATTACACCTGGATTCACCACGAGTACGATCTGCTCACCCAGATCGCCACGCCGTACGACACCGTCCGCGAATCCGCCGCGCGCAGTTGGGAGCGGTTCGACGGCGACTTCGAGGCGCCGTACTTCCCGGTGGTGAGCATGGGCTGGGACCCCAGCCCCCGGACGGCCCAGTCCGACGTGTACGAGCACATCGGCTACCCCTTCACACCGGTCTTCACCAAGAACACCCCGAATGAATTCCGGGAGGCGTTGCGGGCTGGGCGCGAATTCGTGTCCAAGCCGGAGCATGAGCTGAAGATCGTGGCGATCAACGCCTGGAACGAGTGGACGGAGGGCAGCTACCTCGAGCCCGACGTCGAGCACGGAATGGCGTATCTCGACGCACTTCGTGCGGTCGCCCGCGCACCGAGGGCCCGATGAGCGCCCGCACCAGAGCCCGGCATGCCCTCGCCCGTACGAGGAAGCTTGGCGTCGCGGCCGCGCTCGGGCTGTCACTGGCCGCGGTCGCGACCTCCGCAGCCGCCTCGCCCGGCACGGCCGCCGACGGCTCCACGATGAGCACGACGGTGATCAACGGCGATGCGCATGGCGGAACCATTCGCTTCGACGTGAACGGGAATGCGATCGACGCGCACGACGGGGAGATTCAGCGGTTCGGCAGCCGCTACTACCTCTACGGCACCAGCTACGGCTGCGGCTACGTGCGGCTCGAGCGCCCCGCCACCCCGTGGTGCGGCTACCGGGTCTACTCCTCGCCGGACCTCGCCCACTGGACCGACGAAGGCCCGCTCTTCGACGCCACCACGGCCGCCTGGCAGACGCGGTGCAACAGCTCGACGCTGTCCTGCTACCGCCCGCACGTCGCATACAACGCTGCCAGCCGAAAGTACGTCCTGTGGGTCAACACGTACGAGGTGCCTGTGCACTTCCACGTGCTGACCAGCGACTCTCCGAACGGGCCCTTTCAGGAACAGCGGGACCTGCCGAAGCTGGCGCTCAACGGCGGCGGCGACATGGACCTGTTCGTCGACGACGACGGGTCGGCCTATCTGGCGTACACGCTCACCGGCGCCGGCTACGACATCGCCGTCGAGCGGCTGGACGAGACCTACACGACCGGGAGCGGCGCGTACACGAGGCTCGAAGTCCGCAACACCGAGGCACCGTCGCTGTTCCGACGCGCCGAGACCTACTACCTGACGCTCTCCGATCCGAACTGCGCGTACTGCTCCGGCACCGGCGCCTCGTACCTCACCGCTCCGTCGCCGCTCGGCCCGTGGACCGGAGCGATGCGCGGTGACGCACCGATCATCGACGGGCAGCTGAAGCTGGCCAATCTCGGCACGGTGAGCAAGCCCGGCCTCGACTGGACCGACTACACCCTCGACTTGTCCGTCACGCCACTGCAGACCGGCGGCGGCGGAGCGTACGCCCAGGCCGGGTGGTTCTTCCGCGCCCAGGACACCCGCAACGGCTACGCCTGGCTCATCGGCAACTACCCGCACTCGGGAGCGACCGGCGGCAACCTCACCAAGGTCGTCTACGTCAACGGACAGCCGGCCAAGGTCACCGTGCTCAAGCTGCCGTTCCCGATCGTCGGGGGCCAGCGCTACCAGGTGCGCACCGAGGTGCTCGGCTCGACCTTCCGCACCTGGGTGGATGGAGTTCTCGTGGACACAACCACGGACTCCACCTACGCCACCGGCCGGGTAGGGCTGCGTGAGACGACCGGCGAGAGCGGCCTGTTCGACAACGTCAGCGTTGCCGCTGCCGACGGCACCCTCCTGTTCCAGGAGGCCTTCGCCGGCGACACCGCGCAATGGATCGGGTTGGAGCCGCGCAAGCGCGGCTTCCCGATCAGCGAGGACTCCTGCGGCGGACAGCCGGCCGATGTCGCTGTCCTTCCCGCACCGGGTGGTCGCAGGTACCTCTTCCAATCAGACCGTTGGAACAATGGCGACCAGAACGAGGCGCTCGCCACGCACTACTGGGAACCGCTGCGGTTCCGCGCCGACGGCTCGATCGAGCCCCTGACCTGCGGCGCGGCGTACAATCTGACGCTCGCGGGACTCAAGCAGGGCAATGACCGCAGCCCGGCCGACCTCGACCAGAGCACCGGCTCAGCCGGCTTCCGCGCCTTCTGCGACACCAAGGGCGCGCTCCGGCGGGCGCAGACCTTCATCGCCGGCCGCTCCGGTGTGCTCAGCCGCGTCGCCTACACCTCGTTCCAGGACAACCACCCGAACGGCCCGCTGACGGTGTCGATCACGACGATGCGCCCGGACGGCACCCGCGGCGGCGTGCTCTGGACCGGTGCCCGCGAGGTTGGCGACCTGAGCTGGGCTCCCGCGGAGGTGGCCGTGGAGCCCGACATCGCGGTCACGGCCGGAACGTCGTACGCCGTGGTGGTCAGCGCCCCGACGGTTACGAGGGGCTGCTACGGGATGGCGTACGCGCCCGACGACCCGTACGCCGGCGGCGCCGCTCTGGTCAGTACGGACGGCGGCACGTCGTGGCGGGTCGAGCAGGGTCGGGACCTCAAGCTCGAGACCTCGGTGCGGGCCGGATCGGCCACCGAAGCCGTGTCGGCGGCCGCGCCATGACCCCCCGGTGCGGGCGTATCAGGGCTCCTCGAACGCCCGAAGCAGGCAACCACCTGATGGAAGGAACGGTGGGATGACGCACGACCTGACAGGTGGCCAGGCGGCGCAGCTCGGTGGGGCGCCCATGTCGCGCAAGCGTTTCCTGCAGCTGACCGGCGCTGCGACGACGGCGGCGTTCGCGGGAGGCGGCGGTCTTCTGCAGCCGGACGCGGCGGTCGCAGCCGGGCCGCAGGCGAGGCCGGAGGTGGCTGCCTTCTATTTCCCGCAGTGGCACGTCGACCCACTCAACGAGTACTGGTTCGGCCGCGGGTGGAGCGAGTGGGAGCTGGTCAAGCGGGCGCAGCCGCGCTACGCCGGGCACCAGCAGCCGAAGGTGCCGGCCTGGGGCATGCAGGACGAGGCGCAGCCGTCGGTGATGGCCAGGAAGATCGACGCGGCTGCCGATCACGGCGTGGACGCGTTCATGTTCGACTGGTACTGGTACACCACCGGCACCGGCAGCTGGGGGCCCTACCTGCACCGGTGTCTCGAGGAAGGCTTGCTGCGCGCGCCGAACGTCAGCCGGATCAAGTTTGCCCTGATGTGGGCCAACCACGACTGGAACAACCTCTTTCCGGTGCACCGGGCGAACCCCGTCAACACATTGAAGGTCGGCAACACCACCCTGTTCGGGGCCCAGGTCCCGGCGTCCTTCGACGCGCTCACGACGTACGTCGTCGAGAAATACATGACGCATCCGTCGTACTGGCGGGTCGGTGGCGGCGCCTACTTCTCCATCTACCAGATCGAGAAGTTCCTCGACGGATTCGGTCGCGACGTCGGCGCCGCCCGCGCCGCCCTCGACGCGTTCCGCGCGAAGGCCAGGGCGGCCGGTGTCGGCGAACTGCACCTCAACTGCATGACCGTCGACTGCGAGCCGTTCGTGCCCGACAGCCACCCGCGGTCGATGGCCAACCGCAACAAGCTGGTCGCCCAGCTGGGCATGGACAGTCACACCACGTACGTCTGGATCCACCACTCGCCGTTCACCCGGTTCCCGGAGACGGCGTACCCGGAGATGCGCGCCCACGCGGCGACGGTGTGGGACACCCTGACCCGCGGCCTGGACCGCCCGTACTTCCCCAACGTGACGATGGGGTGGGACTCCTCGCCGCGGACGGTGCAGAGCGACGTCTGGGAGAACCTCGGCTATCCGTGGACGCCGGTCCTCGGCGGCAACACTCCCCAGGAGTTCGAGACGGCGCTCCGGTCGGCGCGGGACTTCGCCCTCGCCAACGCCAGTCCACCGATCGTCACCGTCAACGCCTGGAACGAGTGGACCGAGGGCAGCTATCTCGAGCCCGACGAGCAGCACGGCAACGGGTATCTGAACGCGATCCGGCGGGTCTTCGCCGTACGGAAGGGGGCCTGAGATGAAGCTGTTCCGAGGCGCACCCGTCCTGCTCGCCGCCGGCGCCACCGGGCTGCTGCTTGTTCTCCCGGCCGCGGCCCGGCAGGTGCACGAGGCGATGGCGGCCGGCGCCCAGCAGGCGGCCGTCCAGGCCGAGGCGTCGACCGCCCCGTCGAGCTACTGGCTCAGTGACCTCGACTGGGTCTCCGCGACTGGCTCGTGGGGCCCGGTCGAGCGCGACATGTCCAACGGGGAGAACGGCGCCGGCGACGGTAGCCCGATCACGCTGGACGGCAAGGTCTACCAGAAGGGCCTGGGGCTCGTCCCGAGCTCCAAGATCGGGTACGACCTCGACGGTCGGTGTAGCAGGTTCCGGGCTGTCGTCGGCGTCGATGACGAGGTGGACCAGCGCGGCAACGGCGGCAGCGTGGTTTTCCAGGTCGTCGCCGACGGCAAGAAGGTCTTCGACAGCGGAGTCCGGTACGGCGTCCAGTGGAGCCCGACCGTCCTGTCCACCACGACGGGTTCGCTCGAGGTCGATCTCGACGTCACCGGGGTGGAGACGCTCGAGCTGGTCACGACGCCGTGGCTGGACGGCTTCAGCAATGACCACGCCGACTGGGCCGACGCCCGCGTGGGTTGTGGGGAGCGACCGTGAGCCGCCAGCGCCTACTTCTGCTGAGCGTGGCGGCCGCCTTGGCGATCGTGGTCGCCACGCCACCCGCTGCGGCCCAGTCGCCGCAACCGGTGACGACCGTGGTGAACGGCGACGCGGCCGGGTCGACCATCCGGTTCGCCACGGACGGGGACGCGGTCGACGCGCACGACGGTGAGATCCGCCGCTTCGGCGACCGCTACTACCTCTACGGCACCCGCTACGGGTGCGGTTACGAGTGGCAGCGCCCCGGCGCGCCGTTCTGCGGTTTCGCCTCCTACAGTTCGACCGATCTGGTGCAATGGCGCGACGAGGGTCTTCTCTTCGACGCCTCGACCACCCAGTGGCAGCAGCGCTGCAACGGCAACACCTACGGCTGCTACCGCCCGCATGTGGCCTTCAACGAGGCGACCGGGAAGTACGTCCTCTGGGTCAACTCCTACGACATCGGCGTCGGTTACCACGTCTTCACCAGTGATCTACCGACCGGCCCGTTCATCGAGCAGCCGTTCCCGCGCCTCGTCGTGACCGACGGCATCCCGCCCGGTCTGAACAACGGCGACCACGATCTGTTCGTCGACGGCGACGGCACCGCCTACCTCGTCTTCACCGATTGGCGCCGGGGCGGCGACATCGTGGTCGAGAAGCTCGATCCGACCTACCGCACGGGCACGGGCGAATACACCCGGCTGGGCCTGACCCGGGTCGAGGCGCCGTCGATGTTCGAACGTGACGGGCGCTATTACCTCACCCTGTCCGACCCGAACTGCGGCTACTGCACCACCGGCACCTCCTACTTCACCGCGCCGACGCCGCTCGGCCCGTGGACCGGCGCCCCCGCCCAGGACAGCTGGCAGGTCGACGGCGATGCCCTGCGGGTCGATGGCGGCGGTATCGGTCTGTCCAAGGCGGGCGCGCAATGGACCGACTACGACCTCACGTTCACCACGACACCGCTGCAGACCGCCTCGCAGGGCGGCCACTCGTACGCCCAGGCCGGCTGGGTCTTCCGGGCGTCCGATCCGGGCAGCGGCCATTCCTGGCTGCTCGGCAACTACCCGCACGCGGGGGCCACCGGCGGCAACCTCACCAAGATCGTGTGGCGGGGCGGCGGCATCGCGAGCGTGGCGACGGTCAAGACCCCGATGGCCATCGAGGGCGGGCGATCTTACGCCGTGCGCACCCAGGTGAGCGGCAACACGATCCGCACCTGGGTAGACGGGGTACTGATCGACGAGACGACCGACAGCACATACCGCACGGGACGGATCGGCTTCCGCGAGAGCGGGGGCTCGGACCACGAGAGCGCCCGCTTCGACGACGTCAAGGTCACCGCGCCGGACGGCACCGTCCTGTTCGCCGACGACTTCTCCGGCGACCTCGCGGCCTGGGACCGGCCCACCCTGCCGCCCGTTGGCAACAAGATCAGCAACGACTCGTGCGGTGGCCAGCCCGCTGACGTCGCGGCGCTGCCCGCCCGACAGGGCAAGGTCTACCTGTACCAGAGCGACCTGTGGGCGAACGGTGCGCCGAACGAGGCGCTGGCCCGGCACCACTGGGAGCCGCTGCGCTTCCGGGCCGACGGGTCGATCGAACCGATCACCTGCGGCCGCAGGTACGACCTGCCGCTCGCCGGGCTACGCGACACCGCCGGCCCGGCGCTGCCCGCCGGCACCGACGTGACGACCGGTGACCTCGGCTTCCGAGCGTTCTGCGACGTGACCGGGCGGATCCAGCGGGCACAGACCTTCACCGCGGGACGGGATGGACGGCTTCAGCGCGTCTCGTACACGACGTTCCGGGCCGGTCATCCCGACGGGCCGTTGGTTCTCGAGGTCTCCCGGCTCGGCACGGACCGACGGCCGGGCGAGCCGCTCACACGGCGGGAGGTGCCAGCCGCCGGGGTGAGCTGGTCGCCGTCCAGGGTCGCCGTCGAGGTCGGCCTCGACGTGGCGGCGGGGGACCGGTTCGCGCTCGTCGTCCGCTCGGCCGCCAGCCGCGGTTGCTACGGCATGGCCTACAACGACGCCGACCCCTACCCGACGGGCGGCGGGGGCCTCTACAGCAATGACGGTGGCACCACCTGGCGCGAGGAGACCGGCCGCGACCTGCGCATCGATACGACGGTGGTGGCCGCCCCGTGATCGGGCGATGGGCGGGAGACGGCAATGACTGACTGACACACCGATCGCGACAAGTGAGCCCACGACGGAGAGTAATGGACCAGGAGCACGACTGATGACTGACACAGCAACGGCAAAGGCCGCCCTGAGGGCGCAGCGGATCGAGACACCGTCGTGGGCCTACGGCAACTCCGGTACCCGCTTCAAGGTATTCGCGCAGGAAGGGGTGCCGCGTAACGCGTACGAGAAGGTCGACGACGCCGCGACCGTGCACCGCTTCACCGGCGTGGCGCCCAGCATCGCCCTGCACATCCCGTGGGATCGCGTCGACGACTACGCCGAGCTTGCCAAGCACGCGGGCGATGCCGGGATCCGGATCGGCGCGATCAACCCGAACGTCTTCCAGGAGGACGACTACCGACTCGGCAGCGTCTGCAACCCCGACCCGATCGTCCGCCGAAAGGCGCTGGAGCACCTGCTGGAGTGCGTGGAGGTCGGCGCTGCCGCCGGCTCGACGATCCTCAGCCTGTGGTTCGCCGACGGCACGAACTACCCCGGGCAGGACAGCATCCGGGCCCGTCAGGACCGCCTGGCCGAGGCGCTCGAGGCGACGTACGCCGCGATGCCCGCGGGGATGCGGATGCTGCTGGAGTACAAGCTCTTCGAGCCATCGTTCTACACGATGGACGTCCCCGACTGGGGAACGTCGTATGCGCATTGCCTGCAGCTCGGGGACCGGGCCCAGGTGCTCGTCGACACCGGCCACCACGCGCCGGGCACCAACATCGAGTTCATCGTGGCGCTGCTGCTGCGCGCCGGCCGGCTCGGCGGCTTCCACTTCAACAGCCGCTTCTACGCCGACGATGACCTCATGGTCGGCGCCGCGGACCCGTTCCAGCTGTTCCGGATCATGCACGAGATCGTGCAGGCCGGTGCTCTGGACCCCGCCGCGGACGTGGCGTTCATGCTCGACCAGTGCCACAACATCGAGCCGAAGATCCCCGCGATGATCCGGTCGGTGCTCAACGTGCAGGAGGCCACCGCGAAGGCGCTGCTGGTCGACTCCGACGCGCTGCGGGCCGCCCAGGACAGCGGTGACGTGCTCGACGCCAACGCCGTGCTGATGGACGCGTTCAACACCGACGTCCGGCCGATCCTCGCAGAGCTGCGCGAGGAGATGGGCATCGACCCCGACCCGATCGCCGCCTACCGCCGGTCCGGTCACCATGAGCGGCTCGTCGCCGAGCGGCAGGGCGGCTCGCAGGCGGGCTGGGGCGCCTGACAGTCGTCCGCACGTCCACTACCAGGCAGCCGCCGTAAGAGAAGACCGGAGAAGGGCCACCATGAGTACGACCCACCCGACCGTCGCCGCTCTGCTCGATCGCGCGCACCGACTCGGTGCCGATCCGAGGAACACGAACTACGCCGGCGGCAACGCCTCCTGCAAGGCGACCGCGAACGACCCGGTCACCCGGGAGGACGCCGAGCTGATGTGGGTGAAGGGGTCCGGCGGTGACCTCGGCACGCTCACCGAGGCGGGCCTGGCCGTCCTGCGGCTGGATCGCCTGCGCGCGCTCGTCGACGTCTACCCCGGCGTCGACCGGGAGGACGAGATGGTGTCGGCCTTCGACTACTGCCTGCACGGAAAGGGTGGCGCGGCCCCGTCGATCGACACCGCCATGCACGGCCTGGTCGACACCGCTCACGTCGACCACCTGCACCCAGACGCTGGCATCGCGTTCGCCACCGCCGCCGAGGGCGAGGCGCTCGTCAAGGAGTGCTTCGGCGACCGGGTGGTTTGGGTACCGTGGCGCCGTCCGGGGTTCCAGCTCGGGCTCGACATCGCGAAGATCAAGGCGGAGAACCCGCAGGCGATCGGCGTGATCCTGGGCGGGCACGGCATCACCGCGTGGGGCGACACCTCGCAGGAGTGCGAGGCCAGGTCGCTGGAGATCATCCGCAGCGCGCAGGCGTTCATCGACACCCGGGGAGCGGCCGAGCCGTTCGGTGCGCCGCTGGAGGGGTACGGGCCACTGCCCGAGGCGGAGCGGCGGGCCCGGGCGGCTGCGCTCGCGCCGGTCATCCGGGGGCTCGCCTCGACCGACGCGGCCCAGGTGGGGCACTTCACCGACACCGACGGGGTGCTCGATTTCCTGGCCCGGGAAAGGCATCCGGCGATGGTCGAGCTCGGCACCTCCTGCCCGGATCACTTCCTGCGGACCAAAGTGCGCCCGCTCGTGGTCGACCTGCCGGCGACCGCGCCGCTCGAGGATGTGATCGCGCGCCTGCGTGAGCTGCACACCGGCTACCGGGAGGAGTACCAGGCGTACTACTCCCGGCACGCGACGGCGGATTCGCCGCCGATGCGCGGTGCCGACCCGGCAATCGTCCTCGTGCCCGGCGTCGGCATGTTCTCCTTCGGCAAGGACAAGCAGACGGCGCGGGTCGCCGGCGAGTTCTACCTCAACGCGATCAACGTGATGCGCGGCGCCGAGGCGATCTCGACGTACGCCCCGATCCCTGAGTCGGAGAAGTTCCGGATCGAGTACTGGGAGTTGGAGGAGGCCAAGCTCCGCCGGTTGCCCGCGCCGAAGCCGCTGGCGACGCGTGTCGCGCTCGTCACCGGGGCAGGTTCGGGCATCGGCAAGGCGATCGCGACGCGGCTGGCCGCGGAGGGCGCCTGCGTCGTGGTCGCCGACCTGAACGAGGATGCCGCGTCGGCGGTCGCCGGCGAGATTCGGCACGACGTGGGCGCGGACGTCGCCGTGCCGGTGCGCATGGACGTCACCGAAGCCGAGCAGATCGACGTGGCGTTCGCGGCCGCCGCGCTGGCGTTCGGCGGGGTCGACCTGGTCGTGAACAACGCCGGTCTGTCGATCTCCAAACCGCTGTTGGAGACCGACGAGGCCGATTGGGACCTGCAGCACCGGGTCATGGCCCGCGGTTCGTTCCTGGTCGCCAAGGCAGCCGCGAAGATCATGGTCGATCAGGGGATGGGCGGCGACATCGTCTACATCGCCAGCAAGAACGCGGTCTTCGCCGGCCCCAACAACGTCGCGTACGGTGCGGCAAAGGCCGACCAGGCGCACCAGGTGCGGCTCCTCGCGGCCGAGTTGGGCGCCCACCGCATCCGGGTCAACGGCGTCAACCCGGACGGCGTGGTGCGCGGTTCGGGGATCTTCGCCGGCGGCTGGGGCGCTCGGCGCGCCGCGGTCTACGGGGTGCCCGAGGAGAAGCTCGGTGAGTACTACGCGGGGCGCACGCTGCTCAAGCGGGAGGTGCTGCCCGAGCATGTGGCCGCGGCGGTCTTCGCGCTGACCGGTGGCGACCTGTCCCTGACCACCGGTCTGCACATCCCCGTCGACGCCGGCGTGGCGGCGGCGTTCCTCCGCTGATCGTCCGTCCAGAAAGGAGCTCCTGTGGCCCTGTCCCGGTTACGCAACCCGCTGCGTCTGGTCCTGGCGACCGGGCTGGTCGCGGGGCTCCTGGACGCGGCACCCCGACACCCTGACCCGAAAGGACCACGGACATGACCACCACGACCGAGCCGGTCGCCGCCAGCCCCACGCTGGCCCGTATCCCGCACCGCCGCGTCAAGGTCGGGCTCGTCGCCGGCGGGCTCGGGGCGTACTGGCCACAGTTTCCCGATCTGCTGCCGCAACTGCAGAAGTCGGCGGCTCGGGTGAGCGAGAAGATGCATGCCCTCGGCGCGGACGTCGTCGATGTCGGCTTCATCTCCGATGCGCAGGAGGGTGCGGCAGCGGCGGAAAAGCTGCGGTTCGCCGGCTGCGACATCATCGTCGGCTTCCTCACCACCTACATGACCGCGACGATGCTCCTGCCGATCGCCCAGCGCAGCGATGCGCCGGTGCTGCTCATCAACCTGCAGCCGACCGAGGCGATGGACCATGCGACCTTCGACACCGGGCAGTGGCTGGCCTACTGCGGCGTTTGCCCACTGCCGGAAATGGCCAACACGTTCACCCGCTGCGGCATCCCGTTCCGCTCCGTCTCCGGTTACCTCGAGGACGAACGAGCCTGGACGCGGATCGCCCGCTGGGTGAAGGCGGCCGGCGTACGCGCTGCCCTGCGGCACGGCCGCCACGGCCTGATGGGGCATCTCTATCCCGGCATGCTGGACGTGTCCACCGACCTGACCATGGTGCCGGCCAACTTCGGGGGGCACATGGAGGTCGTCGAGTTCGACGACCTGCGCGCACGCGTCAACGACGCGACCGAGGAGCAGGTCCGGGCCAAGATGGAGCAGGCGCGGGAGATCTTCGCCGTCGACGACTCTGTCGTCGACGAGGACTTCCAGTGGGCCGCGCGCGTGTCGGTCGGGCTCGACCGGCTGGTCGAGGACTTCGAGCTGGACAGCCTCGCCTACTACCACCGGGGCCTTGAGGGCGAGCTGCACGAGCGGCTCGGCGCCGGCATGATCCTCGGGGCATCCCTGCTCACCGCGCGTGGCATCCCCGCGGCCGGGGAGTACGAGCTGCGCACGTCTTTGGCGATGCTCGTCATGGACCGGCTCGGCGCCGGCGGGTCGTTCACCGAGCTGCAGGCACTGAACTTCTTCGACAACGTGGTGGAGATGGGCCATGACGGCCCGGCGCATCTCGCGATCAGCGACGGCAAGCCGCTGCTGCGGGGGCTGGGCGTGTACCACGGTAAGCGGGGCTGGGGCGTATCGGTCGAGTTCGACGTGAAGCACGGCCCGGTGACCGCCTTCGGCGTCGGGCAGACCCGCGACGGGCGGTACACGTTCCTGGCGTCCGAGGGCACGGTCGTCGCCGGGCCGCTGCTGCAGATCGGGAACACCACCTCGCGGGTGGACTTCGGATGCGACCCGGGTGAGTGGACCGACGCGTGGAGCGCGAGCGGTGTGGGGCATCACTGGGCGCTCGGGACCGGGCACCGGGTGGCCGAGCTGAGGGCGGTCGCGGAGCTGCTCGACGTCGAGTTCCGCGACCTGCGGGTATGACCGGAGGGAGGCCGGCACGTGGACGCCGCGGGCGTGCCACGTCCTGATCTGTCCCAGGACGACGTGGCGCTCCTCGCGCTGCTCGCGCGAGGACTGTCGCTGGACGCCGTGGCCCGGCGCCTCGACATGTCGGAGCGGACGGTGCGCCGGCGCACTCGGATGATCTGCGACCGACTGGGCGTGACCACGCCGATCGAGGCGGTGGTCTGGGCGGCGCGCCGCCATCTGGTCTGACCGGGCTGCGTCCGAGCCCGGGCCAACCTGGCCGCTTGTGGACATCCGCAGCTTCTTCACAGCCGGGCAGCCAGCTCGTAGGCTGCTTGAAACGATTCAGACACCTGGAGATGTGGCCATGCATCACCGGATTTGGAGCACGCGTACCGCGCGAGCGACCGTGGCGGCCTGGACGGCGGTGCTCGTGCTGGCGGCAGGATTCCTGGCCACGCCGTCCCAGCCGGCCCGGGCCGAAGTCACGGCGAGCCTGGGCAACTTCACCCCGGATGGTCGCCAGCAGACCCGCTTCGACACCGCGGGCAACGCCGTCGACGCACACGACGGCCAGATCGCCCAGTTCGGCGGCACCTACTACCTCTACGGCACCAGCTACGACTGCGGCTACCAGTGGCGGTTCAACCACGACTTCTGCGGGTTCAAGGTCTACTCCTCGCCCGACCTGCGGAACTGGACCGACCGCGGCTACGTGGTACCGCCCCGGGACTGCACCTTCTGCTTCCGTCCGCACGTGGTCTTCAACCGCGCCAGCCGCCGCTACGTGATGTGGGTGAATGACCAGGACGCCCTGGACAACTTCCGGGTTTTCACCGCTGACAGTCCGACCGGACCGTTCGCCGAGCAGCCCGAGCCCGACCTGCCGTCGATGACCCCTTGTACCGCCGACCTCGGGCTGTTTGTCGATCGCGACGACACCGGCTACCTCACGTGTAGCAACGCGGGCTGGCACGTCGCCGTCCTCCGGCTCGCCGCCGATTACCTTCAGCCGACCGACACCTACAGCGTGGTCGGCGTGACCAAGGTTGAGGCGCCCGCGTTGTTCGCGCGCAACGGCACCTACTACCTCACGATGTCCGACCCGAACTGCGGCTACTGCACCGGGACCGGCACGTCGTACCTCACCGCGCCGACCCCGCTCGGTCCGTGGACCGGCGTGGACGCGTGGACGGTGCGGGACGGGGTGCTGGACGTCCGCGGCGGCCTCTACGGGCTGTCGGCGCGCAGCGACGACTGGACGGACTACACCTTTTCGTTCGACACGGCGCCCCTGCGAAAAAGGACGCAACGGGCTCCCAGGCTGGCTGGTCGGTGCGGATGAAAACCTCGGACAACGGGTATCTGTTCCTGCTGTCCGGGTCGGGTGAGACCAAGGGCAAGCTCACGGTGCTGGAGCGTGCCGGCGCGACCGTGAACAGCCACGCGGTGACGTTGCCGTATCCGATCCACCCCGGCGAGTGGCACCACGTCTCGGTCACGGTCGCGGGTCAGCGCATCACCACGACGCTGAATGGTCTCCAGGTCGACAGCTTCACCGACGGCACCTACCCGGCGGGCGGGGTCGGCTTCCGTGAATGGAACGGCGCGAACCTGGAGTCGGCCCGCTTCGACAACGCGAAGGTCGTCGCGCCGGATGGCAGCGTGCTGCTCGCCGACGACTTTTCCTCGTCCGACCTCGCGTCCTGGGTGCCGCCGCTCGCCGGCAACAAGATCAGCGACAACTCCTGTGGCGGCCAGCCCGCCCACGTCGCGCCGCTGACCGGGGTCGACGGCCGGCCGGTGTACATGTACTTCAGCGACCTCTGGGACTTTCACACCAACGAGGCGCTCGCCAACTACCACTGGGAGCCGCTGCGCTTCGACGCGGACGGCATGATCCAGCCGCTGCGCTGCGACAACAGCGTCGTGGCCTTGGCCTCCGGGCATCCCGGTCAGGCCGATCCGGTGCCCGGCCTGGACCAGTCCAGCGAGTCAGGTGCATTTTCCCACGCGTGCCCGGTCGCGCTCGGCGCGCGCTACGGGCAGACGTTCAGCGTCGGCCGGTCGGGCCCGCTGACGTCGATCGCCGTGACCGTCTTCAAGGACGGAACGGAGGCCGGACGGGTCCTGCGCAACCCGCCGACGGCGCCGCTCGATGTGCGCCTCACCGCGCTCACGTCCGACGGTGTGCCCGACCGGACACTGTGGTCGGCCTCGGTCCGTCCGGAGCGGATCGGCTGGTCGCCGCGTCAACTCGTCCTCCAACCGGGACTCAAGGTGGTCGAGGGCCAGCGTCTCGCGCTCGTGCTGGCCACGGCGAGCCCGCAGGGTTGTTACGGAGTCGAACGCGATCCCGGCGACCCGTATGCGGGTGGTGCCGGGCTTGTCGGTGACGACCAGACTCTCGTGCCAGTCGCGGGCTCGGACGTCAGATTCCGCACAACCATCGGCGCGCCCGCCGTCCGGCCCGTGCGGCTAGACCCCGCTGCCGGGACCACGGTGCTCGCCCCACACCCCGACGTACCGGTGCTGCCCGGACAACCGACCCGAGCGGTGTTCCGGGTCGCGAACCTCACCGACGACCCGATACGCGTACCCGTTGAGGTCGAGCCGCCTGCCGGTTATGCGGCCTCCCCGGAGACCAGCACCGTCAACATCGGGGTGGGCGAGACAGCGCCGGGGGCGGTAGCGGTGAGCCGGGCCGCTACCGATCCTGCCGCCGGGGTCATCCGGGTCCGGGCCGGGTCCGGGTCGGTCACCGCACCGGTCACCCCGAGCGACAACCTGCTGCGTACGGCGGTGGTGAGCGCATCGAGCACCCACGACGGCTGGCACCCGAGCCGCGTCAACGATGGCCAGATCCAGGCACAGCACGGGTACGCCCTCTGGAACGGCGGCGGCGGCTGGAACGACGACGACAAGAGCATCTTCCCGGATACCCTCACCGCGGCCTGGGATTCGCCCGTGCGGGTGGGCAGCGTGCGGGTGCGCACGATCGACGCTCCCCAGCAGCCGGCGGACCAGTACGGCGTGCGCGACTTCGCGGTGCTCGCGCTGGTCGACGGGGTCTGGCGGATGGTCGGCCGTGTCTCCGGCAACATATCGGCCACTGTGGACGTTGTGTTCCCCCAGGTCGTGGCCGGTGCGCTTCGTCTGGTGGTCACCGCCTCCAACGACCGCGGCTACAGCCGGGTCGTGGAGCTGGAGGGCTACGCCTGAGGTGGCCGGATCTGGACAAGGGGTTGTGCTACGTGTTTCCGGTCGGTTAAGAAGTGACCGGCGTCACTTTGAAACGTTCTAATTCGAGGATCGAGTGAGAGGACCGCGGGTATGAGGCTTGCATCGGGCCGGATCCGCATCCCCCTGGCGGTCTTCGCCGCCGGCGTCTTCGCCGCCGCGGTGGCGTGGGCGGTGCCCGTCGCGGCGGCTCCCGCCGCCACCGCGTCGGTCCTCTCGGTCGGCGCGCTCACGGTGGACTCACTCGCCGACCCGCTCGGCATCGAGGACCCGACACCCTCGCTGAGCTGGCAGCTGTCCGCCACGCGGCGCGATGCCGTCCAGACCGCCTACCAGACGCTCGTGGCGTCCAGCCCGCAGCGGCTCGCCGCCGGCGACGGGGACGTGTGGGACAGCGGAAAAGTTGCCTCGAACCGATCCGTCGGCGTCCGCTACGAGGGCAGACCGCTCCACTCCCGTCAGCGGGCCTACTGGGGCGTGCGCGCCTGGGACGCCGAGGACCGTCCGTCGCCCTGGAGCGGTATCGGCTCCTGGGAGACCGGGCTGCTCCAGCCCACCGACTGGTCGGCCCACTGGATCGCCAACCCCGCCTGGCTCGCGCACACCAACCCCGTCACCGTCACGTTCCCCGCCCGACACGGGCGTTACGTACGGCTCGACGTCACCCGGCTCGGAAAGCCGATCAAGGAAGGCTGGCCGTACCCCGTCTCGCGGCTCCAACTGGCGGAGATGCAGGTGTACGGCGCCGGTCAGCTGCTCTCCGGCGACGCCGTCGCGAAGGCCTCCGAGTCCTTCGAGATCCCCGGCAGCTGGACCCTGCAGGCCATCCACGACGGCCGGCTGACCACCGACGGCCCACCGATGGGCTACACCAGCTACGAGCGGCAGTACCAGGACCTGGACGGCTCGATCTGGCTCGAACTCGACCTCGGCCGCGACACCGACGTCGACAAGCTGGTGCTGTACCCGCGCACGGACACGCTCACGGCGGACGGCTCCACGCCGAACTTCCCGGAGAACTACACGGTGCAGGTGCGGGCCGCCGACGAGGCCGCGGCCACCGTCGTGGCCGCCGTGACCGGTCAGGCCGCACCGAAGCCGCCGGCCAAGCCCGGCGCGATGCCGCTGTTCGCGAAGACCTTCACCGTGGACAAGCCGATCGCGCGGGCCAGGCTCTACGCCACCGGCCTCGGCGTCTACGAGGCGCGTCTCAACGGCGCCAAGGTCGGGGATGCGGTGCTGGAGCCGGCCAACACCGACTACCGCACCCGCGTCGAGTACGCGACCCACGACGTGACCGGCCAGCTCCGCCAGGGCGCGAATGCCCTCGGCTTCGAGCTGGGCAACGGCATCTACAACGTGCCATCGACGCCGGGCCGGTACCAGAAGTTCACCGGCTCGACGGGCGCGCCCAAGCTCGTCGCCCAACTGGAGATCACGTACACCGACGGCACCGACGCGGTGGTCGCCTCCGACGACTCGTGGCTGACCGCTGCCGGCCCGACCACCTTCTCCAGCTGGTACGGCGGCGAGGACTACGATGCTCGGCGGGAGGCCGCCGGTTGGGACCGTCCGGACGGTGACCGAACCGGCTGGGTGCCGGCGGAGGAGACCACCGCGCCCACGGCGGGCAGCCGCCTCACCGCCCGCGCGGCACCGCCGATCCGTGCGCAGACGACCCTCAACGCCGTTTCCCGCACCGAGGTCACCGCAGGCACCTGGCTCTACGACCTCGGCCGCAACATCGCCGGTTGGCCGCAGGTCACGCTGCGCGGCGCCGCCGGCTCAAAGGTGCGGCTGCGTCCCGCGGAGTCGCTGACCAACGGCCGGGTCGACCAGAGTCAGGTCGGCTCCCCGGTCTATTTCGACGTCACGCCCGCCACGAATGCCGCCTTCACCTGGCACCCCCGCTTCATGTATTACGGCTTCCGCTATATCGAGATCTCCGGAGCGGACACCCCACCCGCCCTCGCCGACGTGCAGGGGATCGTGCTGCGGGCCGACAATGAGCGCACCGGCAGCCTCGACACATCCGACCCGATGGTCAACCGGATCCACGACATCGTGAACACCGCCATCGACGGCAACATGTTCTCCGTTCTCACCGACTGCCCCCACCGGGAGAAGCTCGGCTGGCTGGAGGAGTCGCACCTGGTCGGCGACGCCCTCACTGCCAACTTCGACCTCGGCGCGTACTACAACAAGATCGTGCGGGACGTCGAGGACGCCCAACTCGCCAACGGCATGGTCCCGGACATCGCACCGGAATACACCGTCTTCTCCGGCGGTTTCCGCGACGACCCGAACTGGGGCGGTGCTCTCATCCTGGTGCCGTGGCAGATGTACCGCTCGTACGGCGACGCGCGGGTGCTGCGCGAGCACTACCCGGCGATGAAACGCTACCTGGACTACCTCGCCACCAAGGCGAATGGGCACATCCTCTCCTACGGGCTCGGCGACTGGGTCGCCTTCGACACGAGCACCCCGCTTGCTGTCACCGCGACCACCGCGTACTACCGCTTCGCCACCGCCATGACGCAGATCGCCGAGGCGGTCGGCGACACGGCGGGCAAGGCTGCGTACGCAGAGCGGGCCGAACAGATCCGCGGCGCGTTCAACGCCAAGTACTTCCACGCCGAGACGAACAGCTACGCCTCCGGTAGCCAGGCCAGTAACGCGCTGCCGCTCTGGGCCGGCATGGTTCCCGCCGACGCCCAGGCGGCCGTCCTCCAGCACGTCGTCGACGACGTCAAGGCGCGCGGCAACCATCTGTCCACGGGCGAGATAGGACTGCCCGCCCTGCTGGACGTGCTCGCCGACGGCGGTCACGCCGACCTGGTCCAGGCGCTGGCCAACAATCCGAGCAGCCCGAGCTACGCCTACCAGGTGCTGCACGGCGCGACCACGCTCACCGAACTGTGGGACGGACCGACGGCGGGCGCCTCGCAGAACCACTTCATGCTCGGCGCCATCGATGGCTGGTACTACCGGTACCTCGGCGGCATCCGCTCCACGGCACCCGGCTACCAGACCTTCCTGGTGCAGCCGGAGATCACCGGCGGCATGTCCCACGTACGAGCCGAGCAGCGCTCGCCGTACGGCCGGATCGTCAGCGAGTGGCGCCGCGACGGGAAGAGTCTGCACCTCGACGTCGAGGTGCCGGTCA
The DNA here is from genome assembly GCF_003172935.1 of Micromonospora sicca. Taxonomy (GTDB): domain Bacteria; phylum Actinomycetota; class Actinomycetes; order Mycobacteriales; family Micromonosporaceae; genus Micromonospora; species Micromonospora sicca. The sequence continues at coordinate 36,957 of NZ_QGKS01000223.1, read as the reverse complement.
ACAGCAGCGCCACTGTATCGGTGCCACTGTTCGGGGAGGGCTCCGCTCGCTGGCGTGCCTCGGCGACAGCGGGCGCCACGTTCGTCGGCATCGAGGGCGACCGCGCGCTCTACCGGGTCGGCTCGGGCCGGTGGTCGTTCATCACCCGCACCCCTGACACGGCGCCGCAGACGAGCCCGGTGGTCGTCGAGGCGTCCACCGGCCAGGCCGCGGTCGTACCGGGCTGGCCCTCGACCGCGACCTTCCGGCTGGTCAACCTCGGCGACGCCGAGGTGACCGCGCGGCCACACGTCACGGCGTCCGCCGGCTTCACCGCGACCATGGACGCCGACTCGGTCACCGTGCCCGCCGGGCAGGGCGTGGAGGTTCCCGTCGCGGTCGAGCGGACCGACCAGGGCTCGACGAGCGGCACGGTGAGTCTCGCCGTGGGCACGAGCACGGCGAGCGTGCCGCTCGTGGCGAGTGGCAACCTCACCCGCGTCGCGACGATGACCGCCTCCAGCACCTGGCCCGGCTTCTCGGCCGCCAAGGCGAACGACGGCGACACCTCCGCGGCGCGCTGGGACGGTGGCGCCGGCTGGAACGACGGCACCTTCCAAAGCTTCCCGGACACGCTTACCGCGACGTGGAGCCGTCCGGTCACCCTCGACCGGGCCCGGCTCCACACCCACCCCGACGCCCGCTACTCACTGCGGGACTTCGACGTCCAGGCGTTCGCCGACGGCCAGTGGCGAACGGTGGCGTCGGTGCGCGGCAACACCGCGGGCCGGGTGGACACCACGTTCGCCGCCATCAGCACGACGGCACTTCGGCTGGTCGCGCTCGGCAGCAACGACGGCCAGTTCAGCCGGGTGATCGAACTCGAGGCGTACGCCCCGGGCACCTCCGGGCCCCCCGCGTGAGGACCACGACGGCCCTCGCTCTCCACGTCCCTTCGACCGGTCCAACTCCGAGGAGGTGTTTCCCGATGGCATCCCGATCGCTGCGGCGCGCCCGGCGCCAGCAGGTGCGGCACATCCCAAGGCTGCGCCGAGGGGATCCGGTGCGCCGGCCAGGCACACTCATGGCCAGAGTCCTCGGCGCGCCGGTCGCCGGCCTCCTGCTCGCCGTCTGGTGCCCGGTGCCTTCGGCGGCGGCTACCGCGGCGAACACCACCGTCGAGCGACTGCGGGTCGACGCGCTCACCGAGCCGATCGGGATCGACGACACCAGCCCCCACCTGAGTTGGGAACTGGTCTCGTCCGGGCGGTCCGTGACGCAGACCGCCTACGAAGTCCGCGCCGCCACATCGGCGGAGCGGCTCGACGACCCGGATCTGTGGGAGTCCGGCCGGGTCGATTCCGACCAGTCGACCGGCGTGCCCTGGGCGGGCGCGCAGCTGCGCTCGCGTCAGCGCGTGGTTTGGCAGGCGCGGATCTGGGACTCCGCCGGCCGGGTGTCGCGGTGGAGCGAGCCGGCGTCCTGGGAGATGGGACTGCTCGATGCGAACGACTGGTCGGCGCGCTGGATCGGCAACCCCGACTGGCTCGACCGCAAGCCCAAGCCGGTGGTGGTCACGCTGCCACCGCAGGACGCCCGGTACGTCCGCATCACCACGACCAAGCTCGGCCTGCCCCTCAAGGAGGGCAGCTCGCTGCTCTACCGGCTTCAGCTCGCCGAGGTGGTCGTTCAGGACGGTGCGCACGGTGCCAACCTGGCGCAGGGCGCGGCGATCAGCTCCAGCGACCCGAAGACCTACCCCGGCAAGTGGGAGCCCAGGTTCGCCACCGACGGCGTGCTCACCACCAACCAGCAGCCTTTCGGATATTCCAGTGCCGGCTACTCCGGGCCGGTGCCGACCAAACCGATCAGCATGACCGTCGACCTCGGCCAGGTCCGCCACCTGGACCGCGTGCTGCTCTACCCGCGGACCGACACCGTGACCGACGACGGACGCACTCCGAACTTCCCGGTCGACTTCGCCGTGGCGACGGCGGGCGCGGACGGGACGGGCTATGCCACCGGGGCTACCGTGTCGGGTCAGGTGGCGCCGCCCCCGTTCAATCTCGACTTCCCGGCGATGCCGCTGTTCGCGAAGCAGTTCACGCTCGACGCCCCGGTTCGCAGCGCCCGCCTCTACGCCACCGGCCTCGGCATCTACGACGCGCGGCTCAACGGCCGAACGGTGAGCCAAGCGGTGCTGCAGCCGCCGAACACCGACTACCACGCGCGCCTGGTCTACTCGACGGCCGATGTCACCGGCCTGCTGCGGGAGGGCGAGAACGCGTTGTCGGTCCGACTCGGAGCCGGTACTTCGATCGTCCCGGACAGCCCGGATCGCTACACGAAGTGGTCTGGAGTGCTGGGACCGCCGAAGCTCCTCGCCCAGCTCGAACTTACCTACGCGGACGGCCGCGTCGAGCGGATCGCCTCCGACCATTCCTGGCGCACCGCGCTCGGCCCGACGACCTTCACCCAGTGGTACGGCGGCGAGGACGCCGACGCCCGACTGGAGCAGCCCGGCTGGGACCTGCCCCACGCCGACCTCTCCCGGTGGAGGGCGGCCGGAGAAACCGACGCACCGACGTCCGGCGTGCGGCTTGCCGCGCAGATGGCACCGCCGATCCAACCGGTGGGACGGGTTTCCACCGTGAAGGTCACCGAGCCGGAACCCGGCACGTACCTGTTCGACCTCGGAGTCAACATTGCCGGCTGGCCGGAGCTGCACGTCAGTGGCCCGGCCGGCACCACGGTGACGCTGCAGCCGGGCGAGCGGCTCGGCGTCGACGGCCTGGTCGACCAGTCCACGATGATCCGGGGCGGAGCCACCTATCCGCCGATCCTCGACCACTACACCCTGGCGGGTCGGGGGGATGAGGTCTGGCACCCGAACTTCGTCTACCACGGGTTCCGCTACCTGCAGATCACCGGCCTACCGTCGCCACCCACCCGGGAGACGGTGAGCGGCATCATCCTGCGCGCCGCCAACGAAGAGTCCGGATCGTTTTCCTCGTCCAGCGCCCTGCTGGACGGCATCCAGCGGATCATCAACCGGGCCATCCAGGGCAACATGTACAGCATCCTGACCGACTGCCCAGACCGGGAAAAGCTCGGCTGGCTGGAGGAGACCCATCTCGTCCTCGGCGCGGTGAGCCGCAACTACGACGTGGCGGCCTACTACCGCGAGCTCGTGCGAAACATGGTCGAGGCGCAGGAACCGAGCGGGGTGGTCCCCGACATCGCTCCGCAGTACGTGATGTTCTCCGGCGACGTCCACGACGAGCCGAACTGGGGCAGCGCCCTCATCCTGGCGCCCTGGCAGATGTACCGCGCGTACGATGACATCGACACCCTGCGCTTCGCCTACGGCGCGATGCAGCGGTACTTCGACTACCTGTCCAGCAAGATGAAGGGCGGCCTGCTCGACTACGGGCTGGGCGACTGGGCCGCGATTGACAAGAGCACGCCCGACGGCGTGACGGCGACATTTGCCTACCACCGCGACGCCGTCACGCTCGCGGCGATCGCCCGCCTGCTCGGCCACGACAGCGATGCGGCCCGTTACGAGGCGGTTGCCGAGCGGGTCGCGGCAGCGTTCAACGCCGCTTTCCTGCACTCGAACACCGGCACCTACGCCACCGGTAGCCAGGCCAGTGACGCGCTCGCCCTGGACATGGGCGTCGTGCCCGAGGGGCTGCGGGGTCCCGTCCTGGCGCACCTCGTCGACAGCATCCGCGCCGCCGGCAACCACGTCACGGTCGGCGAGGTGGCGCTGCCTTCGTTGCTGCGGGTCCTCTCCGCAGCCGGGCGCGACGACGTCGTCTACGACATCGCCAGCCAGACCTCGAACCCGAGCTACGGCTACCAGGTGGTCCACGGGGCCACCGCGCTCGCCGAGTACTGGGACGGCCCGACCGGCTACGGCTCGCAGAACCATTTCATGCTCGGGGCGCTCGACGAATGGTTCACGGCGGGCATCGGGGGCATCCGGCAGGCCGAGGACTCGGTCGGCTTCCGCCGCCTGGAGATACGTCCGAGCGTGGTCGGGCGCCTCACCCACGCCCAGTCCTCCGTCCGCACGCCGTACGGCGAGGTGCGTACCGCGTGGCGGCGAACGGGCAGCACATTCCAGCTTGACGTCGCGGTGCCACCCGGCACGACGGCGAGGGTTGAGGTGCCCCTCTGGGCGGGCCACGGGGGTGCGAGCGCGACCGCCGGCGCCCAGCCGGTGCAGACCACCGAGGACCGCGCGACCTACGAGGTCGGCTCGGGGACGTGGTCTTTCGTTGCGCACACCGACGGTGCTGTGCCCGCGGATCGCGAGCAACTAGCGGTCGACGCTCCCGCCGCGGAGGTTGCCCTGGTTCCCGGCGAGGCGGCCACCGCCACGTTCTCCGTGCACAACCTCATGGACGATCCGGCCACCGTACGACTCGGCGTCGAAGCCAGCACCGGCTTCGTCGCAACGGCCGAGGCGAGAACCCTTACGGTCCCGCCGCACACGACGGTGCCCGTGCCGGTCCGGGTAGAGCGGACAGATGCTTCGGCGCTGTCCGGGCGGGTGGACCTGACAGCCGGGGACGACGCGGCCACCGCCTCCATCATCGCCACCGAAAACTGGGTGCGGGGCGCGACGATGAGCGCATCCAGCGTCCACTCAGGATCGTCGCCGGCGTTCACCAACGACGGGATCACCGATTCTGCGGCCTGGAGCAACGGCGTCGGCGGCTGGAACGACGACACCCCCACGGTATTCCCGGACGCGCTCACCGCCACGTGGAGCCACCCGGTGACGTTGTCCCGCGTTCGACTGTTCACCCTCGACAGCGCCCAGTACCCAGCGGAGCGCGTCGGGGTGCGCGACGGCACGGTGGAGGCGCTGGTTGACGGCACCTGGCGCCCGGTCGCGACGATCGCCAGCAACACGGCCGGGCTTCTCGAGCGCACCTTTGCACCGGTCCAGGCGACCGCGCTGCGGCTCGTCGTTACGGACTCCAACGACCACACGTACAGCCGCATCCTGGAGCTGGAGGCCTACTCGTCATGAGCTCACGCCCCCGAAACGCCTTCCTCGCCTTGTCGCTCGTCGCCCTGGTCGTCTCACTGGCACCGCCCCCAGCGGTCGCCGCGAGCGCTCCCGCGCTGAGCGTGACTGCCCTGGAGACCGAGCACGCCCACAACCCGCTCGGCATCGACGCGGCCCGCCCACGGCTCGGCTGGACCCTGTCATCGTCCGAGCGCGGTCAGCGCCAGACCGGCTACGAGATCCTCGTCGCCACCTCGCCGGGCCGGCTCGAGCCGGGCGAGGCGGACGTCTGGGACAGCGGTCGCGTCAGCTCAAGTGCCACGTTCGACGTGCGCTACGCCGGGCCGGACCTCGCGTCGCGGACCCGCTACTGGTGGCGGGTCCGCTCCTGGGACGCGCAGGGCCGCGCCTCCGGCTTCAGCCCTCCGGCCTCGTTCGAGACCGCCTTCCTCGACGCGAACCAGTGGACCGGCTCGTGGATCGGCGCCCCGGTAGCCACCGCCGACAAGCCGAACCTGCAGGGCGCGTCCTGGATCTGGTATCCGGAGGGCGAGCCGGGAAATTCCGCGCCCGCGGCCACCCGCGTATTCCGGCGCGGCTTCTCGGTGCCCTCGGTCGCGGAGCTGACCTCGGCCCGGCTGGTCATGACCGGCGACGACGGCTTCACCGCCTGGATCGACGGCACCCAGGTGGCCAGCGCCGACCCGCGTCCGGAGCTGGAAAGCTGGCGTAGCCCCGTCGTCACCGACGTCACCTCCGCGGTCCGCGACGGTGCGAACGTGCTCGCGGTGGCCGCGACCAACGGCCGGGTCAGCCCCGCCGGGCTGCTCGGCCGGCTGGAGCTGCGCTACGCCGACGGAACGACGACCCGGGTGGACACGGACGGGACGTGGCGGTCGGCCACCGGGCCGACCGACGGCTGGCAGCAGGTGGGATTCGACGACACGGCGTGGCCGGCCGCGAAGGTGATCACCGCCTGGGGCGGCAGCCCGTGGGGCCAGGTTTCGCCGGCGGCCCCGACGGCTCCGGAGCCGTTGCTGCGCAAGGAGTTCGCCGTCCGTGACACGCCCGTACGCCGGGCGCGCCTCTACCTCAGCGGCGTCGCGTACGCCGAGGCCACGCTCAACGGCCGGCCGACCACCGACACCGTGCTCGAACCGGGCTTCACCCGCTACGACCGCACCGTCCAGTACGTCACCCGGGACGTCACCGGCAACCTGCGGCCGGGGACGAACGCGCTGGGCGTACGGCTCGGCCGCGGCTTCTACGGCATGACCCAGGCCAACGTCTGGAACTGGCACACCACGCAGTGGACGGGCGAACCGCGGGTGCTCGGCCAACTGGAGATCGAGTACACCGACGGCACGCGGCAGGTGATCGCCACCGACGGGTCCTGGCGCACGGCCGAGGGGCCGGTGCGGTACGACTCGCTCTACGGTGGCGAGACCTACGACGCCCGCACCGAGCAGCCGGGCTGGGACGCGCCGGGCTTCGACGCCGGCGCCTGGCGGCCGGCCGTGGTGGTCACCGCCCCGGCCGGGCGACTCGTCGCCGAGAGCCAGGAGCCGATCCGGGTCACCGAGACGCTGCGCCCGACCAAGGTCACCTCACCGCGCTCCGGTGTGTACGTGTTCCACCTGCCGCGCAACGTCGCGGGCTGGGCGCGCGTCCGCGTGCAAGGCGCGGGCGGCACCAAGGTCACCTTGCGCTACGGCGAAATGCTCGACGCCGGCGGCAACCTCGTGTCCGCCAACGGTCTCGTCACCGGCCGCTTCCAGACCGACGAGTACGTGCTCGCCGGGCGCGCCGAGCCGGAGCAATGGGAGTCCCGCTACACCTACAAGGGCTTCCAGTACGTCGAGGTGACCGGCTGGCCCGGCACCCCGACCATCGAAGACCTCGACGCCCGGGTCGTGCACAGCGACCTCGCCTCGGTCGGAGACTGGTCGAGCTCCCAGCCGCTGTTCGAGACGGTGCGTGAGCTGACCCGGCACACGGTTCTCAACAACACCCACGGCATCCCCACCGATACCCCGATGTACGAGAAGAACGGCTGGGCCGGCGACGCGCAGCTCATGGCCGAGACCGACATGTTCGAGTTCGACATGCGGCGGCTCTACGAGAAGTGGCTGGGCGACATCCGGGACAGTCAGGGCGCGGACGGCCTGGTGCCGGGCATCGCGCCGGACAATGGTTGGGGGCTGGGGTGGCCCGGCCAGGCGCCGCCCTGGGATGCGGCGTACGTGCTGATCCCGTGGGCGATGTACGAGCGCTACGGCGACCGGGACATCCTCGCGGCGCACTACCCCGACATTCGCGAGTACATCGAGTACGAGATCGGGCGCGCGCCGGCTGGTCTGCACTCGAGCTCGCTCAACGACTACCTCGCTCCCGGCTACGGCGGGAACAGCCCCGAGGACCCGACCCTGGCCGGCACCGCGTACGCCTACGCGAACGTCTCGGCGATGGCTCAGATCGCGGACGCCCTCGGCAAGGACGCCGATGCCGGGCGCTACCGGGCAGCGGCGGCGAAGATCCGGGACGCTTTCAACGCGGCGTTCCTGCGCGGAGACGCGTACGTGACGTCCTCCGACCCGGGCTACCGGCAGACGAACAACCTCCTGCCGCTCGCCTTCGACATGGTGCCGGCGGACGAGGTGGACGCCGTCGTGGCCCGTCTCGTGCGTGAGATCGGCGTCAAGGGCGACCATCTCGACACCGGCGCGTTGGGAACGAAGTTCCTGCTCACCGAGCTGACCCGCCGCGGCTACGGCGACCTGGCCTACCGGATCGCCACGCAGCGCACCTACCCCTCCTGGGGCTACTGGATCGACAACGGCGCGACGTCGCTGTGGGAACGGTGGGACCTCGGTGCGCGCTCTCGTGACCACGCCTTCCTCGGCGGCGCCATCGGCGAGTGGTTCTACGAAGACCTGGCGGGCATCCGGCCGACCGCGCCCGGCTACGAGCGCTTCGACGTGGCGCCCCAGCTGGTCGGCGACCTCACCTCCGCGTCGGCGCGTCTCAACACGGTACGCGGCGTGGTGGCGAGCGGCTGGCGCAAGCGCGATGGTGGCGCTCTCGACCTGGACGTGACCGTGCCGGTGGGGGCCACCGCGACGGTCTCCGTCCCCGCCGCCAACCGCTGGGCCGTGATCGAGAGCGGACGGCCCGCGGCGGACTCGCCCGGCGTCACGTTCGTCAAGTTCGCAGGCGGGCGAGCGGTGTTCTCCGTCGGCTCCGGCACGTACGCCTTCCGAACCGGCCCCCAGGCTGCCCGGATCGGCGCGGCGACCGATGCCGCCTCGGCGCTGGGCGACGCCGTCACCGACGCGCAGCTCAACCCGGGTCAGCGCGGCTACGCCGACGCGCGCACGCGCAGCATTGCCGACGCGCTGCGCCAGTCGCTGGAGAAGACCGCGCGGGGCGACATCGACGTGGCCGGCCAGCTCGTGCAGCAGACTCTGGCCGCCGAGGCGCACATGTCCCGGTGGCTCGACCGCCAGGACGGGCTGCCCGACGCGGATCGGCAGCGCCTGGGCCAGACGCTCACCGCGCTGCACAAGGCGCTGTCGGAGGCGTCCGCTGTGCTGCTCGGCATCACCGTCGAGCTGACCGGGGTCGACGAGCCGCTCGTCGCGGGCAGCACGACGCGGCTCACCGCGGTCGTACGCAACAGCGGCGCGGCGCCGGTGCGCGACGTGGGCGTGGCGGCGGGCGCACCGGACGGCTGGACGGTCCGGGCCGGCGGTGACACCGGCACCGGTGCCATCCGCCCCGGGGACGCCTTCTCCGTGCCGCTGGACGTGACCGCGCCGCTGTCCGCGTCCGCCGACAGCGTCCCGCTGCATCTCACGCTGGGCTGGACCGCCGGCGGCGGCACCGCGGACACCGCATACGACGAGTTCCTCGCCGTGCGGCCCGCCGTCACGGTCGGGACTCCCCGCGCCGGCGCCTGGCCCGATCAACCCGGCACGCCGGTGACCGTCGACGTGCCGGTGGCCAACGCGGCCGACGTGGCACTGGCGGGCACGGCGGAGGCGAGCGCCCCCCAAGGCTGGACGGTGTCACCGGCGACAGCGCAGCTGCGCGTCCCGGCCGGCGGCGCAGCAGACGTGCAGCTCCGGCTGACGCCAACCGGGGCCGCCGTACCGGCGAGCGCGGACATTGCCCTGTCCCTGACGTTGCAGCCCGAGGGGCGTACGGATGAGCTGCGCCTGCCGGCCACGGTAAGGCTGGGAAACCTGGCCCGTGGCCGGCCGGTCGCCGCCGCGCACAGCCTGGAGGTCGCCAACTGGTCCAAGAGCCTGCTCGTGGACGGTAAACGCCGCAGCGAGGACTCGGCGAAGGGCTACACCAGCGACCCGCCCGCGAACAGCCGCGACACCGTCGAGTGGCTTTCGGTCGACCTCGGTGCGCCGACCTCCCTGGACCGGGTCGTGCTCCATCCGCGCACGCAGACACCGAACGACAACGGTGTGCCGGCGGACGGGGCCGCCTTCCCGCGCACGTTCCAGATCCAGACGTCCGACGACGGGTCGACGTGGAAAGCCGTCCGGACCGTAACGGATCACGTGCAGCAGGGCACGACACCGCAGGCGTACACGTTCGACGGCGCCGTGACCGCACGCTACGTCCGCGTGTACGTGACGGTGCTCGGCGAGCCGGCGGGCGACGACGCCCAGCGGGGCCTGTACCGGCTCCAACTCGCCGAGCTCGAGGCGTACGGGGCGCAGGTCAAACCATGAGCGCCCGAGTTCAGCCGGGGAGCTCGTCGGCGCCGCACCGCCGCAGCCGGTGGCGACGGACCCGATCAGCCGACAGTGTCCGAGTGACCAGAGGGGATGTCGTGACTCCTCCGATGCTTGAAGGCACCGGCTTCTCAGACCGCCGCGGCGGTCTGACGGGCAAGCCCTGCCCGCAAGATGTTCCTGGCCGCGTTCACGTCTGCGTGCGCGGTATGCCCGCAGGCGACGCATCGGAACTCGGCTTGGGTGACGCGGTTCTCCCGGGCGCAGTGTCCGCACTCATGGCAGGTGCGGGAGGTGTTGCGGGGGTCGACCTCGACGACGGTACGTCCGGCGCTTTCAGCCTTGGCGTGCAGCACGGTGAGGAACACCCCCCAACCCGCGTCGAGGATCGAACGGTTCAGCCCGGATTTCGCGGCCACGTTGACACCGGGTGTGTCGACGGTGCCGGCGGCGGAGCGGGTCATGTTGCGGATCTGCAGCGCTTCGTGGCAGATCAGGTCGTGGTGGCGCACCAGCCACCGGGCTGTCTTGTGGGCGTGGTCGAGGCGCTGCCGGCGCACCGTGCCGTGCAGGGCGGCGACCCGCTCACGGGCTTTACGGCGCCTGCCGGAGCCACGCTTGCACCTGGCCAACGCCTGCTGGCCGGCCGCGAGCCGGGCGGCCGAAGCGGCGAGGAGTCGGGGGTTGACGACCTCAATCTCGTCGGAGGTGGTGAGGAACGAGGCGACACCCATGTCGACACCGACCGCCCTGCCGGTGGCGGGCAGCGGTTCGACTGGCACCTGGTCACAGGACAGGATGAGATACCAGCGGCGCCCGTCGCGTTTCACGCTGATCGTCTTGACGGTGCCGTCGACCTTGCGGTGGGTGTGGACCCGGACGTGCCCGACGCCTTGCAGGTAGACGCGGGTTTGTCCGGAGTCGGGAGCAGAGTTCCACCGGCACCCGTCGCGGTCTTTCGGCCATTCGACGGTGTCGAACCAGCCGACGCCCTTGTAGCGCGGATATCCCGGGGTCTGTCCGGCTTCGACGCGGCGGAAGAACGCCGCGAACGCCTTGTCGAGCCGGCGAAGGGTGGCCTGCTGGGACGAGAACGACCAACGGCCCTGCCCGTCCGGGTCGGTCCGGCGGATGTCCTTGAGCTGTCCGGACTGGTGGCCGTAGCGGATCGTGGTGCGGGCTCGCCGGTACGCCTCGCGACGTTCCTCCAGGGCGGCGTTGTACAGGTGCCGGTGATCGTTCAAGCAGGCCGCGATGGCGGCGGCCTGCTTGACGGTAGGACGCAACAGGAACTTGTACGCCCGCCTCACGACGGCCCGCCCTTAAGCCAGGGGCGTTCGTACTGCGTGTCGAGGTACCGCCGTGCCGTCGCGGCGGACACCGCGCCGACGGTCGCCACGAACAACGACCCGAACCACAGGGTCGGCAGCCGGGACCGCAGCGACGGAATCTCCTCCCCCAACGTCCGGGACGTGAAGCCCTTCAGCTGGCTCGCGATGTACGACGGTAAGTCCCGCCAGCCGTGCTCGTCGCACCTGGCGCGGATCAGTTCCTCACGGCGGACCGCGACCAGGCCGGTCAGCACTCGACGGTACCCCGGGCACCACACCACGTGGTACCCGTGGTCGTACCCACCCCCGGCGGAAGCCCGCACCCCACGAACCACACCACCAAGGTACCGACAGTCCACAACTAGCAGTGAAGGGAGGGAGCGCGGATCCACCCGACACCTGAAGGCGCCGGTCCCCTCCGCGCGATCCTGATGGCGCGACGGTTCATCAGCTGGACGGCGGGTGGCGTGGCGGCGCTGCTGCTCGCAGCTACCGTTCCGTTGGCCGCGGCGGCCAGCCCTAGCGGCACCGGGCAGGCCGGGTGGGACGCGAAGACCGGGCGGCTGGATCCGGCCACGTTCACAAACCCGCCGGCGACGGATCGGCCGCATGCCTTCTGGTTCTGGAACGGCAAGCTCACCGAGGACGAGTTGTCCCGGCAGCTCGACGAGATGAAGGCCAAGGGCATCGAGGAGTTCTTCATCCATCCGCGGCAGGGGCTGGGCGGGGATTTCGGCGTCACCGAGAACAGCTACTACCTGTCGAAGGACTACTTCGACAAGGTCGGTTTCGCCCTCGCGGAGGCCAAGCGCCGCGGCATGAAGGCCTGGCTCTACGACGACCTCAACTGGCCGAGCGGCTTCGCCGGCGGCCGCACGGTCTCCGGCGGCGACGTCGACGGAAGGACCGTGCCCGCCGATCCCGACTACCTGCCGTGGTATCTCACCCCGGTCGCCAAGGACGTCACCGGCCCGGTCGACTACGACCAGCCGGTACCGGTGTCGGTGCCGAGCGGCTGGTCAGTCAGCGAAGGGGTCCTCACCGTCAACGGCGGAGAGGTCGGCCTGGCCAAGGACGGGGCCGACTGGTCGGGCTACCGGATGGAGTTCGACCTGACCGTTGACGCGCTTTCTGGCGGGTGGACCATGCACAGCCGCGGCGCCGCCAACCTCGTCATGGTCAACCTGACCACGACCTCCCCGTACAACCCGGAGGCCGCCTCGACGTTCGGCGTGCATGTCCGGGTGAACGGGGCGTACCAGCTCGTCGGCGCCCGCATCCCGGCCGGAAGGACGATGCGCGACGGCGAGCGGCACCACGTCGCGACCGACGTCCGCGGCGACACGGTGACGCTCTTCCTCGACGGCCGCGAGGTCGGCAGCCGCAGCGACCCCCGCATCGGCGCGCTCGCCAAGGGTCGCGTCGGCCTGCGCTCCGGCCAGGACGAACGGGCCCGCTTCGACAACCTGAAGGTCACCGCGCTCGACGGCGGAGCCACCCTGCTGGCGGACGACTTTTCCGCCGGCCTCGCCCGCTGGGACGTCACCCAGTCGCCGGCGTCCTCGCTCGTCGCCGCCGTCGCCCTGCGCAAGCGCGGCGACGGCAGCTGCGTGACCAGCGGGCAGGCCCGCGGCAGCGCCCTTGACGGCGACTCGGCCGTCGAGCTGACCGGCAAGGTGGGCGCCGACGGCCGGCTGCGCTGGGACGTGCCGGAAGGCCACTGGTGCCTGCTGCACCTCGTGCAGCGGCCGCTGGTCAACTACCACCCGGACCTCGAGCCCGACCAGCCGTACGTCGACATGCTCAACCCCCAGGCGACCCAGAAGTTCATCGACATCACCCACGAGACGTACGCGCGCCGGTTCGGCGACGACTTCGGCTCGACGATCCAGGGCATCTTCAACGACGAGCCGGGCTTCTACAACAACTTCCCGGACAACCGGGGAGGCGCCGACTCGCTCGGCTCCATCCCGTGGACGCCCGGGTTCCGCGAATACCTGACCGGCAACGCGGGTTACGACCTCACCGGGCGGCTTGCTGCGCTCTGGTACGACACCGGCGCGGCGACCACGAAGACCAGGATCGACTACTACGACGCGCTGTCCGACCGCTACAACGAGGCGCACACCAAGCCGCTGGCCGACTGGGCGGAGGGGCACCACATCGCGCTGATCTCCAACCCGCTCGTCGAGGAGGACCTCGGCAGCCACCGGCTGATCGAGGGCGGCAGCTGGTTCGAGATGAGCAAGCACTACCAGCTACCCGGCATGGACCTGATCAGCGGCCTGGACACCAACGTCATCACGCCGAAGCTGAACTCGTCGGTGGCGCACCTGTTCGACCGCAAGCGCAACCTCGCGGAGACCTTCGGCGCGTTCGGGTGGGACCTGTCGATGGAGGAGATGAAGCGTACGGTCGCCTGGGAGGTGGCCGGCGGTGTCGACCTCATCGACAACCACGCCTTCTACTACTCGATCGACGGGCAGCGGCGCTACGAGTCGCAGCCGAGCGAGTTCTTCCAGAACACGTTCTGGCCGCGCTTCGGCGCGTACGCATCGTTCACCGGCCGGCTCGTCGAGCCGGCCCGGGGAGCCACACCGGTCAACCCGGTCGGCCTGCTCTATCCCAGCTCATCGGTGATGGCCGAAGGAACGCCGTGGACGGTCCGCGGCTTCGCCGGCAACGGTCCCGGCCTGAGCGAGGTCGACGGCTCGTGGAAGGGCACGTCCAAGGCACTGCTCGCCGCGCAGCTGGACTTCGACTATCTCGACGAACTCGCGCTGGCCGGGGACCCGGACCTCAACGTCGGGCTCACCGTCGACGAGGGCCGGTTGCGGCTGCACGACCAGACCTTCCAGGCCCTGGTCATGCCGAAGACGACCGTGCTGTCGCTGGAGGCGCTCGCCGCTGCGGAGCGGCTGGTCGCCCAGGGCGGCACGCTCGTGGCCGTCGACGGCCTGCCGACGCGGGAGGCGGAGGGCCGGGACGCCGAGTTGCGCCAGCGGCTGGCGGCCCTGTTCGGCACCGACCCCGCCGCGCCGTCGGCCGCCCGTAGGACCAGCGGCGCCGGCGGCCTCGCCGTCTACCTGCCGTCCCGCGCCGACCTCGCCGCGACGCTGAAGGAGCGGATCGACCCCGGCGTCACCCTCTCGCCGGCCAGCCCCGACATCCGGGTACGGCATGTGAAGCGGGCGGCGGACGACGCGGTGCTCGTCACCAACCTCTCGGCCGCGACCGTACGCACCGACGTGACGGTCAGCGTGCCGCAGGTGCCCGAGATCTGGGACCCGGAGACGGGCCGCACGGACGTCGCGCCCGTGTTCCGGCTCGCCGACGACCGGGTGACGGTGGCGATGCAGTTGCGGCCGTACCAGGCCACCTGGCTGGTCTTGCGGCCTGGGGCGCATCCGATCGGCCAGACGCCGCACGCCACGGCCAGCAACGCCCCCGTTTCCGGGATCGCCGTCGACGGCGAGGCGTTGCGGGCGCGGGTCGCCGTGGACCAGCCCGGCGACGTCTACGTGACCGGACGGTACCGCGGGGAGACGTACGGGGGGACCGTGACGGTCGACGACCCGCTCACCCCGATCGCGCTCGACGGTCCGTGGCAGTTCCGGTTCGACCGGGAGGGCGCGCAGACCGTGGCCCGGCCGCTCGGGTCGTGGACCGCGCTCGACCCGGCGTTCTCCGGCACCGGCGTATACCGCCGCGACGTCGACATCCCCGACGGCTTCCGCACCGACGGGCTGCGCGTGCTCCTCGACCTGGGCTCGGTGCGGGACCTGGCCGCGGTCTCGGTTAACGGATCGCCGCCGCGGCACGTCGACTGGCAGCCGTACACGCTGGACGTGACCGACCTGCTCAGGGAGGGCACGAACACGGTCGAGGTGCGGGTGACCAACACCCAGACCAACGCGTTCGAGGGCCGGGCCAATCCGTCCGGCCTGCTCGGGCCGGTGGTCCTGCGTCCGCAGCGCGTCCTCGACGTCACGCTCGGCGCGGGGGAGCAGGTCCGGTCGCTCGCCCTGGCGGCGGCGCCCGCGTCGGCGCGAGTGCTCCCCGGCGGCAGCGTGCAGGTCACCGCGGTGATCGACGGGATAGCCCCGGACCGGCTCTCCGGCGCGCTCGCCGTCTCCGCGCCCGACGGCTGGACGGTCCAACCGGCATCGCAACGCTACGACGTCGCCTCGTCAGGAACGCCGGTGACGCTGCGGCCCACCGTGACAGTCACCGCCGGGAAGTCAACCGCGGACGGCACCTACGAGGTGAGGCTGACCGCGACCGGCGACGACGGGCGCACGGCGACCGCGACGGTGCAGGTGGTGGTGACGCATTCTCTGGTGGCGTGGGAGTTCGCCAGGGACGGGGACGCCGAGGGCTGGACGGCAGCCAACCAGCTGACGCCGTTCACCGTCTCCGGCGGCGTGCTCGCCACCTCCGCCACCGGCGGTGATCCGTTCCTGGTCCAGAGCCAACCGCTCTCGCAGGACCTGGCACAAGGCCTCATCGTCGAGGTGACCATGTCAACGTCCGTGAGCAGCCAGGGGCAGGTCTTCTGGACGACCGCCGCGCAGGGCGGGTTCTCCGAGGACAAGAGCGCCAGGTTCGTCGTGACCGGCGGGCCCACCCGCACCTACACCATCACGATTCCTGCCCAGGGCACCCGGCTCACCGGCCTGCGGCTCGATCCCACGACGACCCAGGGCGACATCCGCATCGAGGCGATCAGGATCCTCCCGGGAGGTGGCGCATGAGCCCGTCGATGAGTCGCCGCCGGTTCATGCAGACCGGGGTTGCCGGCGGCGCCGCCGCCGCGCTCGGCGGGCTCAACCCGCTGATGTCACTGGCGGCCGTGGCGCAGGCGCCCGCGGATGTCCCCAGCGGGCTGCTCACCGCGCTCCTCGACGACCCACTGGGCGTGGGCGACCCCCACCCGCGGCTGTCCTGGGTTGTTCCCGCCAACGGGCCGCAGGCGTTGCAGAGCGCCTACCAGGTTCAGGTCGCCCGCACTCGTGGCCGCCTGCTCGACGAAGACCTGCTCTGGGACAGTGAGCGGGTCGCCTCGGCCGAGTCGACAGCCGTGTCGCTCGGGGGCCCGCCGCTGGAGCCACGCGGCGTGTACTGGTGGCGGGTGCGCACCTGGACCAACGGCGACAAGCCGTCGGGGTGGTCGCAGCCGCAGCGCGTCGCCACCGGAATCGGCCCCGACTGGGCGGCCACCCCGGTGTGGGCCCCCGCGCCGCCGCCCCCGCCGGTCCTGCGCGACGGGCGGTTCGCGGTCAGGACAGTGATCAAGGAGAAGTCGGCGGGCCTGGTGTTCCGGGCGGCCGACGACCGCAACAACTACCTGTGGCAGCTCCTCGCCGGACCGGCCGGTGTGCTGAAGACCCACGTGCAGGTCAACGGGGCCTACCGGGTGCTGGCCGAGCGCCCGATCGGCCGCGCCGTCCCACTCGGCACCCCGGTGCGGGTCGACATCGAGCTCGCAGGCACGCGCATCCGCACCTACGTCGACGGCGACCTGGTCGACACGATCGACGACGCGACGTACGCGAGCGGCACCGTCGGCTTCCGCAACGGCGGCTCGGAGTCACAGACGTACGACGACATCACATTCACCGACCCGTCCGGCACGGTGCTGCTCGCCGAGGACTTCTCCCGCGGACCTGGCGCTTTCCCCGGCGGGACCGTGCAGAACGGCGCGCTGGCCGTCGGCCGCAGCCAGCAACTCCTGGCCGGCCCGGCACCGGAGCACTGGGCCGCGCTGCGCACCGAGGTGCGGCTGGCCGACAAGCCGATCGAGTCGGCGGTCCTCTACGTGACCGGACAGTCCCCGGATCCCATCCGGCAGTACGTCTACTCCGCCTGGGTCAACGGCGCGTTCGTCGGTTCGGGCCCGACGCGTGCGCCGGCCAGCGAACCCCGGTACCACACCTACGAGGTGACCGCGTTGCTGCGCCGCGGCGAGACCAACGCGCTCGCAGCCCTCTGCTACACACCGACCGACAAGCGCTTCCTCGCCCAACTGGAGATCCGATACGCCGACGGCTCCCGCCTCACCTTGGGCACCGGCGCGGGCTGGCGGGCCCGGACCGGCGATCGCTGGCTCCCACCCGCCGGTGACCTTCGCGGCGGCTACTACACCGCCCCGCAGGAGTTCATCGACGCCCGGGAGGAGCCGGTCGGCTGGCTGTCCCCCGGCTTCGACGACTCGTCCTGGACGCCGGCAG
The DNA here is from genome assembly GCF_003172935.1 of Micromonospora sicca. Lineage (GTDB taxonomy): Bacteria > Actinomycetota > Actinomycetes > Mycobacteriales > Micromonosporaceae > Micromonospora > Micromonospora sicca. The sequence continues at coordinate 19,640 of NZ_QGKS01000223.1, read as the reverse complement.
CCGAGCGGGCGCCGATCGAGGGGCTACTGCCGGCCCAGACGCCGAACCTGCTGCGCGAGACGGTCGCCCCGGCCGCGGTACGACCGGTCGGCGACGGCCGATGGATCGTCGACCTCGGGCGGGAGATCGTCGGCGGCCTCGCGCTCGACCTCACCGAGGCACGCGCCGGCCAGACCGTGGAGGTGCGGCTGGGGGAGGAGCTGTCCGGGCCGGACACGGTCCGCTACCAGTTGCGCGGCGGCAACGTCTACCGCGAGGTGTGGACCCTGCGGGACGGCGCCCAGCACCTGGAGCACTGGGGCTACCGGGGCTTCCGCTACGCCGAGCTGATCACGGACCCGACGCTGGATCTCACCGGCGCGGTACGGGGAGTCGCGATCCGGCTGCCGTGGCGGGCGGACGATGCCGCCTTCCGCTGCTCCGACGACGACCTCAACCGGGTCTGGGAGATGTGTCGCTACTCCATCGAGGCGACCCGGCTGGACCTCTACCAGGACACCCCCACCAGGGAGCGCGGGCCGTACGAGGGCGACGCGTACGTCAACGAACTCTCCGAGTACGCGACACAGCGCTCGTACGCGCTCGCCCGCTGGTCGAACTCCTACCTCGCGCGGCGCCCGACGTGGCCATCCGAGTACCGGCTGATGTCGGTGCTGTCGGCGTGGCAGGACTACCTGCACACCGGCGACGCGGATCAGCTGGCCCGCGACTGGCCGCTGTACGTCGCGAAGAACTTCGACGAGTTCCTTGCCGCGGACGGCCTGCTGGACAAGCCGACGTCCATCGGCGGTGTCTCAGACCTCGTCGACTGGCCGGTCAGCAACCGCGACGGATACGTGCTCACCACCGTCAACACGGTGGTCAACGCCTTCCAGTGCGCCGCGTTCGCGACGTGCGCCGAGGTGGCGCGGGTCCTGGGCAAGGCCGAGGAGGAACGCCGGTTCGCCGACCTGGCGGGACGGCTCCGGCAGGCGGTCAACGACCAGCTGCTCGATCGGCCGGCCGCGGCCTACCGGGACGGGCTCAGCACCGCGCACCGGGCCCAGCACGCCACCGCGTTCCCGATCGCGCTGGGTGTGGCCGACGAGGCCGAGGTGTCCGCGCTGGCCGCCGCGCTGGCCGCCGGCGGGATGCGGATGAGCGTGTACGGCGCCCAGTTCCTCCTCGACGCGCTCTACCTCGGTGGGCGGGGCGATGCCGGGTACGCGCTCATGACCAGCCGCGCCCGGGAGAGCTGGCTGCACCTGATGGACGATCTCGGCGCGACGATCGTCGGGGAGGCATGGGACCCGGCGCTCAAGCCGAACATGACGTTCTCGCACGCCTGGGGTTCGGCGCCCGCCAACGTGGTGATGCGTCGCCTCCTCGGGGTCACCGTCACGGCGCCGGGGGCGGCACAGGTGGAGGTACGACCACAGCCCGGTCCGCTGGAGTGGGCGCAGGGCCGGGTGCCGACGATCCGGGGACCGGTCGGGGTGCGCATCGACCACCGCGACGGCTACCGGCTCGACGTCGACCTGCCGCCGAACGTCCGTGGCCGCATCCTGGTGCCGCTCGACGGCTCGCCGCCGCAGGCCTTCCGCGTCATCGGCGCGGGCCCGCACCCGGACCGCACCGTCGTCGACGGTCACGTCGTACTGAGCGGCGTGGCACCGGGACGCACGACCGTGTTCCTCGACCAGCGCCGCGAGTCCGCCGCTAACGGATGACAGACCACCGCATCTTCCCGCAAGCGATCGACGAGGTGACCACCATGAGACGTACCCGCTTCGCCGCCATCTCGCTGACCACCGCGGCCGTACTCGTTGCCAGCACGGGTGTGGCCAGCGCCGAATCTGGTGGTCTCGCCGCCCCGGCGCCCGGGGACTGGCAGCGATACGTGCTCACCCCGCAGACCCGCGGCGTCGCGCCGCTCCGGGTGGTCTCGGCGGACAGCCGCGGCGGGGAGATCACCAACCCGGCCGGGGTGCTGGCCGCCGACGGACAACCGATGAAGATCACCAAGACCGGTGCCGGCGCCGACCCCCGGTTGATCGTCGACTTCGGACGCGAAGTCTCCGGCTACCTCAGCGTCGACTTCGCCGGCGCCGCACCGACAACCCTCTTCGCATTCAGCGAGACGCTCGGCTACCTGGGCGACTGGGGCGACACCTTCGGCACGACGAGCTGGATCGCCAACGGCGACGCGTCCAAGCCACAGCGCGAGCGCCGGTTCGAAAGCCCGCACGAGCAGGCACCGGCCGGTGCCGGCACCTGGCAAGACCCGGAGCTGCGCGGCGGGTTCCGCTACCTGATGATTCGGCTCGCGCCCGAAGCGCCCGCCGGGTCCAGCGTGAGCGTCGACGCCGTCCGTGTCCGGTACACGGCCGCGCCCGGCATCAACCTGGCCGACCGCGACGCGCTGCTGCCCGGCTGGTTCCTCTCCTCCGACGACGCGTTGAACAAGATCTGGTACGGGGGCGCGCACACGATCGTCAACGGCACGATCGACCCGACCCAGGGCATCGAGAACGGCACCGAGACGATCGGTGTGGGCGAGCGGGTTATCGTCGACGGCGCCAAGCGCGACCGGCTGGTGTGGAACGGTGACCTCGCGATCACCGGGCGCATCGCGTACGTCTCCACGGACGACCGGCAGGCCATGCGTGACTCGTTGCGCAGCATCGCCCGCACCCAGCGCGGCGACGGCTACCTCTCGGCCTGCTCGCCCAACGGGCTGGGCGCCCCGGTCTGCCAGGGCTTCCTCGAATACCACCTGTGGTGGCTGCGCGGGCTTCAGGAGTACTACCTCTACACCGGTGACACAGCATTCGTCGCCGAGATGTGGCCGACGTTCACCAGAGCCATGGCGTTCCTGGAGACCCGGCTGACCGCCGAGGGTTTCGAGGGCACCGAGGCGCAGGATTCGGCGCCGAAGCTGCTGCCCGGCCACACCCAGGGCCAGACGTTCACCGCCACGTCGCCGTTCACCGCCGCCGGTGGCAGGTTCCCGACGTACAACACCACGGGTGCGGACATGACGCTGTCGCTCTACCGCGGGCAACCCGGCGCGGGTCAACTCGTCGCGAGCAAGCGGTTCGAGGACGTGGTGGACAACGCGTGGCTCATGATCGACCTGCCGGAGGCGGCCGCCCCCGGCGCCTACTACCTCGAGCAGTCCGACCCCTCGGGCACCGTCGCCTGGTGGACCAACTCCACCGACGCGTACCCGCAGGGCACCGCCCTGACCGACGGGAAGCCGATCGCCGGCGACCGCACCCTGCGGATCGCGACGGTCAGCGACGACCGGACCCGGCTGCTCGACCTCTACGACCAGGGCGGGCACTGGATCTACGGCGACTCCGGCAAGGAGACCGAGGTCAACGCCCTGTACGTCGAGGTGCTGCGCGACGCGGCGGCGTTCGCCGAGCTGCAGAACGACAACCCTAAGGCCACCCACTGGCGGGAGCTGATCCCCGAGGTGGTGCGCGGGGTCAACGACCAGCTGTGGAACGAGACCGCAGGGGCTTACCGGCAGTCCACCGGCCAGCCCGGCAACATCGCCCAGGACGGCAACGTGTTCGCGGTCCTCTCCGGGGTCGCTCCCGCCGACCGTGCCGCCCGGGCCCTGGACACCCTTAAGGACCAGCTCTGGACCGCGTACGGCTCGAAGTCCGGAACCGGGTCGATGCCGCAACTGGTCGGTCCGTTCATGAACTACTGGGAGGCGCTCGCCCGGTTCGACGAAGGACGCGACGCCGAGGCCTGGCACCTGCTGCGCACCGTCTGGGTCTACCAGTTCGCCCAGCGCAAGCCGATCAACGGGGTCGAGGAACCGCCGGCGACCGGCGCCTGGGAACACATCAACCTCGATGGCAGCCCCTACCGGCACGGCGACGGCAGCATGTCCCACCCGTGGTCCGCCGGCGGCACCGCACTGCTCACCAACGAGGTCCTCGGCGTCCGGCCGGCCGGCCCCGGGTTCGCCACGTACACGGTGAAGCCGCATCCGGGAGACCTGGAGTGGGCGCAGGGCCGGGTGCCGACCCCGCACGGCGCGATCTGGGTGTCCTGGCGCCAGGACCGCGGACGCGACCGCTTTGTCATGGACCTGACCACCCCGCAGGGCACCACCGGCACGATCGCCGTCCCGGCCGACGGCCCGACGACGGTCATCGTCGACGGGCGGCTCGCCTGGAACGGCGACAAGGCCAAGGCGTACGGCGCCCACACCGACGGCCGGTACGTCTACCTCAGCGGCCTGCCCGCCGGCGCCCACACGATCAGCGCTCACCCCGCCGATGAGGAGTAACGCCATGCAGCCGTTCGCCGGACGAGTCGCCGCGGCCGCGCTCGCCGTGCTGTGCTCGGTCGCCACCGTCACCGTTCCCCAGTCAGCCGCGGTCGCCCAGCCGGACGGGATCGCTCAGCCGCTGAGCGGCCTGGACGCGGCGCGGTTCGCCGAGCCGCGCCCGGACAGCCGGCCGAGCGTGCTCTGGTTCTGGAACGGCACCGTGACGCCGGCGCTGGTCGACCGGCAGCTCGGCGAGCTGCGGGCGCAGGGCGTGTACGAGGCGATCGTGTTCCCGTTCGACACCACCGCGCTGAAGCCGGCGTTCTTCAGCGAGGAATGGTTCGCCATCATCGAGCACACGCTGCGCGAGGCGCAGCGCACCGGCATGCACCTGTGGCTGTTCAACGACGACTTCTTTCCCAGCGGCCGCGGCGGCGGCCTCGTCATCAACGGGGGCAAGGTCGGCGACCGGACCTACGAGCCGCACCCCGAGCTGCGCCCGACGGGGCTCGGACGTACCAGCAGGACCGTGACCGGCCCCGCACAGGTCGACCTCGGCGGCGACACAACCGGGCTGGACGTCGTGGGCGGCCGCCTCGTCGTCGACGCAACCACGTTGAACGGCGTCGCGGTGCTGAAGACCGGAGCGGAGTGGAGCGACTACACGCTCACCGCCCAGGCCCGCCTGGACCGCGGCACCGCCGGCATCGTCGTCCGCGCCACCGACGAGCGCAACGGATACCTCGTCGACACCCGCCGCGACGACGGCGGCGTCGACATCTGGCGCCAGCAGAACGGGTCATTCACCCTGCTCAGCAACCCCGGCGGGGTGCCCGGCTGGGACCCAGCCGCCGAGCACGAGATCAAGGTGGTGGTCGCCGGGAACACGATCACCCCGTACGTGGACGGCAAGGCCCAGCCATCGGCCACCGACGGCGCCTTCCCGCGCGGCACCGTCGGGGTCCGCGCGGTCGCCGACCAGCGTTCGACGTACGACGAGTTCTCCGTGACCGGACCCGGTGGGCAGCCGCTGTACCGGCAGACGTTCGACGGAACGGCCGCCCTCACCGATTTCCGACCCCGGCAGTCCGCGGCGAAGGTGGTCTCCGCGGTCGCCCGACCGGCCGGCTCGAACGACGTCGGCGACTTCGTCGACCTGACCGACTACGTGACGGCCGGGCGGGCCTGGCCGGCGCCCGCCGGGCAGTGGCGGGTGGACACCTTCACCGCGAAGCCGCTGGCCGACGACAACTCGTGGTCGTTCCGCCGGAACTACCTCGACCTGCTGGACGACGATGCCGTGGCCCGCATGCTGGACGCCGTGCCCGGCGAGTACTACCGGCGGTTCCCCTGGGCGTTCGGCACCGTGCTGCGCGGCTTCTGGGACGACGAACCGTTCATCGCCTCCGCCGACGCCCACTTCCAACAGAAACCGTGGTCGCCGAGCCTGCACGCCGCGCTGAAGGACGTCGGCACCAAGCCCGGTGTGGCGTACGCGGCCCTCTTCGACGACCTCGGCCGCGACGGGCGGACCGAGCGCGGACGGTACTGGCGCGCCGTCGCCGACCGCTTCGGCGAGGCGTACTACGCCCAGCAGGCGCGCTGGATGGCCGACCACGACGTCGGCTACATCTCCAACCCGCTCTGGGACGAGTACGGCCCCGCCGAGCAGATCGCGAGCACCGGCGACCTGCACAAGGAGAACCAGTGGGCGCAGGTGCCCGGCACCGACGTCGTGTTCGACCACTACGCGGCCGGCGGGCGCACGATGCTGCCCCGGTACGCGGCGAGCGACGCCCACCAGAACGGCCAGGAACGCGTCCTGCTGGAGGCGTTCGGCGCGATGGGCTGGCAGGTGTCGCCCGAGTTCTCGCACGCGCTGCTCGGCGCGTTCGCCGCCCGGGGAATCAACCTGACCGTGATGCACGCGATGTGGACCGACGAGAACAACATCGTCTACCCACCGCCGTTCGGCTCAGGCAACCCGTGGTGGCGCACCGCCAAACCACTCACGGACTGGATCGGCCGGGTGATGGAGGTCGCCCGCGGCCGGGCCGCCGCCCAGACCGTGCTCATCCAGCCGCAGCGCGCCGCCGAGGCCTGGCAGGGCACACCCACCCAGGATGCGATCGACCGCGACTTCACCGCCGCCGCATACGCGCTGGAGGACGCGCAGGTCGACTTCGACCTGCTCGACGAGGGCGCGCTCGCCGGCGACCCGGCGATCCGCGCCCGCGCGCAGGCGCGCGGCGGGCGGCTGCATGTGGGGGAGCAGTCCTATCGCCTCGCAGTGCTCCCGCAGGCCCCGACCCTGGATGTGGCAACCGTCCGGACGCTGACCGAGTTCGTCCGCACCGGCGGCACGCTCGTCGCGGTCGGCGACCTCCCAGGGGAGGAAGCCGCCGGCCGCGATGGTGAACTCCGCGACGCACTCACGGCCCTGTTCGGAGACGGCACCGCGCCGGGCGAGCGCGCATACGGCGCCGGCCGCATCGTGCGCCTGGCCGCCCCGGGCGGGCTCGGGGAGGTGACCCGCTCGGCGGGGGTCGCCGCGGCCGTGCTCGAACCGGCTCAGCGTGCGGTGCGGGTGCTCCGGCTCGAGACCGGCAAGGATCAGGCGTTCCTGGTCACCAACGAGAGCGGGGTGGTCGTCCGCTCCACCGCGACGTTCCCCGCGAAGGGCACTCCGGAGCTGTGGCAACCGGAAACCGGACGGACGGCGACCGCCACGACCTTCCGGAACGCGCCCGGCCGCCTGGGCACCGCCGTACCGCTGGAACTGCAGCCCTACCAGACCGTGGTGGTCGCCTTCCGGTCCGCGGCGCGGCCGCCGGCCGCGGTGCCGCACCTGATCTCCGGCGACATCACCGCCACGGCCGTGAGCCCAGGCACGTCCGGCACACTGCGGGTCGACGCCCTGCTCGACGCACCGGGCAGCCACCGGGTGGTCGGCGCCTGGGACGGCCAGCTGTTCGGCGGCACGCTCGCCACCGACGACCCGCTCACCCCGGTACTGCTGAACGGCGACTGGACGGTGCGGCTGGACAAACCCGGCGCGCAGCCGCAGGACCGGCCGCTCGGGTCGTGGACCGCGATCGACCCGGCGTACTCCGGATCGGCCACGTACTCCCGAGCGGTCGACCTGGACGCGGCCACCCTCGACGGGCGCCGATTCGTCCTTGACCTGGGCGATGTGCGAGATGTCGCGGAGGTCACGGTCAACGGGCAGGCGTTCGACCCGCTGCTGTGGAAGCCGTACCGGCAGGACATCACTGCGGCGCTGCGCGCGGGACGCAACGAGATCCAGGTGAGGGTCACGAACACCCTCGCCAACCGGCACGGCGACCACCGCCCGGCAGGCCTGCTCGGCCCGGTGGCGCTGCGCCCGCAGCGGCCCGTCTCCGCCGAGCTCGCACCGGTCGGGGACGAGCCGGTGTACGACGTCGGCCTGCCAGCGGCGCCGAGCGTGTCGCCGGGCCAATCCCGTGAGCTGCAGGTTCGGGTACGCCGCTTCGGCGGCTCCCAAGACACCGCAACGGTCGAGCTCGCCGCCAGCGGTGGGCTGACCGTCACGCCGGCCCGAACCGACGTGAAGTTCGACCGCGCCGGCGAGGCGACCCTCCAGGTCACGCTGACTGCTCCGGTGGACGCGACGGTGCCCGGCACCGGTGCTCTCACCGTGACGGTCGGCGGTGAGCGACGGGACGTGCCGGTGACCGTCGACCTTGCGACGCGGCTCGGCCAGGCCAGCGCCTCATCCACCCACCCCTCCTTCCGCCCTGAGGGGGCGATCGACGGGGACCGCAGCTCGCAGCGGTGGGGCCAGGGGAACGGCTGGAACGACGCGACGCAGGGCGCTTTCCCCGACACACTGACCGTCGACTTCACCGCGGGGGCGCCGGTCGGTCGGGTCGACCTGTACACGATCGATTCCTCGCAGTTCCCCGCAAGCGGGTGGGGGGTACGCGACGCCGACGTGCAGGCGCTGGTCGGTGGCCAGTGGCGTACCGTCGCGCAGATCCGCGGCAACACCGACGGGCTGGTGCGCCGAACCTTCGAGCCGGTCACCGCGACCGCGCTGCGCGTTATCGTCCGGTCCGCCAACGACAACGCCTACTCCCGCATTGTCGAGCTGGAGGGATACCCGCAGTGAGCCCGCATCCAGCACCGACGTTCCCGCTCGGCGTGGTCGGCATGGTCGCTCCCTGTCCGGCGGTACCGGACCGGCTCGGGACCGAGGTGACGGCGTGACAGTTGTGGATGGCACGGCGACGATCGCCGCGGTTGATCTCGGCGCGTCCAGCGGGCGGGTGATGCTTGGCCGGGTGGCGCCAGATCGGCTGGACCTCGTCGAGGTCAACCGGTTTCCCAACGTGCCGGTACGGGTCGCAGGGACCCTGCACTGGGACGTCCTCGCGCTGTACCGGGGCGTCCTGGAGGGGCTGCGGGCGGCGGGACGGGACGCCGGCCGGATCACCTCCATCGGGATCGACTCATGGGCGGTCGACTACGGTCTGCTCGACGCGGGGGGCTCCCTGCTCGGCAACCCGGTGCACTACCGCGACGGGCGCACCGACGGTGCCATGGACAAGGTGCTCGCCGCCGTGCCGGCAGAGGAGATCTACCGGATCACCGGGCTGCAGTTCCTGCCGTTCAACACGCTCTACCAGCTCGCGGCGTGCGCGGAGTCACCGCAGCTCGCCGCGGCGCGGAACCTGCTCCTCGTCCCCGACCTGCTGAGCTACTGGCTCACCGGCATCGCCGGCACCGAGGTCACGAACGCCTCCACCACCCAGCTTCTCGACGTCCGGACCCGCACCTGGTCCGACCGGCTTCTCGCCGCGGCCGGCGTGTCGGCCGGCCTCTTCCCGCCGCTGCGCCAGCCCGGCGACGGGGCGGGAGAACTACTGCCCGACGTCCTCGACGAAACCGGTCTGACCGGTCCGGTGCCGGTCACCGCCGTCGGGTCGCACGACACGGCCTCCGCGGTGGTCGGCGTGCCGGCGGCCGGTGAGCGGTTCGCGTACGTGTCGTGCGGCACCTGGTCACTCGTCGGGGTCGAGCTCGATACGCCGGTGCTGACCGAGGACAGCCGGCGCGCCAACTTCAGCAACGAAGGCGGCGTCGACGGCACCACCCGCTACCTGCGCAACGTCATGGGCCTGTGGCTGCTGCAGGAATCAATCCGCACGTGGAACGCGGCCGGGCTCCCCGCCGACCTGGCGTCGCTGCTGCACGACGCCGCCCGCGTACCGGCCTTCTCGGCGGTCGTGGACGCCAACGATCCGGCGTTCCTTCCGCCGGGCGACATGCCGGCGCGTATCGCCGCCGCATGCCGGCGCACCGGCCAGACACCACCGCAGAGCCAGGCCGAGACGGTCCGCTGCATCCTGGACAGCCTCGCCCTCGCCTACCGGACCGCCGTCCACGACGCGGTACGGCTGTCGGGACGCGGCGTCGACGCCGTGCACATCGTCGGCGGCGGCGCCCGTAACGGGCTGCTGTGCCAGCTCACCGCGGACGCCTGCCGCCGGCCCGTCGTGGCCGGGCCGGTCGAGGCCGCGGCCCTCGGCAACCTGCTTGTGCAGGCCCGGGCCGCCGGCGTGGTGCACGGGGACCTGCGCGCGCTGCGTCAGCTGCTGCGCAGCACGCAACAGCTGACCGTGTACGAGCCGCAGGGCAACGACGAGCCGTGGCGGGCCGCCGCCGCACGGATCGGGAGGTAAGGATGCGCATCGCCTTGTTCGTCACCTGCCTGGCGGACACCATGTTCCCCGAGGCGGCAAAGGCCACCGTACGGCTGCTCGAACGCCTCGGCCACGAGGTCGTTTTCCCCGAAGGCCAGACCTGCTGCGGGCAGATGCACGTCAACACCGGCTACCTGGACGAAGCGCTGCCGCTGGTGCGCCGGCACGTACGCACCTTCGACCCGTACGACGTGGTGGTCGCCCCGTCCGGCTCGTGCGTCGGGTCGGTGCGCCACCAGCACGCCATGGTCGCCCGGCGGGCCGGCGACGAGCGGCTCGCCAGCCAGGCCGAGGCCGTGTCGGCACGCACCTACGAACTGTCGGAGCTGCTCACCGACGTGCTCGGGATCGAGGACGTGGGCGCCTACTACCCGCACCGGGTCACCTACCACCCGACCTGCCATTCCCTGCGCATGTTGCGGGTGGGGGACCGGCCGCTGCGGTTGCTGCGGCGGGTCCGCGGCTTGACGCTGGTGGAGCTGCCCGCGGCGGAGCAGTGCTGCGGCTTCGGTGGCACCTTCGCCGTGAAGAACGCCGACACCTCCACGGCGATGATGGCGGACAAGATGCGCCACGTCCTCGCCACCGGCGCGGACGTCTGCACCGCTGGGGACGTCTCCTGCCTTATGCACATCGGTGGGGGCCTGTCCCGGCTGCGTGCAGGAGTAAGCACCGTGCACCTCGCCGAGATCCTGGCCAGTACGGAGGCGTCATGACCAGCACCTTCCTCGGAATGCCGGCCACGGCCCCCCGTGGCGTCGGGCACCTGCGCGGCGACCAGCCCTTCCCCGCGGCCGCCCGGCGCAGCCTCGCCGACCCGCAGCTACGCCGAAACCTGCGGCACGCCACAACCACGATCCGGGCCAAGTCCGCCGCGGTCATCGCCGAAGCCCCTGACTGGCAACAGCTGCGCGACGCCGGAGCGGCGATCAAAGCCGACGTCATGAGCCGGCTACCCGAGCTGCTCGAACAGCTCGAGGCCGCTGTCACCCGGGCCGGCGGGACCGTGCACTGGGCGGCCGACGCGGTGGAGGCCAACAGGATCGTGACCGAGCTGGTCGCCGGGACCGGCAGCGACCGGGTCATCAAGGTCAAGTCGATGGCCACCCAGGAGATCGGCCTCAACGAGGCCCTCGAAGCCGCCGGGATCACCCCGGTGGAGACCGACCTCGCGGAGCTGATCGTCCAGCTCGGCGACGACCGGCCCAGCCACATCCTGGTGCCCGCCATCCACCGCAACCGCGCCGAGATCCGGGAGATCTTCCTGCGCGCGATGCCGGGGGTGGACCCGGCGCTCACCGACGACCCGGCGGCCCTGGCCGCCGCCGCGCGCCGTTACCTGCGGCAGACGTTCCTGCACACCCCGGTGGCCATCTCGGGGGCGAACTTCGCCGTCGCCGAGACCGGCACCCTCGCCGTCGTTGAATCCGAGGGCAACGGGCGGATGTGCCTCACCCTGCCCGACACCCTGATCACCGTGATGGGCATCGAGAAGGTGGTGCCCACCTGGCGGGACCTCGAGGTGTTCCTCCAGTTGCTGCCCCGGGCGTCGACCGGGGAGCGGATGAACCCGTACACCTCGATGTGGACCGGGGTCACCCCGGGCGACGGGCCGCAACAGGTGCACCTGGTGCTGCTGGACAACGGCCGCAGCGCGGTGCTCGCCGACGAGGTGGGCCGGCAGGTGCTGCACTGCATCCGCTGCTCGGCGTGCCTCAACGTCTGCCCGGTGTACGAGCGCACCGGCGGGCACGCGTACGGGTCGGTCTATCCGGGGCCGATCGGGGCGGTGCTCTCCCCGCAGCTGACCGGGGTCGCCGACAATGCCTCCCTGCCGTTCGCGTCGTCGCTCTGCGGCGCGTGCTTCGACGCCTGCCCCGTGATGATCAACATTCCCGAGCTGCTGGTCCACCTACGCGCCGAACACGTCACCGACCGACGGCGACCCACCGCCGAGTCCATCGCGATGGCCGCCGCCGCGTACACCATGGACCACCCGGCGCTGTACGCGGCGGCGCAGCGCGCTGCGCGGCTCGGCAAGGTCGTTGGCAGGCGCGGTCGCGGCCTACCACCACCGCTGTCCGGCTGGACCGTCAGCCGCGACCTGCCGCAGCCGCCACCGCAGACCTTCCGCGAGTGGTGGGCCGAGCTGTGAACTCACGCCACCGGGTCCTCGGCCGAATCCGCGCTGCCCTCGGCGACCGGGCGGCCGCACCGGCCGAGGTGCCACGGGACTACCGGCCCGCCGGTGCCGAAGTGGAACTCGACCTGCTGGTGCACCGGCTCACCGACTACCGGGCCACCGTGCACCGATGCACCGACGGCCAGGTCGCACAGGTAGTCGAAGCGATCCTCGGTGGCCGGCGCGTCGTGGTCCCGCCCGGACTGCCACGGCATTGGCTGCCCGCCACCGTCGCCGCGGTGACCGACGAGAACCTCACCACGGAGCAAATCGCCGCCTGCGACGGGGTCGTGACCGCGGTCGCCGTGGCCATCGCCGAAACCGGTACCGTCGTCCTTGACGCAGCCCCGGACCAGGGCCGCCGGGTCATCACGCTCCTGCCCGACGTGCATGTCTGCGTGCTGCGGACCGACCAGGTCGTGGCAGGCGTGCCGGACGCCCTCGACCAGCTCGACCCGCGCCGGCCGCAGACCTGGATCAGCGGACCCTCCGCCACCAGCGACATCGAACTCAACCGGGTCGAGGGCGTCCACGGGCCCCGGAACCTGCATGTCGTTATCGTTCCTCGCGGCGACCTCCCGCCCGGCGCTTGATGAGTCACGAGTAGGCAGCGCGATGCGGCCGCGGAAGTAGGCGCATGAGTCCACGGCCTACCGATGAAGGGCGGTGGAGCGGGCTGGGAGCAACGGGGTGTGCTGAATTGCTATCCCACCACCACGTCGGCGCTGCTACGGCGGCCGGCGCCATCCCCAGCCAGGACGCCGTCCACCGCCTCGTCACCGTCACCCGGGCCGGGCTAAGCGCCGCTCGCCGTTAATTCGTCGGGGCTGGTATCCCCAAGCCGTGGGGTCGTCGAGGTAGAGGCCGCAGGCGCAGGCTGAGGGCTTGCTCGGGACCGGCGGCGTGCAGCCCGGTAGGCAGGAGCCAGTCCTGACAGCCCGTTGCCGTACCTGCGCTCAGGTGCTGCGACATGGCGCCGCCCTCGCGGGGTAGCGACCTGTGCAAATGTCTGGCAATGTGACGCCGAACGGTGTCCCATGACACATCAGGGACACATTTGCTTTGAGGGGGCGTCCGATGCGGAGATCAACCAAAGTCCGATCGCTTGTCGTCGCGGGGGTGGCAGCCCTGCTTGCCGCTGCGCCTTCCCCTGTGCTGGCCCATGAGCCCTGGGACGACGGTTCCGTTCCGCCGCCGCCGCCGAGCAGCCCGGCTGACGGCTACAGCCGCAACATGCACCTGCTTTCCACAGCGGCCCACACCGGCGGTGTCAACTCCGACCTGGCCTTCTCCGGCAACCTTGTCTACGCAGGTCACTACGGTGGCTTCCGGATCATCGACATCTCCGAGCCCGGCGAGCCGGTCGAGTTGGCCGATGTGCACTGCAACGGACCGCAGGGCGACGTCTCCGTGTGGGGGGACCTGCTGTTCCTGTCGGTGGACACCCCGCAGAGCACGCCGGGCTGCGAGGGGTCCCGCAACGTCACCGCGTCGACCCCGGGCGCCTGGGAAGGGGTGCGCGTCTTCGATGTCAGCGACCCCAGCGCGCCGCAGTTCCTGCAGGCGATCCGCACCGACTGCGGCTCGCACACCCACACGCTGGTGCCCAGGGAGGACGGCGGCACCTACATCTACGTCGCCTCGTACCCGCTGAGCGCCAGCAACATCGGCCCCGACTGCCAGGCCCCGTTCGAGCGGATCTCGGTCATCGACGTGCCGGGCAAGGACCGCGCGGCTGGCCTCGCCGCGAGGGTGGCCGCGGAGCCCACCATCAAGGGGGTCGACCTCTTCAGCGGGTCGTCCGGCGACTTCTTCGCCTGCCACGACATCCAAGTGCTGACCCCCCGCAAACTCGCCGCCGCCGCCTGCCTGTCCCAGGGGCAGCTGTGGGACATCAGCAACCCGCTGGCACCCCAGGTCACCGCCAACATCGACACGCCCGACGTGGACATCTGGCACAGCGCCGCGTTCACCCACGACGGGAAGTACGTGACGTTCGGCGACGAGTACTTCGGGCCGGCGCAGGAACCCTTCGGGGCGATCTGGACGTACGCCGTGGACAACCTCGCCACGCCGCTGAGCCACCTGCGGATCCCGCGCGATCAACCCAGCACCTACCACAACTTCAACTACGTACCGGTGGCCGGACGCAACATCCTGGTCTCCTCCGCGTACGGCTCGGGCACCTCGGTGGTCGACCTGACCGACCCCACCAGCCCGAAGGAGATCGGCTATTACGACATGCAGTCCAACCAGTGGTCCACCTACTGGTACAACGGCCTGATCATCGCCAACGACATCTCCCGAGGGGTCGACGTGCTGCGCTTGAGCACGCGCGAGACCGCCAGCGCAAAGCAACTGCCGATGCTCAACCCGCAGACGCAGACGTTCCTGCTCAACTGACCGCGCTCCGAGGGGCGGGCGGGAGCGTCGCTCCCGCCCGCCCGGCGTCGGCTGGTTCACGTGCAGAGCAACAGGCACTTCTGCGGCAGCGAGCCGCTCGGAGGAGCGCGGCACGTCGCGGCCCTACCTGTCCCCCGACCCGCGCGACACCCTCACCGCGACGGAAGTCTCCGTCCTCGGCGCCCTCGTCCTCCTGCTGCGGCGGAAACGCCCGGCGAAACGGGGGACCGGGTGGCGGTGGATCGTGATGACGTGGGCGTAGAGCAAACCCGGCTGATGAGTGAGTTGCCGGACCTTCCCGACCAGCAGTGCCTCGGGACCAGGGTGAACCTCAGGGTGCTGACGAGGGCAGGAGGTCACGCGGACGGCAGGCGGTTGACGCCGCGCCAGCCGGACCAACCCGCCGCCCGAACACCCGCGGGGTCATCGGGTCTCGAGGAGCTCGTGCCCCACGGGCCGGAGGGCTGCCGGGTCCCCGCCCTTCCCGCGCTACGGCTCAGCTTGCTGGATGCGCGGTGGGCCGGGTATGGGGGAGCAGGTCGCCGCGCGGGTGGTCGGGCAGGTCGCGGTCGGTGTGGTCGGCGTGAAACAACGCCTCGGCGAGCAGCGCCTGGACGTGCACGTCGGCGGCGGAGTAGTAGACGAAGGTGCCCTCCCGGCGCCCGCGCACCAGCCCGGCCAGGCGCAGCTTGGCCAGGTGCTGGCTGACGGCGGTGGGCGCGGCGCCCACCAGGTCGGCGAGGCAGGCGACCGACGACTCGCCCTGCAGCAACGCCCAGAGGATCTTGATCCGGGTCGGGTCGGCGAGCAGCCGGAATCCCTCGGCGGCCAGGTGGACCTGCTCGTCGTTGGGCATCTGGAAGTCCGGCAACGAGGTGTGCACCCATCCAGCCTAGCGTTCCTTCGCTGACTGCCTGCCTAGCTGCCTTCGTACCTTCGAAGTGACGCAGGTAAGGTTGTTCGTCGTGACCCTCACGGCCGACACCACTCCCGCGCCGCCAGCGACCAGAGCGATCCACGCCCCCAGACGATGGGGCACCCGACTGTGGGTCCTCGCCGAGGTCCGCTGGGCGATGGCGGCCACCGTACTGTTCGCCCTCGGCGGCATCGCGCAGCTTGCGCACGCCCCGGCACCGCTGTGGTGGACCCTGTACCTGACCTGCTATGCCGTCGGCGGATGGGAGCCGGCGCTGGCTGGGCTGCGGGCGCTGCGCGAGAAGACCCTGGACGTGGATCTGCTGATGATCGTGGCCGCGCTCGGCGCGGCCGGCATCGGGCAGGTCTTCGACGGCGCGCTGCTGATCGTCATCTTCGCCACCTCCGGCGCGCTGGAGGCGTTCGCGACAGCCCGGACCGCTGACTCGGTCCGCGCGCTGCTCAACCTCGCCCCCGAGCGGGCCACCCGGGTCCGCAACGACGGCAACGAGGAAGCCGTCGACACCACGGACATCACCATCGGCGACGTCATCTGGGTACGGCCAGGCGAGCGGATCGGCGCCGACGCCCTGGTCATCGACGGGGCTAGCGACGTCGACCAGGCCAGCATCACCGGCGAACCGCTGCCGGTAGCCAAACACCCCGGGGACGAGGTGTATGCGGGCACCGTCAACGGTGCCGGCGCACTGCTGGCCCGGGTGCACCGCCCGGCCGCCGAATCGGTGATCGCCCGCATCGTCGCCCTGGTCGAGGAGGCCTCGGCCACCAAGGCCCGCACCCAGCTGTTCATCGAGAAAGTCGAGCAGCGCTACTCCGTCGGCGTGGTCCTGGCGACCCTCGCCCTGTTCACCGTCCCCTTGGCGCTCGGCGCGGCCCTGCAGCCGACACTGCTGCGAGCGATGGCCTTCATGATCGTCGCCTCGCCGTGCGCGGTGGTACTGGCCACCATGCCACCGCTGCTGTCGGCCATCGCCCTCGCCGGCCGGCACGGCGTCCTGGTCAAGTCCGCCGTGGTCATGGAACAGCTCGCCGACACCGACGTGGTCGCGTTCGACAAGACCGGCACCCTCACCGAGGGCACCCCCCGAATCGCGGAAATCCACCTCGTCCCCGGCGGCGGTTACACCCAGGACACCCTGCTGCGGCTGGCCGCCGCCGCCGAACACCCCAGCGAACATCCCCTGGCTGCCGCCGTGCTTGCCGCCGCCCGCGAACGGGCGCTGACCGTACCCGCGGTCCACGACTTCACCTCCACGCCCGGCCGAGGCGTCACCGCCACCGTCGACGGGCGCCGCGTACGCGTCGGCAGCCCCGCCCTTCTGAACGACCTCCCGCACGTGGATCCGCCTGTGCACACGGTCGTCAGCACCACGCAGGCCGCCGGGCGTACCGCAGTGGTGGTGATCGTCGACGACGTGCCCTCCGGGGTCCTTGCCCTCGCCGACCGGGTCCGCCCGCACGCCGCAGCCACCGTCACCGCACTGACCACGTTGACCGGCGCGACGCCGGTACTGCTCACCGGCGACAATCCAGGAGCGGCCGGCCGGCTCGCCGCCGAAACCGGTATCACCGAGGTGCACGCCGGTCTGCTACCCGCCGGCAAGGTCGATCGGGTACGCGCCCTGCAGCGCGACGGCCAGCGAGTTCTGCTGGTCGGCGACGGCGTCAACGACGCCCCCGCCCTCGCCGCCGCCGACACCGGCGTGGCGATGGGCCGGCACGGCTCCGACCTCGCCCTGCAGACCGCCGACGCGGTCCTGGTCCGCGACGACCTGACCACACTGCCCGCCGTCATCGCCCTGTCCCGCCGCGCCCGCCGCCTGGTCACCACCAACCTTGTCATCGCCGGCACGTTCATCACCGTGCTCGTCGCCTGGGACCTGTTCGGCCACCTCCCACTCCCGCTCGGCGTCGCCGGACACGAGGGTTCCACCGTCATCGTCGGCCTCAACGGTCTGCGGCTGCTGCACTCCCGCGCCTGGCGTAGGGCACGGGACGGTAGATGAGCCGCCGCGCCGGACAGGCGAGACCGGCGGCCACGCCCTGCACGTTGGCCGTGCGCTGATTCGGGCACCCGGGAGCGGTTCGGGCGCACTGGGCCACATTGCATGGGCGAAGGGCCGGCCGCGGCGAAGCCGATGGGGGCAACGAACGCGTGATCCACGCAGGCCTTGCCTGCGGGAACCGGACTGACGGGACTGCTCCGGATCTACTGATGGCGGGGCCGGTATCGGGGGAGCGGGGTGGGAGCAGCCGCGTGTACCGAACGGCAGCCAACTGCACCCAACGGCTCCGAACACCGCGGCACCCCGGAGGCCTGGAGTCGGCCGGGTAGGCGGTCAGTTCCGGCGCCTCGCCCTCACCGAAGGAGTGCACCGTGCACCGGTCGGCGAGAGGGGGAGCGTAGTACGGGACGAGGCTCTGGTCCCGGCTGCGAAAGCCGGCGGCGCGGAGGGGAGAACCGCGGCGACGCCGGCGATCGGCAGCCAGCACTGCGGCGGGACGACGGGCCATGGACACCTCCGGTGACCCGCGCCTCTCTGTGCCAACGATCTCGCCGAGCCGGGTCACGTCGTCATGCAACTAACGGTTGCGCATGTCCGGCAGGTCGGCTAGCGTGATGCGCAACCAAACGTTGCAGAAGGTGGCGAGCATGGAATTCGGAACGATCGAGCGGGAGATCCACATCGACGCCTCACCCGAGGTCGTCTTCGACGTGGTGAGCAGTCCCGAGCACCTGCGCGAGTGGTGGCCGGACGAGGCGGAGTTCCCGGCCGTGCCCGGGGGAGCGGGGCGGATCGGCTTCGGGGACTGCTCGCAGGGCGGCACCTGGGTGCAGCTCGCGGTCGTCGACGCCGTGCCGCCGCGGCTCTTCTCCTTCCGGTGGACCCACGCGGAGGAGGAGTCCGCCGGCCCGGGCAACTCGTTCCTGGTCGTCTTCGAGCTCGAGCCCGACGGGAGCGGGACGCTCCTGCGGATGACCGAGAGCGGCTTCCGTGAGCGCGGCTGGGACGAGGCGAAGGTCGCCGCCGAGTACGCCGCGCACGTCACCGGCTGGGACTTCTACCTGCCGCGGCTGCCGGCGTACTCCGCGAAGGTCGGAGCGGGCGCATGAGCGTGATGGTGGACGACGACCTCTGGTCGGCGGTCGGCGACCCGACCCGGCGCCGGATGCTCGACCTGCTGCTGAGCGAAGGCAGCGGGACGGCGACCAGCCTGAGCGAGCACCTGCCCGTGACCCGTCAGGCGGTGACGAAGCACCTCGTCGTCCTCGACCGGGTCGGCCTGGTGCACGCCACCACCGCCGGCCGCGAGAAGCAGTTCCGCGTCGATCAGGCCCAGCTCGCCCGCGCGGTCGCCCAGCTCGCCGACGTCGGCGCTGCTTGGGACTCCCGTCTCCAGCGCATCAAGCGCATCGCGGAGACGATCCAGCGCGGCAAGGACACCAACAACGAGACCGAGAAGAAGCAGTAGAGAGGAACACGGGCATGGCAGACATCCTTCACCGCATCGGCGTCGAGCAGTCCTCGCCGGAGCAGGTGTACGACGCGCTCACCACCCTGGACGGCTTGTCCGGCTGGTGGACCGAGAAGACGTCGGGGGAGACCGACCTCGGCGGCGTGATCGAGTTCCGGTTCGGGCCGGGCGGGTTCGACATGAAGGTCGCCGAGCTGGATCCGGGCCGGCTCGTCCGCTGGGACGTCGTGGACGGACCGCAGGAGTGGATCGGCACCAGCGTGCAGTGGGACCTCCGTCAGGACGGCGACTACACGATCGTGCTGTTCAAGCACGAGGGCTGGCGTGAGCCGGTCGAGTTCATGCACCACTGCAGCACCAAGTGGGGCACCTTCCTGATGAGCCTCAAGCAGTTCCTCGAGACCGGGGAAGGTGCCCCCGAGCCGCGCGACGTGAAGATCAGCGACTGGCACTGACCCGGCGACGCCCAAGCACGGCCACGGCCCGGTGCCGGACGTCGTCACCATCGGCAAGGCCATCGGCGGAGGCGTGCCCGTCGGGGCGTACGGCCTGTCCGCCGAGTTGGCCGCCGCGATTCTCGACCGCGATGACCTGGACCTGGTCGACATGGGCGGGGTGGGTG